>JAIKYU010000004.1 GCA_024682835.1 Lachnospiraceae bacterium | reverse complement strand
TATAGACATAATCCGTACCGTTGATACGCTGTGTTTTTTGCTGTGGCATATTACCACCTCCATAGATATATTTTATATCTATGGAGTAGAAAAGTCAATGAGCAAAACAAGCAAAAAACACTGAATTTTCAAGCATTTGAGAGTTTTATATCTAATTCATAGGTATAAAACTTCGGGAGCGCAGGATGTATGCGCCATCCGGCGCTTTCCGGGTTATTTTAGCACAGAATACCGATTTGACAAGTCCTTTGTAACGAATAGATCGAACGGCCGTATCTGGATTCAACGGTACACGGACAGTTCAAAAACCTTTGCAATGGTAGACAGGGCAAGAAGTTCATACTCGGACCATTTCTGTCGCTGCTCCTTGCGGGCGAACATGATAAAACCCTTTGTTTCTCCCTTGTCCTTCAGACGATAAAAAAGTGCTGACTGAATGTCACGGTTCATGAGCTTCTTTTGCAGCTCCGGATGCTTATCTTTCAGATTATCCAGCCAGTCCACAACAAAAAGATCATTCTTGTCAAAATCGGAAAAAAAGCTTTCCTCCGTCGTCAGCCAGCGCAGATCCTTTTTGTTGTGATACGTGCTCTCCGGCGTCCAGCGAAAACCGACCTTGCCGCTCTCATAGACGATCAGGATCTCACTCAGATTGAAATTTCTCCCCACATTGGCAAATGACACCTCGTTATTGGTGGCGCCGTCGACGATGTAGTTCTCGAGCATATAGTGAATGATGCCGATCTTGTCAAAGGACGCGGACAAATTCCACGCGCCCTCCTGATTTCCCACCTGCCCGAGAAGATCCTGATGCATCTCGGGCGTATAGATCACATACCTGTTTCTTCCCTTTTCCTTGGCGAGATACAGCATCTTATCGGCCAGCTGCAGGACACTCTTATAGCTGTCCCCATGATCGGGATAAGCGGCAGCCCCCATAGAGCACGTGAGGGAGATGCTTCCCAGCTTTCCGGCATAATCCTCTTCGATATTCATCCGGATCTCTCTGAGCATCGGCCGAAGAGATGCCTTGTCGGCGATCCCCCGGGTGATGATCATGATCTCATCGCCGCCGACCCTGCCGACAACACCGTTTGCGCCCACCGCTTTGTTGATCACCTCGGTGACATGAATCAGAACCTCATCGCCGAACACATGTCCGTAGGTATCATTGACCATCTTGAAATGATCCAGGTCGAACATTACGATAAATGTGGCAGGACAGTCATGCCGGCTGATCAGTTGCTGCGCATATTCCGTGATCGCGGACTTACTGAGCATATTGAGCATAGGGTCCTTATCGGAGGCTCTTTTGAAGGTCAGTTCATTGAGAAAATCCTTCTTTTCCGAATGGATCACGCCGTATACGGTACGATCTCCGTTATCTTCCGTAACAGCCTTGCAGGTGATCCGGCGAATGGAATCTCGAAGCTTGATCGTATGGGAAAAGCTTCCTTCCCCCTTCTCAATCGCAGTATAGAATTGACGGAACGCATCCCGTTCACGCTCCTCGATCTCTTTTTCCATCTGCTCGAGTCGCTTCTCCAGGGGGCCTTCGTAGACGATCCTTTCAGGGAAAAAAGCCGTGATCGTGAGCAGACCGCTCGATGCGGCATAGCGGAAGGTCTCATCTCCTGTCAGTTCCAGATAATGCAGCGCTTCATCGTTGTCCATGATCGCTCCTCACGTTGTTAAACGCTTCAAACATCGTTCCGCCTGTCATTTCCGAAAACACAACGCGCCGGCACTCGTTCTCAGCCTCTCAAGGATGCTTTCCAGCTCGATTGGTTTGGAATAATAGTACCCCTGGAAGCTATGGATACCGAAACTTTTCAGGATATCCCGCATCCCCGCGGTTTCAATTCCTTCCACGCAGACATCGGCATCAAACACCTTCGCCACATCGATGAAGTTGTTGACCAGCTTTCTTTCCTGTTCATCCTCCTCGATCTTCTGGACAAACCCGCGGTCCACCTTGATCGTGTCAAAGGGAAGGCTCTTCAATAATCCGACAGAGGAAAAACCTGTGCCGAAATCATCTAACGCCAGCCGGATCCCTCCGGCACGAAGATTGGTGGTCTCATTTTTCAACAGGTCCATATCCAGCAGACGGCATCTTTCGGTCACCTCAAGGCAGAGCTTTTCCGGAGGGAAGCCCAGGCTTTTGACGATGTTCCAGACGGTATCCGTGAAATCCGCTTTTTCCATCTGCGAGTATGACAGGTTGACGTTGATCTGAAAGTCCGGCAGAACGGACTGGATGGCCTTGGCGCCCGAGATGGCCGTCCGAAGGATCCATTCCCCCAGCTTCGGAAAGACCGGATCCATTTCAAGAAACGGAATAAAGGCATCCGGCGGTACCATGCCGTATTTCTCGTTTTTAAAGCGCAGCAGTGCTTCCGCCCCGATCAGCTTTTCCGTCTGCGCGTCGACCACAGGCTGATACAGGAGATAAAACCCATCGAATCCATGATTGACCGAGGTTCTGATCGCATGAAGCTTTTCCACCCGCGCTTTGTTGTCAGAAGTCAGTTTGTTTTGGAATTCCACAAGATCTCCGTGCTTCCGGATCTTGGAATCATCATAGGCAAAATTCAGGCAGGAATACACGGTCTGCTCATCTGTGTTGAAATCGTCGATGTACAGAGTACCGGCATTGAGTTCGAGAGCGATAAAGGCATCTTCCACGCTCAGGCCGCCCCGGAAGTAGGCGCGAAGCGCCTCATAAGCGTTTTTCAGTTCATCATAGGTCAAGGTCTCGGAAATGACCGCGAACTTGCCCCCGTCCAGACGATACGTCCCGCCCCGGTTTCCGATATGGTCCATCAGATACCGGCCAAAGTGCTGGATCACGATGTTTCCCGCACCGTATCCATGTACCTCATTGATCTCGGATAGTTTCCCGATCCCGAGAACACAGACTCTCATGGGAGTGTTGTTTTTGATATGGCTCATGATATCCTCAAAGAAGCCATACTGATTTCGCAGACCTGTCAGGGTATCGATGTGGCTCTGTTTGCTGTGATTCCGGATCGCTCCTCCGAAGTACTCCGGCTGTCCGTCCTGATCACTGATCACGATACCTCTGCAGGTACAGACGTCATACTCGCCGTCAGTCCTCTTCGCACGGTACTGTATGTCATGATCGGATGCTTTTCCGTTAAAGATCGCATCAATACCTTCATGGTACGCTTTACGATCTTCGGGATGGACGTATTCTTCCCAGATCTCCCCGGCGGCATGCATATACTCTCCGGGCAGGCCGTAGGATTCCACCAACGTCCTGGACCACCGGGAGATATCATATCTCATGTCGCACAGATAGACATAGGTATCATCTCCGATGATGGAGAAAGCGTCGAACAGTTCATCCAGACGACGCTTTCTTTCCGCGGGATACTGACCTGGCATATCCATAGTACTCTCCTTGCGTGCTAAGTGGTATGTTCGCAGGTTCAAAAAGCCACAACCGTATTATATCAAAAATGACCGGATTATTCCATATAGCAGCGTATAGCGATGTTCATTCAGGTGTTTATCGGAACCATCCGGACAGCCGATCGTTACCATTTATGTCTTGACGAGCCGTTATACCGGGGTGATAATATCTTTCGTATTTAATATCTAAGGAGGATTGACGGTATGAAGGATACACAGAAAACGATCAGAGAAAGACTCCTGAAATACGTTCTTACAGCGCTGACGGTAGGGCGGTTATAGGGATCCATTC
>JAIKYU010000138.1 GCA_024682835.1 Lachnospiraceae bacterium | reverse complement strand
GATGGACTTCGATTCGGTGAACAATATTGTGTGGTCGAAACGACGACGGTCGCTACGGGTTCGACGTACACAAAGGACAGTAATACACACCTTTACACGATTTATCCGCTGCAGGAGTTCCTGGAGTCCAGCCCGGACAAGGCCACGGTCACGGTGGATGACACGCAGGTGCTGGTGACGACAAGCTTCACCACGCAGTCAGCATCAGGCGTGAAGATGTATCTGTACCGGGAGGCTTTGGGTGAACGTAAGAGCCAGCCACTGACGGTGTCAGCCTCAGGCGTGGCATACAGCATTCCGTTTATCTTTAAAAATGATGCGGACGGAACGGAGATCACGGTGGAATCAACCACTGCGGAATACGATATTTCCGGACTGGTTCCCGGGGCGACCTACACGGTTACCCAGGGGGTGAGTCTGGCGTCCCTGGGCTATGCCGTACCCAGCTTCAAGTTTACGGTTGCTGCATCGAACGGGTGGGTGACCGATGTGAAGGCCAAGACGCCGGTTGACTTCCGCGTGTCGGTGGAAAATCCGGGAGAGACCGTCACCTCCGGAAGCACGACGAAGACGTCGACGGTCACGGTTCCGACGATCACGGTATATGAACCGTATATGTCCATCAATCTGACTCTTGCCATCGATTGCCGGGAGAATTATTCCGTTGCCAAGGAGGATGATTTCGGACTGATCGAAGGAATAAAATTTGGAATTACATCGAGTAATACAAGCCAGACTTGGTTTGACTCGGATGGAAAGACTGTATCGTCGACGAATAGCGGAAAAACACAAGTTTCTGCGACAATGGTCACGGATGAAAGCGGCAGCCTGATGCTGTACGGAACCAACCTGTATGCAACCTCCGCATTTACCGTGACTTATGCGAGTGCGGATTCCTCGCTGAAGAACCTTACTACCGGCTCTACAACGCCTTCCTTTATCATCAAGCCTGCCGGCAACGGACGGGACTATTCGGTTTCGAGAAGTGCGGGTTCCTGGAAGCTGGAGTCGGAGATCAGCTCAGAGTCGGGGGATGAGAGTGTGATTGTCGGAACCATCAAGCATGGGACGATGAAGTTTTCGGCGAAAAAGCGGAAGAAGACTTCCGCCACCGGCACCACCGTGACGCTGGAGCCCTACAGCGACACGGCGAAGTTCGCCGTCTACCGGGTGGAGGAATCGACCGGCGACGCGGATCGTCTCGTGAACAAGATCAAAGCGACCTCAACGGATATCGAGCTTCAGGCGTCTTCCACGTCCTCCACGCACGAATCCGGAGAGGACTACTACTATTCGGTGAAGGCCACCTGGGACAAGCTGCTTGACCGGTTTGACAAAGCGATGCACATGAGTGTCCGCGCAGCCAGCAGCACGCTGGACTGGGACGGCAACAGCTGGCAGCTGCTGACCGAAGTGAGCTCGGACAGCAACGGAAAGGTGGAGGTCAGCGGTCTGGTGCCCGGACAGAAGTATCTGGTGATTGAGACCTCGCCCTCCAGCAGCCTGAAGCCGGTCATTTTCCTGACGGACAGCAGTCTGGGTATCAGCAAGGCCTACGATTACAACACCAGCAAGTCGTCGACTGCCAAGGTCATCACCAAGGACAGCTCCGGCTACAACTGGCTGGCGACAGAGGACACGGCGAGTGCCAGCTCCAGCTCTTCCAATTCGGCGTCGACGGGCTCCACCTTGAAGACCACGGGCAGCGGCACGCAGGCGTCCGGCTCGAGCGGTGCGGGAAATGCCCGCGGCAGTGCGACGGGAGACGAGAGCAATCTCTGGCTGCATCTGATCGTTATGCTGCTGGCCTTTGACGGACTGGTGGCGGATCTGCTCTATATCAGCCGCAAGAAGCAGCTGGTGCCGGTAAAAACGAAGTAACAGGGGGAACGCGGAAAAATGGTAAAAGCAGTAGTCGGCGCAAACTGGGGAGACGAGGGCAAGGGAAAATTCACGGATATGCTGGCGGAGGACGCCGATATTGTCATCCGCTTTCAGGGCGGCGCAAATGCCGGCCACACGATTGTCAACCCGTACGGCAAGTTTGCGCTGCACACGATGCCTTCGGGGGTCTTCCACACGAAGATCATGAATATCATCGGCAACGGTGTCGCCTTTGATATCGAAAAGTTCATGAAGGAGCTGGACGACATCACCGGCAAGGGGGTGCCCGCGCCGCAGATCATGGTGTCCGACCGGGTGCAGGTCATGATGCCGTATCATGTGCTGTTTGATTCCCTGGAGGAGGCGCGGCTTGCGGGCAAGTCCTTCGGGTCGACGAAGTCGGGCATCGCGCCGTTTTACTCCGACAAATACGCCAAGATCGGCTGGCAGATCAATGAGTTCTATCAGTCAGACGACGTGCTGAAGGAAAAGATTGCGCGGATCGCTTCCATCAAGGATGCGCTGCTGGTTCATCTCTATCACACGGATCCGCTGGATCAGGAGGGAATTCTCGCCTGGATCAAGGAACAGCGCGAACGGGTGGCGCCTTATCTGGGAGACGTGTCGCTCTATCTGGACCGGGCGATCAGGGAGAAAAAGACCATTCTGCTGGAGGGACAGCTGGGCACCATGAAGGATCCCGATCACGGGATCTATCCCATGGTCACCTCGTCCTCTCCGCTGGCGGCCTACGGTGCCATCGGCGCCGGGATCCCGCCCTATGAAATCCGGCAGATCGTGGTGGTTTCCAAGGCTTATTCCTCCGCGGTGGGCGCGGGCGAGTTTGTCTCGGAGATCTTTGATGAGGAGGCGGAGCTCCTTCGCAATCACGGCGGCGACGGCGGAGAGTACGGCGCGACGACGGGAAGACCCCGGCGCGTGGGCTGGTATGACTGCGTGGCCTCGAAATACGGCTGCCGCCTGCAGGGCTGCACCGATGTGGCACTTTCGGTTCTGGACGCGCTGGGCTATCTGGATGAGATCCCGGTCTGCGTCGCCTATGAGCTGGACGGAAAGGAGATCACGGAATTCCCGCTGACAAAGGATCTGTCCCGCTGCAAGCCGGTCTACAAGGTGTTTAAGGGATGGAAGTGCGATATCCGCGGAATCCGCACGTTTGAGGAGCTGCCGCAGGAGACGCAGGATTACGTCAATTTTATCGAATCGCAGATCGGCTATCCGATCACGATGGTGTCCAACGGCCCCGGCCGTCAGGACGTGATCTACCGCAAATCCGGAAGGTGACGGATCGTACCGGACGAAGCGGAAGGAACCCGGGATGAAGAATGACAGAAAGCATACGTATTCCCCCGTGCAGCGGGTGTTGGCGCTGATCGGTGTGATCGGACTGTTTGGTCTGGCCGCGTCAGCGCTGTTTGTTGCCCTTTTTGGCGGTCCTGACCGGACGGGGCTTGTGTTCAGGCTCCTTGCGGCGGCGGTATTTTTGCCGATTCTTTTGTGGCTGCTCATCTGGGCGCTCGGAAAGGCAAAAACGCCCGGCGCTGCCGAGGGGAAGGAAGAGGAAGAAGATGGGAAAGATTAAAACGGTGGTTCTTGACATCGGCGGCGTGCTGGTTGGCTTTGACTTCCGTGATTTTATCCTTTCCAAGGGCAACGACCCGGAAATGACGGAGCGGATCATCCGGGACACGGTGCACAGCATCTGGTGGAAGGAATACGACCGCGGCTATATGACGGATGATGAGATCATGGACAAATTCTGCGAGGGGGATCCCGAGATTGCGGACCGGATCCGTGCCACCTTTGCCGACATCAAGGGGATGCTCACGCGCAGGGAGGAGACGATTCCCTGGATCCGCGCGCTGAAGGCGGCGGGCTATCAGGTGCTGCTGCTTTCCAATTATTCCCAGCGCGCCCTGGACGGGTGCCCGGATGCCAATGATTTCCTGGATGAGGCGGACGGCGGGATTCTGTCCTTCCGCGATCATCTGATCAAGCCGGATCCGGCGATTTACCGCCTTCTGATGGAACGCTATCATCTTGTGGCGGAGGAAACGGTTTTTGTGGACGACACGCCGGAGAATATCGACGCGGCGGTGGCGCTGGGCTGGGCCGGCGTCGTCTGGCACGACCGCGCGCAGACGGAGCGGGAGCTGCACGCGTTGGGAGTGAACTGGTAATGGCGCAGGTCAAGGCGGTCCGCCTGTCGGATATCGCGGAGCGGATCGGCGTCAGCACCGTTACGGTCTCCAAGGCCCTCTCCGGGCAGAAGGGCATGAGCGAGGAACTGAGACAGCGCATCCGTGAGACCGCGCAGGAAATGGGCTATGTCCCGAATGCCTCCCGCCGGGGCAGCGGTGAAAAAAAGCAGGGCTTTCGCATCGGCCTTCTGGTCGCTGAACACTATCTGGACAAGTATGTTTCCTTTTATGCCCATCTGCAGCAGCTGGTCGCGGCCGAGGCGGCGGCGAAAAACTGCTCCACACTTCTGGAAGGAATCACCTATGAGCATGAGATGCAGTCGGTGCGCCCGGATATCATCACGGATGCGCTCTGCGACGGGCTCATTCTGATCGGCAAGGTCGCGACGCCTTATCTGACCATGCTGGATCATATCGGCATCCCTACGGTATATCTTGATTTTTCGGATCGGACGAAGGACGCGGACGCCGTGGTTTCGGACAGTTTTTACGGCTCCTATATGCTCACCAATTACCTTTTTTCGCTGGGTCATGTTCGGATCGGATTCGTGGGGACACTGCTTGCGACCAGCTCCATCACGGACCGCTATCTGGGGTATGTACGCGCGCTGATGGAGCATGAAATTCCGGTGCGCCCGGACTGGATTTTGCCGGACCGCGATCCCGAGACGGGCGGACAGGATGCAGATCGCTTCTTCCCGATCCCTGCGGAGCTGCCGACGGCCTTTGTCTGCAACAATGATTTCGCGGCTGCCATGCTGATTCGAAAACTCCGCGCGCAGGGCGTCAGTGTACCGGAGGAGATCTCCGTCGTCGGCTATGACAATTTCATCTATCCCGGTCTGTGCGATCTGGGCATCACGACCTGGGATGTGGACACGCGCGAGATGGCGAAACGCGCGGTGCACAATCTGCTGCACAAGCTGCGCGGGGAGTCCTACCGGCGCGGCATTGTGGTCATCGGCGGGCGACTGATCGAGAAGGAGAGTGCCCAACCTATTGGTTGAACGTTTTATTAACTAGTTTTTAAGTAATTTAATTGTGCAACATGCACAAAGAATCTATGAATTCTTTGTGCATGTTGCTTATTTTTGCTAAAAACCGGATTTGTTCTTGCATATCTTCTCCTGTTCTGTATAATTAAATTAAGTAGTAAATGCTTAAATTAATTTCTTTATTTGTTTAAGTAATTTAAGTTTTCCAAAGGAAGGAGAGAACCATGAAGAAAAAGGCACTGGCACTGATTCTGACTTCGGCGATGACGCTTTCGCTTGCGGCGTGCGGCGGCAGCGCGGAGCCCGCACCGGCACCGGCGGACAACAGCGCGGCGCAGACGGAGACCAAGACTGAGGAAAAGCAAGCCGAGGAGGCGCCTGCAGCAGAGGCACCGGCGGAAACACCTGCGGCTGAGACACCCGCGGCCGGCGATCTGGCGTACACGACACTCAATCTCGACGACTATAAGGATTTTACGGCGAGCATCAAGTACATCCACCACAAGACGGACCGCGAGGAGGATGGCACGATGGCATCGATGATCGCGGAGTTCAATAAAGAGTTCCCGAACATCACCGTGACGACCGAGGGCGTCACGGACTATGCGGAGGATTCCCTGCTCCGCTTGACCACCGGAGACTGGGGCGACGTCATGCACATCCCGGCGGTGGACAAGAGCGATCTGGCGACTTATTTCATGCCTCTGGACACGCTGGACAATCTTTCGGCGCAGCTCAATTTTGTGAGCTCATGGTCCTTTGACGGCAAGTGCTACGGCATTCCTTACATGGCCAATGCGCAGGGCGTGCTTTACAACAAAAAGGTCTTTGCGGACGCGGGCATCACGACCCTGCCCAAGACCCCCGATGAATTTCTGGAAGATCTGAAGCTCATCAAGGACAACACCACTGCGATTCCGCTGTACACCAACTACGCGGCCGGCTGGACGATGGGCGCGTGGGATGCCTACATCGGCATCGTGTCTGAAGGCGACGACACCTACATGAATCAGAAGTTTGTCCACACGGCGGATCCCTTCAAGGATCCCGGCAACGGAGCGGGTGCGTACAATCTGTATCGGATTCTGTATCAGGCCTGTGCGGATAAGCTGATCGAGGACGACTACACGACCACAGACTGGGAAGGCTGCAAGGGCATGCTCAACCGCGGCGAGATCGGCACGATGGTTCTTGGTTCCTGGGCGTTCGCTCAGATGCAGGAAGCCGGCGATCATCCCGAGGATGTCGGCTACATGCCTTTCCCGATGTCCGTGAATGGCAAGCAGTATGTGGCGGCCGGCGGCGATTACAACTTCGGTATCAATGCGAATGCGTCCGACGAAAACAGGACCGCGGCTCTGATTTTTGTGAAGTGGATGACCGAGAAGTCCGGCTGGTGCTTCAACGAGGGCGGTTACACGGTCGTCAAGGGCGGCAAGAACCCCGACATGTACGCGGCGTTTGACGGCTGCGAGGTCATGTCTGACCAGGATGCGCTGCCGGGCGAGGAGACCCTGCTCAACGACATGAACGCGGAATCCGAGCTGTCCTTCAACGCGGGCGGCAATGCCAAGGTGCAGGAGATTGTCGAGGCGGGTGCCACCGGTTCCAAGTCCTTTGACGACATCATGAAGAGCTGGAACGAGAAATGGGCGGACGCGCAGGAAGAGCTTGGCGTTGAGGTGAAGTATTGAACGCATGCCGAATCTTCTGTTTCCGGTAAGGAATCGGTGATTGGCACACGGTGAGAAATGACAACGGGCCGGGGAACGGCATGATCCTTCCCTGGCCCCTCTTTACCGGATCAGGGTGAGGAAAGGAGAGGCTTGCATGAAAAAGCGGAGAACACCGGTGGAATGGGCACGATCCCGGGACGGACAAAAGGTATTTGTGATGTTGGCGTTCATGATCATTCCACTGCTGCTTCTGTTTGTGTTTACCTATCTCCCCTTCGGCGAGATGTTCGGTTACAGCTTCTACAGCATGAAATATACCGGCGCGCGCAAATTTGTCGGATTGAAAAACTACGTCAAGGTGTTCCAGCGTGACGACTGCTTCAAGGCGCTGAAGCTCTCCCTGTACTACATGGTGGGCTCCGTGGTGCAGCTGGCTCTGGCTCTGTATCTGGCAACGGTTTTGAGTTTTAAAGTCAAGGCGGGCGGACTGTTCAAAGGATTGATGTTTTTTCCGTTTCTGATCAACGGAATCGCGGTCGGTTTCATTTTCAAGTTTTTCTACACCAGGGGCTTCGTGTTCGACACGGTTCTGCAGTGGTGCGGTTTTCAACTGGACAATCTGCCCTACTGGCTGCGCGATCAGCGCATCAACAACTGGTCGCTGGTCGGGACCTCCGTCTGGCGCTATTTCGGACAGAACATGGTACTTTTCATCGGGGCGATCATGTCGGTGGACAACGAGCTCTACGAGGCGGCCAAGCTCGATGGTGCGAACAACGGGCAACTCTTTAAGTACATCATTCTGCCCAGCATCAAGACGATCATCACCCTGAATGTGATCCTGTCGATCACCGGTTCCCTCTCGGCCTTTGAACCGCCCTATGTCATCACGGACGGCGCAAACGGGACGGGCACCTATTTTGTCATCATGCATGAGATCGCGCACACACAGCAGAAGGTCGGGCTCGCGTCGGCGATGGCCATTGTGCTGCTTGCCATCATTCTCCTGGCGACGCTTCTGCAGAAGTTGTTCTTTAAGTACATCTTCCGCTCAGCTGAGGATGAGGATCTGAACGCGACAGCCAGACGGGACAGGAAGCTGGCAAGACTTGCCGCGCGGCAGGGATCGCGGTAGGGCGTTTTCGGACAGGAGGGAACAGGATGGAATCCAAAGTCATAAATATCCGGATGATTCCGTGGATCATCCTCAAATACTTTTCACTCATCTTCTTTTCGTTTGCGGCTGTGCTGCCGGTGGTGAGCTGCTTTATTACCGCGTTTAAGACGGACGTGGAATACCAGACGACCAATGTCATGACGATGCCGGAGAGCTGGCTCAATTTTGACAATTTTGTGCAGGCTTTTTCCCGGGCCGGCATGGCGCGCGCTTTTATGAATTCCGGGATCATCCTGCTTTTCGTGCTGTTCTGCTCAACGATGATCGGGACGCAGCTGGCCTATGTGCTGAACCGGTTTAGGTTTCCGGGCAACACGCTGATCCGCAATCTGTTCCTTTTCGCCTCCCTCCTGCCTGGGGTCGCGATGCAGATCGCGGTGTATGAGATCATGTACAAACTGCATTTCATCAATTCTCTCTTCGGCTACATCGTGGTGATGTGCGGGACGGACGTCATCTCGATCTATATCTACATTCAGTTCTTTGAGAATATCAGTGAATCCCTGGATGAATCGGCGATCGTGGACGGGGCCAGTTATTTCACCATCTTTTACCGGATCCTGTTTCCGCTGCTGAAGCCGGCGATCGTGACGAGCTGTATTCTGAAGGGCGTCGGTACGTTTAATGAGTATTATATGGCCAATCTTTATCTGCAGGATAAGAAAAAATACGCGACGGTCGCGACCTCGCTCTACACCTTTGTGGGGCCGTTGGGGAGCAAGTACAATCTGATCTGCGCGGGCGTGATTATCGCGTTATTGCCCGCCCTGATCGTGTTTATCATTTTCCAGAAGCAGATCTATTCCGGCCTGACGGCAGGAGCAGTGAAGGGATAGGTGACGGGATGATGGCGGATTTTCAAAAACTAGGCAGGGAGAGCACGGAGCATCTTCAACGGGTGATTCTTCCTTTCTGGAAAAATTTGACGGATCGGGAGCATGGCGGTTATTATGGTCTTGTGACCGATGATCTTGCGATTCACAGGATGGCAGAGAAGGGCTGTATTCTGAACAGCCGTATTCTCTGGTTTTTCTCCGGGGTGTACCGCATGTCCGGAGACAGGGATGCGCTGGCGCATGCGCGTCATGCTTACCGGTTTCTGCTGGATGCCTTTCTGGATCGGGAGCAGGACGGCGTGTTCTGGTCCGTGACGGCGGACGGGCGGCCGGCGGACGACAGCAAGCACTGCTATTGCCATGCTTTTGCGGTCTACGCGCTCGCTTCCTATGCACAGGCGGAGCGGGACGACGCGGAGCGCGCCGGGGAGGCGCGTGGACTTGCCCTTCATCTGTTTGATCTGATTGAGGGGCGGATGCGTGATCAGGACGGGTATCTGGAGGCGTTTGCCCGCGATTTTTCACCCGCCTCCAATGAGAAGCTTTCGGAAAACGGGGTCGAGGCGGCACGGACGATGAACACGGCGCTGCATGTGCTGGAGGCCTATACGGAGCTGCTTCTTGCCCTGAATGAGCAGACGCCCGAAAGGGAAATCGTGGAGGAAAAGCTCGCGGATCTTCTGGATCTTTTCCTTGACCGGATCTACCTGCCGGATAAAAGACGTCTGGGGGTGTTTTTTGACAAGGACTACCGGTCGCTCATTGATCTGTGGTCCTATGGACATGATATCGAGGCGGCGTGGCTGATCGACCGGGCGCTTGAGACGCTGAAGGACTATCCCCGGGAAGGCGAGATCCGGGCGATGACGGCGACGCTCACGGATGCGGTTTACCGCACGGCATACCGGGAGAGCGGTGAGGCGGCATTTCTTTTGACGGAGCGTGAGAATGGCGTGGATAAGGAGAACCGCGTCTGGTGGATTCAGGCGGAGGCGGTAAACGGGTTTCTGAACGGGGCGCGCAGAGCCGAAAAAGCCGACGACACGATGCTCGCAGGCCGGTATGCGGATGCGGCCGCACGGATATGGATGTATATTAAGGAGTATGTGGTTGACCCGCGGGAGGGCAGCGAGTGGTTTTGGGCATTGAACCCGGACGGGACGCCGGATCATACCTATGCGCTGGCGGATCCGTGGAAATGCCCGTATCACAACGGGCGTATGTGTATGATGGCAGGAACCGGGGAACAGGCGGCAAAGAATAACGGGGGTGTGATATGAAGCAGGCATTGGAAAGGTATGCGATTGAAAAGGCGAAACAGGAACGCCTTCTGTCGCGCAAAAATGAACCGACGCAGGAGTATAACGGGATTTTCACCCGATATCGGCATCCTGTGCTCACCAGGGGACATGTGCCGCTTGAATGGCGGTATGATCTGAATCCGGAGACCAATCCGCTGTTTCTGGAGCGCCTGGGAATCAACGCGGTGTTAAACGCCGGCGCGATCTATCACGACGGGAAGTTCTGCCTGGTGGCGCGGATCGAGGGAAATGACAGGAAATCCTTTTTCGGTGTCGCAGAAAGCGACAACGGGATCGACGGTTTCCGCTTTACGGAGCTGCCTTGTGAGATCGGGGAGGCCCTGGAGGATGCTTCCCGCCCCGAAGGTGCCAGAGAGACCAATGTCTACGACATGCGTCTGACGAAGCATGAGGATGGCTGGATCTACGGCGTGTTCTGCTCGGAATCCAAGGATGTGTCCAATCCGGATCTGTCGGCAGCCGTGGCGGCAGCAGGGATCGTGCGCACAAAGGATCTGAAGACCTGGGAGAGGCTTCCGAATCTGGTGACGAAGCGCTCGCCCCAGCAGCGCAACGTGGTGCTGCATCCGGAGTTTGTCGACGGAAAGTATGCGTTCTACACCCGGCCGATGGATGATTTCATCGAGACGGGTTCGGGCTCCGGCATCGGCTTCGGGCTGTGTGACGATATCACCCACGCCGTGATCGATGAGGAGAAAATGACCAGTCTTCGGAAGTATCACCAGATCACCGAGGCGAAAAACGGCGAGGGCGCGGTGCCCATCAAAACCGACCGCGGCTGGATCCATATCGCTCACGGTGTGCGCAATACGGCGGCGGGGCTGCGCTATGTGCTCTATGCTTTTGCCACGGATCTTGCGGATCCGACCCGCGTGATCGCCGAGCCCGGGGGACTGCTGCTTGGCCCCCGCGGGACTGAGCGCGTAGGCGATGTGAGCAATGTGGTCTTTTCCAACGGGTGTATTGTGCGCGAGGACGGCAGCGTGTATCTCTATTACGCCGGGAGCGACACGCGGATGTATGTGGCGACGACCACTATGGAACGGCTTGTGGATTATGTGTTTTCCACGCCGCCCGATGCGGGACGAAGCGCGCTGTGCGTGACGCAGCGGGTCGAACTGATTAAGAAGAATCAGGCATATCTGAAAAAGAACGGTTGAACAGGTTTTAACGAGAAGGAGGTTGATTATGAAGTATCAGATTTTAAACAGCCCGGCGGTGCCGAATGTTCCGTGGCAGGACAAGCCTGCGGATTTTGCTTCCGCGATTCCGATCTGGCGGTATCGGGAAAATCCGATCATCAACCGGAACCCGATCCCGGGTGTCGCACGGATCTTCAACAGCGCCGTTATGCCCTATGAGGGCAGCTTTATCGGCGTGTTCCGCGCGGAGCAGACGGACGGCATTCCGTTTGTCTACCTCGGACACAGCGCGGACGGGATTCACTGGGATTTCGATCCGAAGCCGATTCCCTTTGTCAACGAGAAAGGCGAACCCTTCATGCCGCGTTACGCCTATGATCCGCGTCTGGTGAAGGTGGAGGACACCTACTACATCATCTGGTGCCAGGATTTCTACGGCGCCTCCATCGGTGTGGCGAAGACAAAGGATTTTAAGACCTTTACCCGGACGGAGAATCCGTTCATTCCCTTTAACCGCAACGCGGTGCTTTTCCCGCGCAAGATCAACGGCAATTTCGTCATGCTTTCCCGTCCTTCGGATTCCGGGCACACGCCCTTCGGGGATATTTTCCTCTCGGAGAGTCCGGATTTCGTCTACTGGGGGAAGCACCGTCACGTGATGGAGCGCGGCAGCGAATGGTGGGAATCCTTAAAGATCGGCGGCGGCGCGGCGCCTATTGAAACCAGCGAGGGGTGGCTTCTCTTCTATCACGGGGTGACGGGCACCTGCAACGGCTATGTCTACTCCATCGGCGGGGCGATTCTTGATATCGACGAGCCTTCGCGCGTGAAATACCGCTGCAACACCTTCCTGATCACCCCGGAGGAGTGGTATGAGGAGCGCGGCTTTGTGCCGAACGTCTGCTTCCCGTGCGCGACGATTCATGACTGCGAGACAGGAAGGATCGCACTTTACTACGGGACGGCGGACAGCTATGTGGCGATGGCTTTCACGACGTTGGATGAGATTGTGGATTATATCAAGGCGCACAGTGTGGTGACGGCGACGGATACGGAACTGGGCATCCGCTGAGCATTTCTTACAGGGAAGGGAGCCTTTTATGAAAGAATACAGGCCGGCCGAGCTGCCGGAGCTGGAGCGTCTCGGACGCACGGCGGTTTGTGAGGACGGGTCTCTGGCGGTCTTCTGGACGGCTTCCGGCGCGGAGCTGACCTTGACGGCCACAGATCTGTCCATGGAGGTGGATTCGCAGTACGGGAGTCTGGAGCTGTGGATCGACGTGATGATTGACGGCGAGTGCTCCCAGCGGATCAGACTGCCCCGCGGGCGGTCGCACATTCCGGTCTTTCAGGGGATGGATGCGACCAGAGAGCGTGTGGTGCGGATTCTCCGTGACACGCAGGCCATGGCGCAGGACGGTGTGTCGGTGCTGCGCATCCTGAAGATTGAAACGGACGACGGGGCGGTGTTTCGAAAGGCGGAGGAACCGGCTCTGCGGCTGGAGGTGATCGGCGACAGCATCACCTCGGGCGAGGGCGCGGGGCTGGAGCGCCAGATTGAGTGGGCGCCCATCGTTTTTTCGGCGATTCACAGCTACGGATATCTCACGGCAGAAAAGCTTCACGCCCGGGTTCAAATCTTAAGTTCCAGCGGCTGGGGGCTCTATGCCTCCTGGGACGCCAATACCGACTGCGCGCTGCCGCCCTACTACAACGAGGTCTGCGGTCTGGCGTCAGGGGAGAAGAACGCGTCCTTCGGTGCGCAGGCGCCCTGGGACTTTGCTTCCTACCGGCCGGACTGCATTGTGATCAATCTCGGTACGAATGACAGCGGCGCATTGAAAAACCAGGACCGCTGGACAAAGGAGGAATATCAACCGTTATTTATTGATACGGCGGTTTCCTTTTTGAAGAATCTGCGGGCAAAGAACCCGCAGGCTTATCTGCTCTGGGCCTACGGAATGCTGGGCAACGATATGGCCGGCTGGATCCGGGAGGCGATCGACCGGTATGTCCGGGAGAGCGGGGACGGACGCGTCTCCTATTTTGAGTTTGCGAATTGCACAGAAGACCGGCTGGGCGTGCGCTATCATCCAAACAGGCTGGCGCATGAGGAGGCGGCGGCGGCCCTGGCGGGCGAGATTCAACGTGTGCTGTCCCGGAATTAAATTCGACAGTTTATTGGCTCGCGAGTTAAAAAGGAAAGGGTGTCCGGATGGGAAATGGGGCGGAAAACCAGACAGTGGCTCCCGGGGCTTTCAGGCTCCGGGAGTTTGTAAAAAGGGCAGCAGCGGGAGAGGAGTTGACGATCGCCTTTTTCGGCGGGTCGATCACGCAGGGGTCGCTGGCTTCCGAGGAGAGATGGTGCTATGCCCACCGCTCGTTTGATCTGCTGAAAGACCGGTATCCGCAGGCGGTCCTTCATTATCTGAATGCGGGAATCGGCGGCACGGGCTCCCACTACGGCGTGATGCGTCTGTGGCCGGATCTGCTGATGTATCACCCGGATCTGGTGGTGGTTGATTTTTCCGTGAATGATACGGAGGCTGTGCTTCCGCTCTATACGGGCGATCCGGGTTCCGCGGAAGCGGGCGCTCCGATCGCGCACAGCGCCAGGTCCTCTTCCTTCGATAAAATCTATCCGGAGACCTTTGAGGCAGTGATCCGGCGTGTGCTTTCGGCAGAGGGAGCGCCGGCGATGATCATTCTGAACAATGCGTTCTATGACACCGGGGAGAGCGTGGAGGAGGAGCACAACGCGATCGCGGATCATTACGGCGTGCCGCATGTGTCGGTGCGCGATACGATTCTGCCGCGCATCCGGGCG
>JAIKYU010000123.1 GCA_024682835.1 Lachnospiraceae bacterium | reverse complement strand
CTGGCAAGAGGGAATCCTTCCGTAAACCAGGGCTCGGAAAGGAGCCCGTCTTTGTCGATCAGATGCAGGCGGGCCAGCTCTGAAACAGCTTCCAGAACGCCGCTTCCGCAGATACCGACAGCGGGGGCGTTATCGATCGTGCGGCAGCGGGTCTGCACCGCCGATGCCGGATCCCTGCCGGCGCCCGGCACGAGGACAACCTCCGCGATCGCACCCGGTGTCCCCCGCATGCCGTCACGGATGCCGGCACCTTCAAAAACCGGTCCGGCTGCCGTGGAGCAGACGCGGATCCTTGTATTTCCCGCACGATCAGTTCGATCATCAGGCGTGATAAGGGCCATCTCGCCGTTGGTACCAAGGTCAAGAAAGAGGGTAGTCTGTCCGGATACGGGTGACGTGCCGTCCGCTACGGAGGCGGGCTCCTGTGTTTTCGCGGAAGCCGGCTTCACCGGTGACCCATCTTCGGAAGCAGGCTCCTGTGTTTCTGCGGAAGCCGGTTTCACCGGTGATCCATCTGCGGAGGCGGGCTCCTGTGTTTTCGCGGAAGCCGGCTTCACTGGTGATCCCTCCGCAAGACCGCAGGCGTAAAGTCCGGCGGTGATATCTGCGCCCACGAAAGCGGAGATCCCGGGCAACAGGATGACGCGGGCTTCCGCACAGACTGCCGGGAGCCCGGGAAAAAGATCCTGCACGGACTTTTCCTCCCAGGCGAGCGTAACGGGAGAGTAGGGATAAACGCCCAGTCCGCTGCAGTCATAACCATTCAGCATATGAAGCATGGCTGTATTGCCGGCGAGTACTATCGCTGTGCAGGAAGCCGGTTCCACCATCGGGGGAGGGCCTTGCGTATCTGCGCCATCTGTTTCCGGACCGCCCGTGGAAGTTACTGAAACGCCTCCGTCAGCATCATATACCACAGCAAGTAACTTGCGGATGGCCTCCGTGATATTCTGCTTAAGGAGAGCGGACAGCTCCTCGCCGTGTCCTTCCGATGCAGCCCGGATACGGCTCATCACGTCCGCACCGAAGCGGGTGCCGGCGTTGGGACATAACGAAGTACGCGCGATCTCTCCGTTTTCCGAGATCAGCGCGGCCTCGATCGTTGTTGTGCCGATATCGACAGCGATACCAAATTTTCTCTTCGCCATTTCCTATACCCTGTGATATAATCAGTATGTTCATTTTACACTATTTCCCGGAAAAGAGAATCCGGGGAAATCACCTTTCATCGAGGAGGTATCACATGGGACTCATTGCAGCAGCGGTAGCTTCCGGCGCGGGCGTGCTCGCCGACCAGTGGAAGGAGTACTTTTATTGCCCTTCCATGCCTGCGGACACTCTGGTAGTCAAGGCTTCAAAGAAAACAAAGGGCAACACCAACCGCGGGAATGACAACGTTATTTCCAACGGCTCTGTTGTTGCGGTCAACGAAGGACAGTGCATGATCATCGTCGAGCAGGGTGCGATCGTGGAATTCTGCGCACAGGCCGGCGAGTTTGTCTTTGACTCCACAACCTCTCCGACCATCTTCACAGGCGGTCTTCTGCAGGGGATCAAGGACAGCTTTGAGAATTTCAAGAAGCGTGTATCCATGGGCGGCGACGCCGGCACGGACCAGCGCGTCTACTATTTCAACCTCAAGGAGATCATCGGCAACAAGTACGGCACGGCAAGTCCGGTTCCCTTCCGCGTAGTGGACAACAATATCGGTCTGGATGTGGATATCTCCATCCGCTGCCACGGTGAGTACACCTACAAGCTCTCCGACCCGATCCTTTTCTACAAGAATGTCTGCGGCAACGTATCGGATGCATACACCAGAGATCAGCTTGATTCCCAGTTAAAGAGCGAGTTCCTGACCGCCCTGCAGCCTGCGTTTGCCGAGATTTCTGAAAAAGGCATCCGCTACAGTGCACTTCCCGGACACGCGGATGATCTGGCCGAGGCCATGAACCATGTTCTTTCCGAGAAGTGGGGCGGCCACTACGGCATCACCATCACCTCTGTCGGTGTCAGCAGCGTCACCGCTTCCGAGGAAGACGAGAAGAT
>JAIKYU010000100.1 GCA_024682835.1 Lachnospiraceae bacterium | reverse complement strand
GCGCAAGATTCTTATATGCGTCGATCTCAAACCGCTCCGCCGGTCTCAGGCTCAGATAATGGCGGTTCCCCCAGAAGGCGAGGGGATTGTAGCTGGTCTTCTTCTCATAGAAAGGAACGGTGTAGAGGATGTTCTCCGTCTTCACTAACACCAGCGCTTCCTCGATCGCCGCATCGACCTTGATCCGGTAGAACCTCCCGGGCGTCAGTCCCGAGAACTCGATGATATCTCCCTTGCGATATTCGCCATCCCAGGCAAGGACCACCCGCTCCTCTCCGGCGGCTTCCGCCTTGTTCACGTGATCCCAGTCGTTATAAACCTCGATCTTCATCTCGTCTCCTCCGATCAGTCTGCCTTGTTTACGATCCCGATCATCCGGCCGTGAATCGCGACGGCCGTTTCACTTAACTGTTTCGGCACCCGTCAGGAGCACCCTGCTCCGATCCACCAGAACCAGGTCGAGAGGTACGGAGTCAGGATGCGCTTGCGGATCTCCGCGTCGATCCGCCGGCATACCGGAGTTCCGGGTCCGGTTTTCCCCTCCGCTTCCTCCTGCTCACGAAAGACCTCCCGCAGCAGGTATTCCGCGACACCGAGGATCGCCGCCGTCTCCGCGGCGAAGATCTATTTTACCATGTCGCGGACAGAAAATCCATTCCCCGGCGCAATGCGGGTATACAACCGCATTTCGATCTGCTATACTTATTTCCGTTGCGTTCAGGCAGAAAGGAAGGATCGAAATGAGTATAATCAGAGAAAACCTGCAGACCGTAGAAAAAAACATCCAGGCCGCCTGTGACCGCGCCGGCAGACAAAGGGACAGCATCACGCTGATCGCCGTAAGCAAGACCAAACCGGTTTCAGATATCCGCGAAGCAATCACCTGCGGCTGCCGCGTGTTCGGCGAAAACAAAGTCCAGGAGCTGCGTGAGAAAACCGCCGAAATCACCGAACCGCTTCACTGGCACATGATCGGCCACCTTCAGGTCAACAAGGTCAAGTATCTTCCCGGTATGGTTGATCTGATCCATTCTGTCGACAACGGAAAGCTCGCCGAAGAAATCGAGAAGCAGGCCGCAAAACATGACCTGATCATGGACGTTCTCTGCGAAGTCAACATGGCAGGAGAAGACACGAAATTCGGCCTCTCCCCAGAGGATACGCCCGGATTTGTCAAAAGCCTCTCTTCTCTCCCGCACCTGCGCGTCCGCGGTCTCATGACCATCGCGCCCTACACGGAGGACGCGGAAACCAACCGTCCGTATTTCAAAGGTCTGCGGGAGCTTTTGCATTCCATAAACGCAACTCTTGCACAGGAAAAGCAGATGGACATTCTCTCCATGGGCATGACCGGGGATTATATGGTCGCCATCGAGGAAGGCGCCACCATGATCCGCGTCGGAACCGGCATCTTCGGAGAACGGAATTACGCAATCTGAAAGTCCTGCCGATCACGTCGGAACTGCCGTATGGATCCCGTGCGGCGAGGCATCAAACGGTACAAATCTCACACAAGATCAGCCGCCATCTCCTCGTACTGTCTGGTATACAGTTCGTAGTACGCGCCGCGTTTTTTCATCAGTTCGCGGTGCGTTCCCTGCTCAATGATCTTTCCGTCATGCACCATCAGGATCACATCGGCATCCACGATCGTAGATAACCGATGCGCGATGACGAAACTTGTGCGGCCTTTGATCACGGTTGCGATCGCCTCCTGGATCCTCTTTTCCGTCACCGTATCAATCGAGCTCGTTGCTTCGTCCAGCACCAGAATCCGCGGATCCGCGAGGATCGCACGGGCAAAGGACAGAAGCTGTTTTTCTCCTGTAGAAAGAAGATCACCGCTCTCCCCTACCTGAGAATCCAGCCCTTTATCCATCCGTTCCACCACTGTGTCTGCAGACACAAGGGAAAGCGCATGACGAATCTCCTCATCCGTGGCATCCGGCTTTCCGTAGCAGAGATTCTCCCGCACCGTTCCCGAGAACAGATGCGGTGTCTGCAGCACATAGCCGATATGCGAATGAAGCCAGAGCTGTGAACGCGTTCTCGCATCCCGGCCGTCAATGAGCACCCGCCCCTGCGTCGGCTCAAAGAAACGGCACACAAGATTCACAAGCGTCGATTTGCCCGCACCGGTCTCCCCGACGATCGCCACGTTGGTTCCCTGCGGAACCTTCAGGGAAAAGTGCTCCAGCACCAGCTCCTCTCCGTCCGGATATTGGAAGGAAACATCCTCAAATTCTACATCTCCGTGGAGCTCCTCCCAGTTTTCCTTCTTCGGACGGAAGGTGTCACCGTATTTTTCGATAACCTCCGGCGAATCCGCCACATCCGACTGCGTGTTCAGAAGCTTTGTCAGCCGCTCGATATTGACCTGGATCTCCACGAATGCCGAAAGCGTCTGCATGATCATACGGATCGGCTCCATCAGATTGATTGCATAGGACATAAACACCGAGAGCGAGCCGATCATCATCAGGCGATCCAGTGTCAGCTGACCGCCCTTCCACAGCACAATCGCCAGTGCAAAAGCACTCATCAGGGACACCATCGATGTAAAGAAAGCCCGCGTCCGCTCCGCTCTTACCGCCGTGGCACGCATTTCTTCCGTATCCCTCTCAAAGTCCTCGCGGATCCGGTCCTCCACAACCAACGTCTTGATACTTTTTGCCCCGGTGACGCCCTCGTTGAAATTCCCCGTGATCGTCGAATTGAGTTCCCGCACACGGCGATGCAGAATGAGGAATTTGTGCTGAAACACGATGATGAACACCACCGTGACCGGTACAAGCGCAAAGATCATAAGTGCCAGCCGCACATCAACCGTGAGCATCATGATACAAACGCACAGAATATAAGCACCGTGCCAGACGAGATCCATCATCCGCCAGGCGCAGGCAAGTCCGATCTTTCCGGAGTCACTCATCACCCGCGCGTGGATATAGCCGACGTTGTTCTGATTGAAATAGGAAAAGGACAGCGTCTGCAGATGGGAAAAGGCCGCATTGCGCAGATCCCTGTTTACCGACATCTCGATCCGCCCGCACAGCGAGGCGGTCACAAAATTATCGACCACCTGGAAAAGAAGGATTCCCAGGTAGCATGCTGCAAAAGTCCCCGCCCCCGCAAGCGTCCGTTCACCGATGAAATGATCCAGCGCATAACGGTTAAACAGTGGATACGCCGAATCGATGAGCGAGCTTGCAATACCCAGCACGATCATGAGAAGCATGATCCACCGGTAGGGCTTTATAAAGGGCAGCAGCTTCACTATACCGAACAGCGGCAGTTTTAAGTTTTTTTCTTCTTCTTTTGTCATTCGCTTTGCTGCCTCTGCAGCTCATAGATCCTTGCATAAATCCCGCCCTTTGCAAGGAGTTGTTCATGCGTTCCCTCTTCCGCGACACGCCCCTTATCAAGCACAAGAATCCGGTCCGCCTGCATGAGCGTCGTAATACGGTGCGCGATGAGGATCACAGTAGACTGCGCCAGGTTTTCCTTCAACCCCCGGCGGATCTTCGCATCCGTCTGCGCATCCACCGCGGATAAAGAATCGTCAAAGATCATGATCGGCGGGTCCTTCACCAGCATCTGTGCGATGGCCGTGCGCTGCTTCTGCCCGCCGGAAAGCGTGACTCCCCGCTCTCCCACCGGTGTCGCATAACCATGTGCAAACCGCCGAACGGTGCGGTCAAGAGAAGCAATCCCGGCCGCCCGGCGCACCATGCTGCGCCGCTCATTTTTATCCAGGCTGCCCTGCGTGATCGAAATATTCTCTTCCAGTGTCCTCGAGAAAAGGAACGGCTCCTGCAGCACCATCCCGATCTTTGAGCGAAGATACCGCGTTTTGATCGCACGGATATCCACCCCGCCGATCGAGATCGATCCGTTTTCCGGCGGCAGTTCATAGAGTTTGTCAAGAAGATACATCAGCGTGGATTTTCCAGATCCCGTACCGCCAAGGATCCCGACCGTCTCCCCCGCATGTACCGTAAAGCTCACATCCTCCAGCACCCCGGCATTTATTCCCTCGTACCGGTAGCTCACATGGGAGAATACAATATCCCCGGAAAGATCCGGTTCTGATGCTTCCGGCTCCTCCGGTTCCGGCTCGGAATTTAAGATATAGGCGACCCTGTCGATGGACACGCCCGCCTTACTCATATCGGAAATGATGCGCCCCAGCTCGCGCACCGGCCAGGAAAGCAGCGCATTGTAAAAGACAAACGAGATATACTCACCCGCCGTGAGTGACCCCTGCACCGCCAGATACGCTCCCAGAAGCATCACCGTCAGAAGCTGCAGCCCCGAGATCAGATCTCCCGACGCCCAAAAAGCCGAGAGCAGGCGCATCAGATTAATCCATAGCATCGTGTAATCATGGTTCTGTTTTTCAAAGCGTTCCTTTTCAAACACCTCACGACCGAACGCTCGAACGACGCGTACTCCCGTCAGATTCTCCTGCGCGATGGCAGAGAGCCGTCCCTCCTCTTCGTCCGCATGAAGAAAGGAACTCGCGATACGATTGTGGAAGAACACCGAATACCCGACGATGATCGGGATAAAGGCTCCCGCCGCCAGTGTAAGGGTCGGATCGATCCCGATCATGAAATACAGCGCCAGCACAACAAGCAGTCCGATCCTGAAAAGCGAGATCAGCTGCTCGGAAAGGAAGCTCCGGATCGTTTCCACATCGGACGTACACCGCTGAATGATATCGCCCGTATGGTTCTTTGCGTGCCACGAAAAGGGAAGGTGCAGAATGTGCCCAAACACGCTGTCCCGCAGGTGTTTGAGCATCTTTTCCACGCCGACGGCAAGAAACACATGCAGCAGAAAGCGGAACAAAGCCGCCAGAAGCGCGATCAGGATCACACTCAGCGAGATCAGCCACAGATGCGTGCGGAAAAAAGCGCCCCCGCCGATCCGGTCAAGAAAGGCAAGCACAAAGGCCGGAAGTGAGCTCTCCTCCTCCCCCAGCACGGAATCCACGGTATAGCCGATGATCCGCGGATTGACCAGATCAAAAAAGGAGACCAGCATGGAGCAGAGGACACCAAGCACAAAGAAGCGCTTGCTCCCCTCCAAAAAAAACAGTACCGCCGAAAATCTCGTCGGGTAACGTTTTTTCATCTGATCTGCCGCGGCAGATTCCTTCCCCAAAGTCTCCAACTAACCAACCATGCCTTCCCAAAAGTCTCCGTCTAAACGACCCTGCCTTCTCTGCGAAGCCATGCAAGGAACCCTCTGCATCCCTCATCCACATCGCACCAGGTCGCCTCAAAATCCCTCGTATACCAGGGATCCGACACCTCGCCGAGACGATCCGTAAACTCCATGAGCATATGGAGCTTCCCCTCCGGATCAGCGCCGAACAGACGCCACATCCGGGACATATTCTCACGATCCATCCCGATCAGCCAGTCATATCTTCCGTAATCCGCTCTTGATAAGAGCCGCGCCCTCTTGGCCCCGACACCGAGCTCATTGTCCGGCGTCCCGATCCCGTGCTCTAAAAGCTTTGCCTTCGCCGGCGGATAGACAGGACTCCCGTGCCCGTTCCAGATCTCATCCGTATCCGTTGCAGCCGATGCGATCTCAAACTGATCCGCGATTCCTTCCCGGTTCACCAGATCCTTCATGTAAAATTCAGCCATCGTCGAACGGCATATATTGCCGTGGCAGACAAACAGTATTTTTACCATTTTTCAAATCTCCTCATATATGAGCCGAAAATGGCTCTATTACTGGGTTTTTTACACTTTTTGTTTTCTCAAAATTTCTTCCGAAATTCATTTTTTCTCATAAATGAGCAGGTTTTTTTCTCGGTTTTTGTGTTATAAAATGTGTTATGGAGCAAGGTCATAACACACGGATTTTCAATCGCAGTCGTCAGGCGGCTCCGAGGGGTCTACCTCCCCCTCCGTCCACGTTTTATCGGCATTCCCAGACACGGGTGTTTTTACTTTCACAGGACGGTTATATCGACATATATCATATGCCCCAGATTTTATGAAACTACGGAAACTCGCAGTCACATCTCCGGCATCCAAATGTGTATAAACATTAAGGGTATGGTTGAGTTGCATCTTTCGCCGGATGTACAAACCCAATCAAAAGGAGGCCCTTATCATGGATTATATACGAACCGAAGCCGATGGACAACTGACTCTTACACAGTCGACAGAGTGTCTTGTTTTGCCGTCATGCCAGTATGGCTTTCACAACACCGAGACTACCGTGGTAACGGCAAAGTCTGGCAGGATCATATACTGCCACAGGGGCACACTCGATATTCCGGAGGATGAACGGATCTGTTCTTGTGGACAGCGGATGCACGTCAATTCGCATCCCGACATTTATATCCGTCACCTCAACATAGGCGGAAACCTGAGCGGTTTATTGTTTCCTCATAATCAGCTACGCTGCCGCGAATGCGGTAAAACCAAAAGCCAGTTTATCTCCTTCAAGGCTGATGGACACCTTATTACAGAGGCCCTGCATCAGTATGTCAGAGATCTTCTCGCTGCAGGCACTTACACCAACAAGCAGGCGGCGGAGCTCACCGGCCTCGATAAAAACGTGATCAAGGCGATCGATAAAAAGCGTCTGCAGGAGTTCTATACTACTAATGGCGGCACGAAGCTGATAAAGCCTGAGAAACAAGCTAAATACCTTGGTATTGATGAATTCAAGCTCCATAACGGTCGTCGGTATGCTACACATATCATCGACCTCGAAACCGGTCATGTGCTCTGGATCCAGAACGGAAAGAAGAAGCAGGTAGTCTACGACTTCATCGAGCATGTCGGACTGGAATGGATGGACGGAGTTGAGGCCGTCGCCTGCGACATGAACTCGGATTTCCAGGAGGCATTCGAGGAAATGTGCCCTTGGATCCAGCCGGTATTCGATTACTTTCATATCGTTAAGAACTTCAATGACAAGGTGGTCAGCGAAGTTCGTAAAGATGAACAGCGGCGTCTCTACGAAGAGGGTAACATAGACGCTGCCAGAGCCCTTAAGAAAACCAGGTACATCCTGATGTCCAACCGATCTACACTTCAAAAGAAGGACGAGGACGCGGCATCTGAGCGGGTCATCCATAAGGGTAGTCCTCTATTCAAAACGGAGGACATAAAACGCAAGAGCGGTTACGAAGCCAAGTACGACGAACTGCTCAAGGAGAATAAACTCCTGTTCACTCTTGATCTCATCAAGGAGAAACTCTCAAGCGCTTACTCCTTGAGGGATGAGGCGCTGATGGCCGAGGCAATCATAGATATCATCGACATCTGCACCGCCACCGGAAACAAACATCTGCTTTGGTTTGGCAAGCTATTGGATTCCCACTTCGAGGGGATCATAGCTCATGCAACTTACAAAATATCTGCCGGCAAGATCGAAGGCATCAACCAGAAGATCAAGACCCTGCGTCGGCACGGATACGGCTATCCTGATGATGAATACTTCTTCCTGAAGATCATGGATATGAGCAGGAAGCCCTATGTCAGGAATCAGCCATCACATAAATTTATAGATTGAACCTATGATATTAAGGAAAATGCCCGTATTACAGGAGCATCATATGATAATCAAACATATTTTCCAGAATATGATTTTCGAATTCGTACAGTTCTCGAAAACATATATCAGGATCAAAAAACTGAAGGATTAAGAAAGCAATATCCTCATGGCATCATAATGCGGCAGGCGGGTTTTCGACATTTTTATAGAGGGGAAAACCAGATCTATAAGAACACGGAGAGTACTCTATGCAGAAAAATAAGAGAGTATAAAACATATGAAGAGCAGGAATTATATAGACTTATTTCAGATATGCGGATTGCGGAATTTCGGTATTTGCTGGGTCAATTCCTGCATGTTCAAGAATGGAATTTATCAGATATTTTGTATGAGTGTATAGCGCAGCATTATGGGATGGAAACTTCTTGGCTTGATATTACTTCCAGCTATGATGTTGCTCTTTTTTTTGCAACATGTTTTTACAAGGATAACAAATGGTATCCTCTCACGAAGAATGAAACAGAGCAGTCTGAGGAAAAACGTTATGGATTATTATTTCATATGCCAAGCTGTATTTCAAAAACTCGCTGGTTACGGGATGCACAAGAATTTCAGAACCTATCCGCTGTTGAAGTTGATAATTTAATCTATCCGATAGGATTTCAGCCTTTTATCCTGGATTCCCGACAAATTATAACGAGGAATCCTCATAAGGCGTCGGCGGCTCAACACCAAGTGACACATACAGGTCTCGCTGCTTTTTAAGAACCTCGCCAACTCGCAAGGCGTCACCCGGATTCTCAAAACATTCGATGACATCGAGTTTGTCGAAGACCTGTTGCATTGTATAGTTACTGTAAACGTTGTTGGTCTGCATCTGCTGCTTTATATAAGATAGATAAATCAGTGCGACAAAGGAAACAAAGAGTTTTCCGTTTAACCCTTGTTCCGATGAAGCGAGCGCGCGGCGCAGATTCAGCTTATCCTTCAGGTTTCCGAAGGCCTTCTCAGCCAGGTCACGGTTCCTGTATGTTTCAAGTGCAGTGATCGCATCCATCTTTACGTTGCTGATCAATGCAAAGTAGCCATAGTAGCGGCGTGCTTTTCGTACCGCATCATCTTTGACTGTAATCTCGCGGCCGCGTGTGGGCATGTCTCTGACGATGAAGTACTTTTTATACTGATTGTCATGCTCCGGAAGGGCTCTTTCTTCTGCCAGTTCATGCCAGAGAGAAGTGATG
>JAIKYU010000097.1 GCA_024682835.1 Lachnospiraceae bacterium | reverse complement strand
TACTCCATCGTGGAGTCCGAGATCACGGGCTACACCGGAACGGTGCAGGAAGCGACGGACAACGGCGATATCACCTTCTTTATCACCAACAGGCACACGCCGACCCCGCCGACCACACCTCCGGATACGCCGGATACACCGGATACCCCTGTGACACCGCCGGCCCCGGCACCGACTCCCGAGGTTGCGCCGACAGCAAGAATCAAGCCGCCGACCCCGGTTCCTACGGTTGATCCCGCGGTGCTTGGCGCGAAACGCGCAGTGCTCGGCGGACAGCGCGCGGGCAAGGTGCTTGGTGCAAGACGTGCAAGCACGGGTGATGACGCGGCAATGGTTGCGTACGGCGTGATGTCCGGCGGATCCTTCGCAGGCTTCTGGGCATGGATCCTGGCATTCCTTAAGAGAAAGAAGGAGGAACGGCAACGGAGACTTGCAAGAGCGGAAAAACAGAGCTAAAATGAACAATTGATTATCAAAAACCAACAGACCGCCCGTCGGAATAGAGTTTCCGACGGGCGGCTTAAGAAAGAGAAAGGAGAAAGAGGGAGATGTCAGCAACGGATGATGCGGTGAAAAAGGTGTCGAAGGCCATCGATGAGGCGAAGAAAAAGGTCACGCCGGTGATTGACGACGCGATGAAGAAGGCCGGTCCGGCGATTGATTCCGCAAAGAAAAAGGCGGAGCCGGTGATTGAAGACGCGAAGAAAAAAGTGGGACCGATGATTGAGGATGCGAAAAAGAAGGCCGAGCCCGTGCTCGAGGATGTGAAGAAAAAGACAGCTCCGGCGGTGGAAGAGGTGAAGAAGCGCACGAAGCCCGCCGCGGAAAAGGTGAAGAAGGGGGCGGACAAGGCGGCAAAGCAGGCAAAGAAGGCCGGAAGTTCCCTGACCGACAAGGTGGCGGAGGTCACCTCCAAAAATGAGATTTTCATTCAGTACGGGGACTATGAGATCAAAACGGACGACATGGTGAAGCGCGTGCGCGAAGCCTATGTCGCTGAGGGACACAAGATCTCCGACATCCGGGAGATGCAGGTCTACATTAAGCCCGGCGATCGCTGCGCTTATTATGTCATCAATCATCGCGATACCGGGAAAATCGAGTATTGACCATGATGGTCAACAAAACGATCGACAGGAAGGAATTCTTCGGCCTGAATCACTATCGCTACGGAGAAGCGTACTTCGGTTCCTGTAACGGAATGCGGTATCGGCTGGCGGCGGATCCGCTCAGGCGTCTGAAACCGGATGAGGCGCCCGACGGATTAAACCTTCTGGCAACGGTCTGGCCGGAGCCGTATTCCTATGCTGCGACGGAGGAGGAAAAACGCAGCTCCAGGCAGTTTCCGTTTTCGGAGGAAGGGTTGACCGAAGCGGTCAACTGGCTGAATGCACAATATCTGGAACAAAAGGAGCGCTGGCAGGAAGCGAAGGAAGCACCTTTGATATAAAAATCGAATGTTATTAAAAGGATTCGGAACCTCACACGGAATAATATAGTGTGAGGTTCTTTGTATGAAAATAAGAGAAAGTCTGGAGAAGCGCGAAGAGGAGATTCTGAGTCCGCATGCGACGCTTTCGGGCCGGTCCAGAGGGCGGGACCGCGAAGAGCAGCCATGCGATCTGCGGCCCTGTTTTCAGCGTGACAGGGATCGGATTCTGTATTCCAAATCCTTCAGAAGACTCAAGGATAAGACGCAGGTTTTTCTGACGCCGGACGGAGATCATTACCGCACGCGGATGACGCACACCCTGGAGGTGTCGCAGAACGCGCGGACGATCGCGCGCGCGCTCCGGCTCAATGAGGATCTGGCGGAGGCGATTGCCCTTGGCCACGATCTCGGGCACACGCCGTTCGGACATGCCGGCGAGCGGGCTCTCGCGTCCGTGTGTCCACTGGGGTTCAAGCACAATGAGCAGAGCTTAAGAATCGTGGAGGTGCTGGAAAAGGCCGGGGAAGGTCTCAATCTTACCTGGGAGGTGCGGGACGGAATCCTCAATCACCAGCTTTCGCTTCACCCTTCGACGCCGGAGGGCCAGATTGTGCGCTATTCCGACAAGATTGCCTACATCTATCACGATATGGATGACGCGATCCGCGGAGGTATTGTAAAGGAAGATGATCTGCCTGACGAGCTGGCGGAGGTGATCGGCAGGACCAACGGCGAATGGCTGGACACGTTTATCCACGACATCATTGTCACGAGCGAGGACGCGCCGGAAATCCGGATGTCCGACGAGGTCGAAGCGGCCATGAAGAAGCTTCGCGAGTTCATGTTTGAGCGTGTGTACACCAATCCGGTCGCCAAGGGAGAGGAGAACAAGGCGAGTACGCTGGTTCGGGCTCTGTATGAGCATTATTGCGATCATCCGGAGGAGCTTCCCGGGTTGCAGAAAAGGATGCTGGAGGAGGGGGAGGAGCTTCCCCGCTGCGTGTGCGATCACATCAGCTCGATGACGGACCGCTACGCGATTGCACGCTATGATGAGCTGTACATTCCGAAGTCCTGGGCGGTGTACTGAACGATGATGTATACGGAGGATTTTGTCGAGGAGGTCCGCTCGCGCAGCGACATTGTCGATGTGGTGGGGCAGTATGTGCATCTGGAGCGGAAGGGGGCCAATTTTTTCGGTCTCTGTCCCTTCCATAATGAAAAGTCCCCTTCCTTTTCCGTTCACCGCGGCAAGCAGATTTTTCACTGTTTCGGCTGCGGCGAGGGAGGAAATGTTTTCACATTTCTCATGAAATATGAGAACATGTCTTTTCCGGAAGCGGTCAAATCGCTCGCGGAGCGGGCGGGGATGCAGGTGCCGGAGGAGCATCTTTCCGACGGGGCGATGCAGGCCAGGAACAAACGGCAGGAGCTTCTTGCTATCAATAAAGAAGCGGCGCTTTACTACTACCACCTGCTTCATGAGGAAGCCGGGAAGCGCGGACTGGACTATTTTAAAGAAAGAGGCCTGTCCGACGTGACGATCCGCCACTTCGGCCTGGGCTATGCGGCGGTCGGAGGGAGTCCGTTGACCGCCTACCTGCGGAGCAAAGGTTATACCGATGCGCAGGTGATCGAAGCGGGGCTCGCGGCGCATGACGAAAAACGCGGCGTTTATGACAAGTTCTGGAACCGCGTGATGTTTCCGATATTTGATTCCTCAAACCGGGTGATCGGTTTCGGCGGGCGGGTGATGGGGGACGGGAAGCCCAAGTATCTCAATTCGCCCGAGACGCCGGTCTTCGATAAAGGAAGAAATCTATACGGGTTAAACTATGCGAAAAACGCAAGGACCGGCCATGTGATCCTCTGCGAGGGGTATATGGATGTGATCGCCATGCACCAGGCGGGCTTTACGGAGGCACTCGCCTCCCTGGGGACCGCCTTTACGGGGCAGCAGGCAACTCTTCTGAAGCGCTACACGGAGGATGTGATTCTGTCCTACGACAGCGACGAGGCGGGGATCAAAGCGGCGATGCGCGCCATCGGAATCCTGAAGGAATCGGGCCTGCGCGGCAGGGTGTTAAATCTCTCACCGCATAAGGACCCTGACGAGTTTATCAAAGCCGAGGGGAAGGAGGCTTTTCAGGATCGCCTGCGGGCGGCGGAAAGCACCTATTTCTTCGAACTGCGTATCGCACAGCGCGATTATGATCTGTCGGATCCGGACGGGCGGACACGGTTTATCCGCGCGGCGGCAAAGCGCCTTTGCGAATTCGGAGAGCCGATCGAACGGGAGAATTACATAGCGGCGACGGCACAGAAATACGGGGTCGCCTTGGAGGATCTGCGCAGGCTGGTGTCCGAGACGGCGGCCAGAGAGGGCATAGCCGCACAGCGCAGAGAGCCAAGGCGTACGGGCACGGACGGGAGCACCGCAAATAAATCAGCGGAGGAACGCGGACTGAAGCCGCAACGGATGCTGTTGACCTGGCTCACGGACGAGCCGGAACTGCTTTCGGTGGTGACTCGTTACCTGACGCCGGAGGATTTCTCTGACGAGCTCTACCGCAAGGTCGCGGAGCGTGTCTTTCGCGATATCGCGGAAAACAGACTGCAGCCGGCGGCAATCATATCCGCCTTTCCGGAGGAGGAGGATCAGAAACGGATCGCACAGATCTTTGACACGCCCATGACGGGAGTGGAGACGAAGGCGGAGCGGGAGCGGGCGATGGAGAATCTGATCCGGGATATCAAAAAACGTTCGATGGAACGAAAAATGGAAGGGCTTAAGTCCGATGATCCGCAGTACCTGCAGCAGGTGATTGCCAACAGAAAGGCGGTGGATTCGCTGGATGCCCTGAAGATCAGGCTTTGATCACAGATCAAGTACAATAACAGAAAGGAAGAGTGTCGTGGCAAAAAAGGAAGAAGTGAAAAAGAAGACGGAGAAGAAGCTATATGGAGCCGCTGCCGCAGCGCATGCAGGCGTGCTGTACGGGGCTGCCAAAAAATCAGCGGAGCAGCGCGCAGCCAAGCTGGCCGAGGAGAAGAAAGGCGCAAAGGCGGCGGAGGAAAAGGGCAAGGGAAAGAAATCCTCCGGCAGCGCACCGTCAAAGGGCAGCGCATCGTCAAAGAGTAAGGCATCGGGAGGGGCCGCACCGAAAACCGCCACGACCAGCGACGGACGAAAGCTCTATGGCGCCGCCGCTGCCGCGCATGCCGGCGTTCTGTACGGCGCTGCCAAGAAATCCGCGGAGGAGCGGGAGGCAAGGCTTGCCGCGGGCGGAAAAACCGCTGGGAAAAAGTCTTCCGCTTCCGACAAATCCGGCAGCAAATCGACCGCCCGGAAATCGTCCGGTTCGGATAAAAAGAAGAGCATGAGCGTCACGACCAGCGATGGCCGAAAGCTCTACGGCGCCGCTGCCGCCGCCCATTCGGGCGTGTTGTACGGCGCGGCCAGAAAATCCGCCGAGGAGCGTGCGGCCAAGCTTGCGCAGAAACAGGCACAGGATAGCGGATCGGCCGATGGAAAGAGCGGAAAGGCGAAGAAAGCTCCGAAGACCGCCGAATCAAGCACCGGAAAGAAGCTGTACGGCGCGGCGGCAGCAGCACACGCGGGGGTGCTGTACGGCGCGGCCAGAAAGTCCGCGGAAGCCCGTGCGGCCAGACTTGCAGAAGAGGAATCGGGAGCGAAAAAGGAAAAACCCGCTTCCAAAAAGACGAAAAAGAATGCGCCGCAAAGCGCGAAGCCGCAGAAGGAGCAGGGAGCCAAAAAGGAGATGGACGGCGCCTCCAGACACGCCCTTTCGTGGGAGGAGGAGGAATTCCTTCTGAATCCGGATGCGGAGGAGAACGGGAATGTGGTGGATGAAGCACTGCAGGCCAAATTCCGCAAGAAGATCCAGGAACTGCTGCTGATTGCCAAGAAAAAGAAGAATGTCCTTGAATTCAATGAAATCAAAGATTACCTGTCGGATGTCGGTCTCGATGACGAGCATCTGGAACGTGTGCTTGAAATCATGGAATCCGAGGGCATCGATGTTCTGAAGACAGATGAAGATCTGGACGAGATGCCGGACGACGACGAGATCATGATCGAGGAAGAGGAAGAGGTGGATGTGGACAATATCGACCTCTCCGTTCCGGACAGTGTCGCGATTGAGGATCCGGTCCGCATGTATCTGAAGGAGATCGGCAAGGTGCCGCTCCTTTCCGCGGAGGAGGAGATCACGCTGGCCAGGCTCATGGAGACCGGCCTTGCGGCGGAAAAAAAGCTGCGTGACGACCGGACCAAGATGACGGCGGACGGCAGGAAAAATGTCCAGGATCGAATCCGCGGTTATGAAAAGGAGCGCGCTGCGCTGGAAAAATCCAATGAGGGAGATGAGCTTGAGCGGGAGGAGGAAATCCACCGCCTGACAGATCTGATCGAGAATTCAAAGAAGCTTCTCGAGCAGGACAAATTGAAGAAAAAGCTTACGCCAAAGGAAAAGGAGTCCCTGAAAACGCCGATTGCGGCGGGAGAGGATGCCAAGAACCGTCTCGCCGAAGCCAATCTGCGACTGGTGGTCAGCATCGCCAAGCGATATGTCGGCCGCGGCATGCTCTTCCTGGACCTGATCCAGGAGGGCAATCTGGGATTGATCAAAGCGGTGGAAAAATTCGATTTCCGCAAGGGCTTCAAGTTTTCGACGTATGCCACCTGGTGGATCCGCCAGGCTATTACCCGGGCTATCGCCGATCAGGCCCGCACAATCCGCATCCCCGTCCACATGGTGGAGACGATCAACAAACTGATCCGCGTAAGCCGGCAGCTGCTGCAGGAGCTGGGGCGTGAACCTACGCCGGATGAAATCGCGGAAAAGATGAACATGCCGGTGGAGCGCGTGCGGGAGATCCTGAAGATTTCGCAGGAGCCCGTGTCTCTTGAAACCCCCATAGGCGAGGAGGAGGACAGCCATCTAGGTGATTTCATTCAGGACGACCATGTGCCGGTTCCTGCGGACGCTGCGGCGTTTACGCTTCTTAAGGAACAGCTGGTGGAGGTCCTTGGCACGCTCACCGAGCGTGAACAGAAGGTGCTGCGTCTCCGGTTCGGTCTTGACGACGGACGGGCGCGGACGCTGGAGGAGGTTGGCCGTGAGTTTAACGTCACCCGTGAGCGTATCCGGCAGATTGAAGCCAAGGCGCTGCGCAAGCTCCGTCATCCGAGCCGCAGCAGAAAACTGAAGGACTATCTGGATTGAGCCGGAAACAGGCATTTGAGAATTGAGGGGAAAGAGATGATTTCAAGGCAACGGATACGCCTCGGAGATGTCCTGGTGCAGCAGCAGGTCATCACCCCGGAGCAGCTGGACAAGGCGTTAAAGGAACAGAAAACGCGCGGAACCAAGCTCGGCGAAACCCTGATCAGCATGGGGTTTGTCTCCGAGCAGAAGATGGTCGACATCCTGACGGAGCAGCTGCACATCGATTATGTGGAGCTTCGCAACGTCAAGCTTGACAAGGAAGCGGTCTACCTGATCAATGAGACGATCGCGAAGCAGTACAACCTGATTCCGATCGGCTTTGATAAGAGTAATCCGAATATTCTGCTGGTGGCGATGTCGGATCCGATGGACTTTATTGCCATGGACGACATATCCATCATCACAAACAGGCGTATTCAGCCCGTTCTGTCCACCAGCTCGCAGATTGCTTACGAGATCGATCGGTACTTTGGCAGACAGTCCGTGATGGAGGTCGCCGAGCGCTACAAGAAGGAATTCGGCGACGAGGAAGCACAGGAGGACAAGAATGACCGTCGGGAGGAGCAGGCGGAGACGGACAACTCCCCGATTGTCGTCATGGTGCGATCCATCATGGAACAGGCGGTCCACCAGCGCGCGAGTGACATTCACTTTGAACCCACCCGTGACGGAATCCGTATTCGTTTTCGCGTGGACGGCGATCTGATCGAGGCGATGAAACATGATTCGACGATCCAGGCGGCGATCACGGCACGTGTGAAAATCATCTCCGGCATGGATATTTCTGAGAAACGAAAGCCTCAGGACGGCCGCACCACCCTGGTGGTGGATCATGTGGAATACGATGTCCGTGTTTCATCCATTCCCACGGTCTATGGCGAGAAGCTGGTGATGCGCTTCAACAACAAGGAGAGCCTGACCCGAGACAAACGGGAACTGGGGCTGGAGGGAACGGATCTTGCCAAGTTTGATGACATGCTGTCACACCGGCATGGTCTGATTCTGGTGACCGGACCGACAGGAAGCGGCAAATCCACCACACTCTACACGGCACTTTCCCAGCTCAACAGGGAAAACGTCAACATCGTCACGGTAGAGGATCCGGTGGAAGCCAATGTGGACGGCGTCAATCAGGTACAGGTCAATCCGAAGATCGATATGACCTTCGCCAGCGCGCTCCGCTCCATCCTGCGCCAGGATCCGGATATCATCATGATCGGAGAAATCAGGGATTCGGAGACAGCGGAGATCGCGATCCAGGCATCCATCACCGGCCATCTGGTGGTTTCGACGTTGCATACCAACAGCACGGAGGCCTCGGTGGCGCGTCTGATGAATATGGGTATCGAGCCCTATCTGATCGCCGATGCGCTGGTCGGCGTCGTCGCCCAGCGTCTGGTGCGCAGGCTGTGTACCTGTAAAAGACAGCGCGAAGCGACTCCGGAAGAAAAGGAGGAGCTGGGTGCGCAGCCCCAGACACCGCTCATGCTTTATGAACCGGTGGGTTGTCAGCGCTGCAGCCACACGGGCTATTACGGACGCATCGCAGTGTACGAGATGCTGCCCTCCTCGCAGCGCATTCACACAGCGATCGCCAAGATGCGGCCGAGCGCAGAAATCAAGGATATTGCGCTCGAAGAGGGAATGACCACGCTTCATGATCAGGCTGTCCGTCTGGTGCGCGAAGGGATCAGCTCCATGGATGAGCTGCGCAAGATTGCATATGAGGAATAGCGCATAAATGGCGAATTTTAAGTATCGGGTGGTGACGCCCGAAGGAAAAAGCAAAACCGGAAGCATTCCCGCGGGCGATCGCGAATCCGCCATCGAGCTGCTCAGGGGGGGCGGCAACACGGTCATCTCCGTGGAGGAGGCCACGCGCTTCGACAAAAGCATCGATTTTTCGTCTTTTCTGAAAAAGGGGGTATCTGCCAGGGAGATGGGCGTCTTCTGCCGGCAGTTTGTGACGCTTTCCAGCTCCGGCGTCAGCATCGTGCGCGCGCTGACCATGCTGGAGGAGCAGGCGGAAAATGCGTCTCTGAAGGAGGCACTGCATGAGATCCGCCTCTCTGTGGAGAAGGGAGCCACTCTGGCTGAGAGCATGCATCGGCAGAACAGGGTGTTTACGCCGATGTTTGCGTCTCTTGTGGGCGCCGGTGAGGAGGCCGGCCGGCTGGAGGTTGCGTTTGAGCGCATGGCCATTCATTATGAGAAAGCCGAGAAGCTTCGTGGTGTCGTGCAGAAGGCCATGGTCTATCCGGTGATTCTGGCTCTGGTGTCCCTGGCGGTCATCATCATCATGCTGACCCGGATTGTGCCCATGTATGCGGCGATGTTTGAGCAGATGGGGACGGAAATGCCGGCGGCAACCAGGATCCTGGTGGCGGTCAGCGGCTTTTTCAACCGGTTCTGGTGGCTGTTTGTGCTGCTGATTGTCGCCGCGGTCATGGGCTTCCGCTCCTATGCCGTCACCCCTGCGGGTCGGACGAGGCTCGACCGCCTGAAGCTGAAGCTTCCCGTGATCGGAAGCCTTACCCGGAAAACCGCCTGTGCGCAGTTCTGCAGGAATCTGAGCACACTTCTGGGCGCCGGCATGCCGATCATCCGGGCTCTGGGTGTGACTTCGGAGACACTGGGCAATGAGCTGTACAGGCAGTGTCTGAAATCGGCGGAGGACGAGGTTACACGCGGTTCCCATCTGGCGGATCCTCTGACTGAGAGCGGTCTGTTTCCGCCGATGATCTGCAATATGATCCGCGTCGGTGAGGAGACCGGTACGATCGACACGATGCTTGAAAAATCAGCGGAATACTATGAGGAGGAGGTTTCCTCGGCGACGGAGAGCGCGGCTGCTGCGCTGGAACCGATCATCATTATCATTATGGCGCTTGTGGTGATCGGGATCATTGCTGCCGTATTTTCGCCAATGATCGCTCTTTACACAAATATTGACGCTCTGTAGCGCTAAACGAGAAACTGTGATATAATAGATGAGTTATCGTAACCGTTATGAACAGTCATAAGACCTGTCTCATAAACGTGCCGGGTGAGCACCGGCGGTTGCGGATGCTTCACGCACAAGGAGAGGCACATGAAACGAAAAGCGGAATCCGGATTTTCCCTGATTGAGCTGCTTATTGCGATTACCGTCATGGTGTTGCTTGTCGGTTTGATTGCGCCGCAGGTGATCCGGTATGTTGACCGGGCCAGGGAGGTTCGAGACATGCAGACGCTTGATTCCATCTACGAGGGAATCAATGCGGCACTGACGGATGAGGATGCCTATGATTCCTTCATGGAGCAGATCGCAGAGACCGGAGGAAAGGTGACCTGGCGGTATGGTGCCGTCGATATTGAGAGCGGCGACGGAGCCGTGGTTTCGAAAGATAATCTTTATCAGACCGATCCCGCCGACCCCTTTACAATCGAGTATCAGGCAGTCATGGGCAACCGGATGCCGGAGCTCGTCTCCAAACGGGCAAGGGATAAGGTGATTCGCTTCTCCTTCATCAACGGCCAGTTAAAGGTGTGGGTCGCACGAAACGGCACAAAAAATGAACAGCGTGTCATCGCAGACAGCAAGGGTAATAAGTTCGAGATGCCGGAGACAGACCGCGAGGCGGATGAAGAGACGAATGGCGGCAAGAAGTAAGGAAAGCCGTGACGCCGGTTTTTCTCTGATAGAACTGGTCATTGCCGTATCGATCCTGGTGATGATGACCGGTGTGCTTTCTCCGGCGCTGATCCGTTATATTGAACGGGGACGGGAGAGACGCGACGCCCAGAATGTCGAGATGGTATACAGCGCCGCAGGTGGCGCGCTCTATGACGAAAGTGCCTATGATGCGCTGAAGAGCGGACTTGCGAAAAATGGCGTCTATTCCGCACCGTTTGCGGTATCGGCGCTTTTTTTGCAGGAGGATGCTTATGCCGACGCCGTGCGGGATTTCATTCCGACGGCACCTGTCCTTGTTTCCGCAGAGGCGATGGGGGCGGATCACGATTACGAAATCATGCTCTGCATCCGGGAGCTGGTGGATGAACAGACCGGTATCCGCACGGTGGTCATCGGCGCATGGGCCGGCGACGCATCACACTGTGCGGGCAGGGATTATGCATGCGGCGTGCTGCCGGAGGGTGTGACCACGGATGACGGGTATTCATTGAGGGATCAGACAGAGGAAGATGTCGGAACTATTATCGATCGTAATTAACAATAATATCCTGCGTATCGCACAGCTGCACAGGAGCCGGAACGGCACCCGTGTCAAGCGTCTGCTGGAAAAGGAATGCCCCAAAGGCATGGTGGATGACAGCACGGTCAAGGAACCGGAAGCATTTGCCGGGTTTCTGAAGCTGATGCTGAACGGCGCGAATATTCGCGCCAGAGAGGCGGTATTCACGCTCCCGGCGGATAAGCTGATGACGAGGGAGGTTGTTCTGCCGGATCTTCCGGATGCACGGATCCGCCAGATTGTGGACACCAACGCCGGGGAGTATTTCCCGATCAATCTGGAGGATTACGTCGTCGGCTTTTACCGCGTCGCAGCTGTGCGCAAGGAATCGGAAGCGCCCGGGGAGACATCACCGGCCGACGGTGGCAAAGAGACCGTTCCGGAGGCGGAAGGTACAGACGAACTGGCCGGCGATGCTGACATCGAACTGACCAGCTTTCAGACGTCAAAGGATTCCGACGAAAGAAAGAAGAAGCGGAAAAAGAAGAAGCATGTAAGCCGTCTTTCGCGAAGCAGACACTCGGAGGAAAGCAGTGAGACGGCCGGCACCGCGGGTGCAGAGGAAAAGGGCAGACGCAGACATCGGGGTGAGGTGCGTGTGATGGTGATTGCCGCACCGAATGAGATGGTGCGGGCGCTGTACGAGACGGCCTCCTACCTGCGGATTCGCTCTGTTTCTGTGGATTATATCGGCAACAGCGTGTTTCGTCTCGCCAAGATGCAGGTGGGCTGGGAGCCTACCCTCACGGTGGACATTTCCGGGGATCACACGGCGCTCACCTTTTTTGACTGCGGCGACATGATCATGCAGAGAAACGTCGATTTCGGGCTGGATCAGATCGTCGATATTGTCGCGCGTGAGAAATGGGTCAGTCCCGAACGGGCGGATGAGATCCTGCGCACCAAAGCCATCATCAGCGACGACCTTCCGCTCGGCGATTCAATCGGAGAACCGCTGCATTTCGCCATCGACATGATCCGGCGCACGATGATCTACTACACAAGAAACCGCGGCATGCAGCCGGTGGAGCGCGTCATCCTGATGGGTGATGCCGTTTATTACCGGGGAATGCGCGATCTTCTGGAGACGGAACTCTCCGTTCCTGTCGTCTCTCTTGATCAGATCAACGGTGTGACGATCCCGCGGACGGCCATGATGCACGATCAGGCAATGCGCTTTCTGGACAACTACGGCGCCGCGATTGCACCGGTCGGGCTGGTGAGCCAGGAGCTTGCCAGGGAGCGGGAACGAAGAAAAGGACGCAAAATCTATCAGCTGATCTTTGCTGCTGCTGCGGTCGGCTGTGCCACGCTGATTGCTGTTCCGGGACTGCAGTACTGGAAGCTGAGCAGGCAGGTGGATGAACTGTCGAAATCCGTGGAGAAACTGAAGGATTCGGATCAGGTGCTCGCAGGCTATGAGGAGGCCAGGCTCAGAGGGGAGGATGTGCGCAATGTCGCCGGTATTACGTCGTCTCACAATGATGAGCTCTCGGCGTTCATCACACAGCTTGAAGAGAAGCGTCCCCGCGGACTGGACATCGAAAGCTTTACCATTGATGAAGGGGAGATCACGATGACCGTGCTCGCCACGGGCAAGGATGTGATCGCCGCCATGCTGCGCGGACTGGAAACCATGGACAATGTGTCCGAGGTCGAGGCCAGCGCGCTGATCAGCTACTATGACAACGGAAAGGAGACCGTGTCCTGCACATTGTCCTGCATGCTGACCAGCAAGGAGAAGAGGGACTACGAATCGACGGCGCAGACTGCCGGAAAGGAGGCAGCAGGGGAATGAAAAATCTGTCCAGAAGCCGCCTTCTGCTGGTGGTCGTCATTTCCATCGTCATGCTTTTGTTCTCCGGCCTCGTGGTCGGCGGCGCGATCCGTGAGGCCATCCGGACGCTGGAGAAGCAGCGCACGGAGCTGCAGGCGGAGTATGAACGCCGCAAAAAGATTGATGATTCCCGCTCGGATTATCAGGCGCAGACCGCACGGTTTGACAAGCAGTATGAGGAGATGACGGCCGCGTATCCGGCAGCGATCTCACAGAACAATCAGATTCTGTTTCTCAGAGGCGTGGAAGATGAGTTCCATATCCGGATTCCTTCAGCGAGCTACACGGAGCCGGAGACGCTGTACCGTTTCCAGTATCTTGCTCCCGGCAATCAGTCCGGATATGAGCTGATAAGGAGCACCATCCAGTTTCCCATGTCGCTGACCTACCCGGAGTGGAAGCGGTTTATCAGCTATATCGAAGAGACAAAAGGGCGGGATGTTATTGAAACGGTCAGCGCCGATTACAATGAGAATGAATCGCTGGTTGATGTCAGTGTGACGATCAGCCAGTATGCCATCACCGGCGATGACCGCAAGGATGATGAAATGACCACGGAGGTGGAGACCGGCACGGACAACATTTTCTCCGGCGCAAACCTGAAAATCAGCACGGAACCCGAGCCATCTAATGATTACTCCGATTACTCCTATGTCGTGAAGGAAAGCGGATACGAAACCACCGGTGACGGTTCAAATGATGGTTTCTACGCGGAGAATGGCGAGGAGACGGTTGCTGACGGCGAAGCCGCGGCATTGTCCGAAGACGGCGGAGAGGAGACGACACAGACCGGTGAGAACGAGGCAGGGGACAATTTGCCGCAGACGGGAATCCGAAATAATCTCCGGTGAGGGATATAAGCAGGGAAGCCGGCGGGATGCCGGCTTTTCAATGGTGGAGCTGCTGGTTTCCATATCCCTGATGAGCCTGATGACCGCCGTGCTGTTGCAGTCCTTCATCGTGGCAAAGCGACTGAACGCCCGTGTGTCGACGGAGCAGCGGATTCAGTCGTTGGCCGAGACCACGATGGAGAGCATGAAAGCAGCGGATCTCTCTCTTGCGGAGCTGGCAAAGGCTGCCAAAAACGGCGGCGTTTATGCGGCGGATGGAATCACCTATCGGGTGAAACAGAAGAATAACGGGATCAGTCTGATTTATAATGACATCGGCAACGGCCGGGGACCGGTGGTGAGCTTCGGCAATCAATATGCTGTCGCGGTGGAAATAGACCCTCAGCCTTATTCCGGGCGCGGACACATCAACACCAGGGATCGCAGGGATCTGGTGACTTCCTTTAACAGCAGATCCCTGACGGCGGATGCCAATGAAAGCCAGGCAGGCAGGGAGATGCTTGTGCAGCTTAAGGTGATTGTGTACCGGATGGAGGAACGTCTCGCCGAAGACGGACCGGAGAAGATGCGTCTGGAGACGGCCCGTATTGTGAGGGCGGCGGAATGAGCCGGCTTGCGAAGACAATACGAAGCAGACTGAGCGGAGAGCGCGGGCAGACCTTTATCCTGGTCATGACCGTCACGGCGTTGGCAACGGTGCTGGGCGTGATGGCAATGAGTGCGGCACTGATGGGCGTGCGTCTGCGCAGCATGAATCGCATGGCTGACAAGAACTTCTACCGGCTGGAGCTGGCTCTGGAGGAGATCCGGTCGGGGACGGCCAGAGATGTGACATCGGACGCGCCGCAGGCGGACAACAGCCTCTGGCGGGGGCGCTTTCTTGAAGAGCATGTGGGAATTCATGACCTTTCCGTTCTGGCGGAGGAAAACGCGGTCCGTATGAGTAACCGCCTGGAGTCGGCATATGCGGATGCGGCGGGCTACCTGGCCGGTTTTTCCGCGACCATCCCCGTGGCCGGCAAAAGAACGGTGGTGAAGGAGCGGACGGAGGAGCTTTCGATTACCGTCGGCGGAATCTCTCTGGAGAGGCCGGACTGCATCGTGTTCTCCGATGTGCAGATGGTACTGATTAATTATGAACGGGATGCGCAGACGGCCATCGTCTGCGATCTGATCCTCCATATTCCGAAAAGTGGTGCGGAAGGGGTTCATGAGGTGGTCGGAATTGAAAACTGGCGCAGAATCGGTTGAGGAAGGCCGGAAGAAGAGAGCGGATGCCGGTTTTTCTCTGATCGAGCTGATGGTGGTGCTCTCCATCATTATGACCATGACCGGAATCACAGTCATGGGGATGGGATCCTATCGGGGGAAAATGACGGAGCGGCAGGTGCGCAACATCGCGGATGAGCTGCTGCTGACGCAGAATGCCCAGCAGACAAGACCGGGCATTTTCTGCGCGAGGCTGATTCAGGACAACCACGTCTGGTCTGTGGAAGTGGTGCGGACAATGGATGAGGAAATCTATGCCGGGACGGTATGGACCGAGTATGACCGCAAGGAGCTGGGCAGTGCGAATGCGCTGCAAATCGCGGATACGGGCGGCAGGCTTCTGACGAGCGACCGGAACGGTGCGTTTCTGACCTGGCGTTTTGACCGGGAGACGGGTGCCTGCACGGAGGGCGTCGGCAGTATCATCCTGTCCGGCTCCGGGAAGAAATACCGTCTGACGGTTTTTGGACCGACAGGCCGCACGGAAGTGCGGACGGTGCACGAATGAACGCCCATATGCACGGCGACAGGCTGCGCCGCGGCGGCAGAAAGAAGACCGGATGCCGTTTCCTTCGCTCGGTGAAGGGAATGACGCTGATCGAGCTGATCGTGGGACTGGCCATCTCCTCGGTGGTGTCTCTGATGGCGGCGCAGTTTTTTTCCATCGTTGTGCGGCTGCACCGCTCCAGCACGGAGCTTTCCGTGCTGCAAAAGGAAGCGCAGACCATATCCGTTCAACTGACCCGTGCGATCATGAATGCCGAGGAGGTCTATTTTCATGACAACGGCAGGGAATGCGTCCTGATTCTCGGACGGGAGGACGGAGACGGACGGGAAGTCAGGTTCACGGGAGAGATTTTTTACTACAGCCGCAATGATCGCAGGCTGTACGCCGATACCGGATTTGACGGGCAGTATTCCAGACGGACGCTGTTCAATTCGCTCCATGTGCAGAGCGAAATCCGCAGAATACAGAACGACGATTATCTTGTCAGCAATAAAGTGGAAGATCTTCGGTTCTCCCTGTCGGAGGACTTGAAGCGTATGGTGGGTATCGGCAATCACACCTATCGGATCGGCGACCGGATCGGTATCACCGCAGAAATTTCAATGCAATACCATGACAGCCGGTCCTATGCCTGCACGGTAAAAGCAGTGCCGCGGGCGCCGGGCGGCGAAATAACCTGGCGTGACGAATCATAGAGAGGAAACACGATGAAACGCAAGACGATCAATGAGCACTGGACGTTGAGCTTCACAAGACCCGGCCCTTTTATGCCCGCCGGTGAGAAGCTTGTGGTGAATCTGCCGGCCACGGTGTACAGCGCACTGCTGGAGCAGGGCAAAATGCCGGATCCGTATTACGGGGAAAATGAGCTGGCGGCGCTTTCGGTCATGGACAATGATTTTGTGTTTGAGACCGAGTTTGACCTGGAGAGCGGGATGCTGTCCGCCGATGCGCTTTCTCTTGTCTTTTACGGGATCGACACGCTGGCGGATATCTTCCTCAACGGAATCGCCATCGGCACGACGGACAATATGCACAGAACCTGGCGCTTTGACATCTCCTCCGTCGCATCGCAGGAGAATACGCTGCGGGTGGTGATTCATTCACCGACGGCATATATAGCGGAGGAAAACAGAAAGATATACACGGGCGGCGCATCCGAGGCAATGGAGGGATTTCCGCATCTGCGCAAAGCACACTGTATGTTTGGCTGGGACTGGGGAGCAAGACTGCCGGATGCCGGGATCTTTCGTCCGGTGGAGATCATCGCGCACAAAAAGGCGGATCTGCACGAGGTGAGCGTCTACCAGGAGCATATCAAGACCGGACGGGGCGTCCATGGATATATTATCCCCGAAGTGATCCTTCATATCACGGCGGAAGTCAACGTGTACGAAGCGGGCTGCCCGGTGATGCCGGGCGACGCGGAAGAACTCGCCGCAGCGGGCTTGCGCATTTCCGTGGAGGCGGAGTCGCCGGACGGGGCGGTTTATCATGTGCAGGAGGAACGGCGGGGACGCATTCTGGACGATGAGGGGGAAACCGGCATTCGTAAGACCATCCGGATTCCTGATCCGCAGCTCTGGTGGCCCTCCGGCTATGGCGCGCAGCCGCTTTATACCCTGCGCGTTTGTCTGATCGATGAGGAGTCCGGCGAGACACTGGATCAGTCCGTGCAGCGGATTGGCCTGCGGATTCTGACCGTGAATCAGGATCCGATGAGCGACGGCGGTAGGAATTTTGCTTTCAAGATCAACGGTCTGCCGATCTTTGCCCGCGGGGCAAACATGGTGCCTGAGGATAATCTCCTTTCCCGCATCACGAGGGAGAGATCGGAAAAGCTTCTGCGTGAAGCGGTGTGGGCCAACTACAACATGATCCGGATCTGGGGCGGGGGATATTATCCCTCGGATGATTTCTATGACCTCTGTGATGAGCTGGGGTTGATCGTGTGGCAGGACTTCATGTTTGCCTGCGCAAGCTATGAACTGGATGATGCCTTTGAGGAGACGATTCTTTCGGAGATTCGCGATAATGTGCGGCGGCTCAGGCATCATGCCTGCCTCGGCCTCTGGTGCGGTAACAACGAGGTGGAAACTCAGACGCTGGATCGCGCCTGGAAGCCTTCCATGAAGCAAAAGTCCGACTATATCAAGATCTTTGAATACCTGATTCCGAAGCTGCTTTCATCAGAGGATCCGGACACCAGTTACTGGCCCAGTTCCCCTTCGGCGGGAGGCAATTTTGATAATCCCTGGGCTGAAAATATCGGAGACACGCATTACTGGGAGGTCTGGCACGGCAATGTGCCGTTTACGGAATTCCGGAAGCACGCTTTCCGCTTTGTGTCGGAATTCGGGTTCCAGTCCTTCCCCTGCCTTGCGACGATCCGGCGCTTTGCGGAGCCCCAGGATCAGAATATCTTCTCCCGCGTGATGGAAATGCACCAGCGCAACACGGCGGCCAATGGAAAACTGATGTTCTATCTGTCCGCCAATTACCTCTATCCGAAGAATTTTGAGATGGTGCTCTACGCGACGCAGCTTCTGCAGGCGCAGGCCATCCGGTATGCGATCGAGCATTTCCGGAGAAACCGCGGGACGACGATGGGGGCGCTGGTCTGGCAGATGAACGATATCTCCCCGATGGCTTCCTGGTCCGGTATCGACTACTACGGCAACCGAAAGGCACTGCATTACATGGAACGCCGGGTGTTTGCGCCGGTGCTCATCTCCTGTGAAGAGCATGGCGAGATCGACCAGAAGCCCTGGGTCAACACGCAGCCGAAGGAAATTTCCTACACGGCTCTTCTGCATGTCGCCAACGAAACCCATCGGCCGTTTGACGGCGTGGTGCGGTGGGCGCTGCGCGACAGCGCCTCTGTGGAAATTGCTTCCGGAAGGGAACAGGTTCAGGTGCTGCCTTATGACGGCAGGGCTCTTGAGCAGATCGACGCCCAAATGGAGGCAGGGGAGGCGTTTGATCCCCGAGAGATTCACCTGGAATATACACTGGAGTCGGACGGAAGCGTCGTGTCCGGCGGAATGGCCCTTTTCTGTGCGCCGAAACACTATCGTTTCATGGATCCGAAGCTTTCGGTGACACAGGAGGGCGATGAGGTGATCGTCCGCTCTAAGACGTTTGCTTCCGGGGTCTGTATTCTGGACGGGGATTGCCCGGCGGTCTGTGAGGACAATTTCTTTGATATGGAAGCCGGAGAGCGGCGGATCCGCCTGGAAAAGCAGCCGGAGGCGCAGCTCTCTGCCGTGAGTGTGTATGAAATTGCGGGATAACAGGACGCTCTCTGATCGTCTGACGGCTGTGGCGGTCATGACTGCCGATGCCGTGCGGGAACTGAGCAAAGAAACCGGTCGTAGGGACATCCGGGTCGCGGATATCGGAACGGATCACGGGTATCTGCCGATCTATCTGATCGAGCAGCGGATCGTTCCGCGTGTCATTGCGATGGATGTGAACAGCGGACCGCTGGAACGGGCCAGGAAAAATGTGGAGGATGCGGGCCTTGCGGAACGCATCGAGCTGCGTCTTTCCGACGGATTCCATGCACTGTCGTCAGGGGAGGCACAGGTGGCGGTGCTGTCCGGGATGGGCGGCCGACTGATGAAAAAGCTGCTGACAGCCGTTTCTCCCTCAACGATCGGGATCGGCCAGCTCATTTTGCAGCCGCAATCCGAGGCGAGGGAGCTGTGGATGTTCCTCAATGAAAACGGCTGGAAGGTGATTGATGAGCGGATGGTGTATGAAGATGAACAATTCTACACCATGATGCGCGCTGTCAGAGAGGGACAGGATCCGGGCCACGGCGAGGAGGATTTCGGTGCCGTGCTTTCAAACTGCAGGGACGAGACCTGGCATTTATTTCTGGAAAAAGAGCAGGCGGCCAACGCGAAGCTGATTGAACGGATCGCGGCACAGAACGGGCCGCAGAAGCGGATAGACGAGCTGACAGCTGAGCAGGCCAATATTGAAGCGGCGCTTTCTGTCTTCAGGGACTGACAAAGCGGAGGTGATCATTTGAAACTCTCGGTAATCATGGAACAGCTGGAGGAGCTTGCTCCCGCACGTTTCGCACTCTCCTTTGATAATGTGGGGCTGTTGTGCGGAAGGACGAATCGGGAGGTGAAGCGCGTGTTCGTGGCGCTCGACGCGACGGACGAGGTGGTGGAGGATGCCATTCGCGCGGAGACAGATCTGCTGGTCACCCACCATCCGCTGATTTTTCACGGGCAGAAGAGCGTGACGGATGATGATTTTATCGGCAGACGGCTGATCCGTATGGTGGAGAACAATATCAGCTATTATGCGATGCATACCAATTTTGACGTGATGGGAATGGCCGATGCGGCCGCGGACGAGCTGGGACTCGGCGACCGGCAGGTGCTGGATGTCACCTGGGAGGATGACCTTTCCAAGGAGGGCATCGGACGCGTGGGCCGGCTGTCACGGGAAATGACACTGTTGGAATGTGCGGAATTTGTCAAAGGGGTCTTTCATATCGATGCCGTGCGTATGTACGGCGGACAAAACAGCAGAGTGAGAGTGGCGGCGGTCTGCCCCGGTTCCGGAAAAAGCGTCATTGACACGGCGATCCGGTGCGGCGCGGACGTCCTGATCA
>JAIKYU010000087.1 GCA_024682835.1 Lachnospiraceae bacterium | reverse complement strand
GCCGTTTTCACTGGAAGGAAGCGGCGTTTCACACATCAGCAGGATATCCTCCGGCGAGTGCAGCTCGTCCGGCGCTGATGCGTACAGAATGACACCGTGCAGCGGCAGCGAACGGCCCTGATACTCCCAGCCCTCCTCCAGTTTCCAGGAGATCATCTGGGACAGGAAGCGTACCTGCCCCTCGTTGCCGCGGAGATTGAGCAGCAGGAACGTCGTCGGTGTCGGCCGGTAGATCATGTAGCGATGGTGCACATCGATCAGATAATTCGCCACCAGGCGGAAGATTTCCTCATTGTCCGAGGCGCCGAGGACGCGCTGCAGTGTCTCCAGGTTGGTAATCCGCACGCAGATCGCGTAGAATTTCCGGTTATTCTCAATGTAGTTTCTGGTGTCCTGCATCAGCGCGATGCGGTTATACACACCGGTGGCCGTGTCCAGCCTGTCCTCATCGTATTCGAAGGCCAGCATCAGCCCCATAAAGGCTATCGACTCAAAAAAGAGCTCCGTCTCGATACCTTCCAGCAGCATCTGAATCACAATGCCCGCGACGGAAATAAACATCGAATAGAAAATGATAATGCGCCTGATCTTCGTGCTTCCGGACCACTTGAGCAGGAACAGGCGGATGGAGAGCACATAGTAAAACGCGCTGATAACATAGAGAACACCGATGGCAGAGCCGCGATAATAGTTCATATGCTCATCAAAGCTCCAGATCAGCTTCAGCACCGGATTGAACAGGATCAGGAACTCGCCCGTGAGACAGGGCAACAGGTAAAACACGTGATGGATCAGGCGGGCCCGCTGAAAAACCTTCGTTGCAAACAAAGCGTAATAGAACAGCATCATAGAGAGCAGGCCGTGAATTGCATAGTACAGGTAATTCGCTGCATGCACCGCAAACCTTGCCGTCTGCCCGTCCGTCGCGTGGGGCAGCTGATAGTAATAGACCAGTTCACAGATGGCCGTGACCGCCAGGGAAATCGTCGAAACCATGAATACGGCATTCTGCGGACGATCCGTGTGGCGCTGCGTCAGCGTGTAAATCAGACACGAAACCACCACAAGAATCGTCGAAAGCTGGAAAGCAGATTGATTGATAAAGGAATAGATCGTCATGCCTGATCCTCCCCTGCCCCGCCGTGCAGAGCACCTTCCAGAACTCCTGTCACAGCGTCCCAGTCCAGTCTGTCCCAGGCCGCCGTGATTTCCTTCATTCTTTCTTTTTCAACAGGCGGAAGACGGTAGCTCTTCAATTCGTCCAGAACGAAAGTGCCATCCTCATAATCCATCTGGCGCGCAAAATCCAACAGTGCCTCCCAGGCCTCGGTGAGCGTCCGTTCATCGATGGGCGGCAAATCCGCGTCGTCCTCCTGTGCACCGCCCTCAAACTCCGCAAGGGAAGCCCCGAGAGATTTTAGCCGCTCAAGAAGATCCGGCGTTTTCTCACGGATCAGTTCCACATCCTGCCTGTCTCCCGCCTGCTCCATCTCCCAGGCATCCTCACCCAGATCCAGAGCGCCGATGACGCGGGACGTGCTCTTGAGCGAGTGCACCTGTATCGTGTAATTGGCCCAGTCTTCCGTCTCGAAGTATCTGGAAATCGCCCCGTATTTGGCATCCACGGAGCCGGAATAGATTTCCAGCGCCTGCAGATAGGGCTCTCTGCCGCCACACCGCTCCAGTCCCTCTTCAATATGAATCTCCGGAATCAGACTGTGAAGCCGTTCAAGCTCTTCATCATTCTCGATGGATTCATTCTCCATATTTTTGCCGTCATCCTCGTCCATCACCACAATATGGAGTTTTTCATCCGGCAGGTACTGCATCAGCATCTGTTCCAGCTTCCTTGCCTCCACCGGCTTGGTCAGATAATCGTCAAAGCCCTCGGCGAGGAACTGTTCTCTCGCGCCGGAGAGCGCGTTGGCCGTGAGCACGATCACCGGTGTCCTGCTGTTGGGATATCCCTTGAGCTCCCGGATCCGCTTGAGCGTCTCCGTACCATCCATCTCGGGCATCCGGTAATCGAGAAAAATGCAGTCGTACTGCGTTTTCTGGACCATTTCCAGACACTCCCTGCCGCTGATGGCCGTCTCAATCTGCAGGAGGGTCTGCTTCAGCAGTCCCTTGACGACCGTCAGGTTCATCGGCGTATCATCCACGACCAGAATGCGCGCATCCGGCGCCGTGAAGGATTCGCGGTACCCCGCCAGGTTTTCGACATGCTTGCGATACCGCTCCTTCAGATCTCCGATCGGTTTTCTGTCGAGCACCATCTGCGGAAGCTGTACCGAGAAGGTCGAACCGGAACCGTACTCACTCTTCACCTCGATTCGTCCGCTCATCAGATCCAGCAGATTACGCGTGATGGCAAGTCCCAGTCCCGTTCCTTCCACGGTCCGGTTCTTGTCCATATCCACACGCTGGAAAGTGCCGAACAGCCGCCCGATATCCTCCTCCTTGATGCCGATACCGGTGTCAATGATGTCAATCATCAGCATCAGGGAATCCTCATCCATATTTCTGCCGTGCACCGAAAGGGTCACGCTTCCGTGCTGGGTGTATTTCACCGCATTATTGAGCAGGTTGACCATGATCTGCCGGATGCGCATTTCATCGCCGTAGAGTGTCTCCGGAAGCGTCTCATCGACATCCAGTTTAAACTCCAGATTTTTCTGTGCGATTTTGCCCTGCATGAGATTGGTCACGTCGTTGATCACGGAAGAAAGGCCATACTCCACGAGGACGATCTCCATGCTTCCCGCCTCGATTTTGGAGAAATCGAGAATATCGTTGATCAGAGACAACAGGGAATTGCCGGCTCGTTCAATATCCATTGCATAGGTGCGGATGTTGTCGTCATCGGTCTCCCTGAGGATCATCTCATTCATGCCCAGGATCGCGTTGATCGGTGTCCGGATCTCGTGGGACATGTTCGCAAGGAAGCTGGATTTCGCCTGGCTTTGTGCCCTGGCCTCCTGCTCCTCCTTTCTGGCAACCTCCGTCACGCGGAGGATGGAGATCAGCTCATTCTGGCTCACCGGTTTGGAGTAGTAATCGCCCTGCAGATAATCAACATCCATGCCGGAGAGCAGATCCACCTGCTCCTGGGTTGAAATATTGCGGATCAGGATCTGCTTGTGCATCTGCCCGATCATGCGGACACTGTTTTCCACGATGCGGTATCCGATCTCCCGATCCTCATCGCTCTGTCTGGTCCCCATCATCTTCATATCCATGTTGACCACATCAAAATCGATACTCGAAAGGGTCTGCAGGTTGGAATCCTCCATGCCGAAACGGTCCAGCGAAAGCTTGAAGCCCATCTCCCTGACATCGGCAAGCACCTTCTGCAGCATCATAAAATCATCCGCAGAGGCAAATTTGCGCATTTCAAAATTGATGAAGGACGCGTTCACGTTATATTTCCGAACGCTCTTTCTGAGGTCGTCCAAAAAGCTCGGGTTCAGACACTGATAAGCGGAAAGCCCTACATGGATACTCTGCAGTCCCATCTCGGTGGGAATGCCGCTCGAGAGAAACAGAAAAACCTCCTCGATAATCAGCGTGCTCAGGCGTCCGATGATATCATTCTTGACGGCGACAGGCATGAATTCGTCGGGAAGAATGAACCCCATCTTCGAATCGTGAAGCAGGAGAAGCGCTTCCGCAGCATGAATGGACCGGCTGTGCAGATCGTACAACGGCTGATACTGAACCTCGAAATTGTGCTCCGCCAGTCCCCTGATCAACGCCTCCTCCACCTGAACCTCACGCTTGAGGAATCCAAGCTCCTCCCCCGAAAGGATGCGGCGGTTCTCCGACGGCGGCAGCGCGCCGTCACAGATCAGGAAGACATCATCCACACTCCGGTATTCCTCGGGCATCTCCGCGATCAGCAGCACTGCCTTGAGACGCAGATCCGTCCCGTGTCCGCTCCAGGGTCGGTCAAAACGTCTGGTGATGTCAAATGCGAGATTCCGCACGGATTTTTCGTCGAAATCCCGGCAAACCAGCAGAAATGCCGAAGAATGTGCGCGGTAAATATTATAGATTGAATGAACGGACGACAGATATTCCGCGACATCGTGCAGCATCGCATCCGAATCCGCGGATCCGGTGATGCGCTGCAGAATATCCGAATTGGTGATGCGCACGCAGATCATGCGCAGACGGGTGTTCAGCCTGAGGTAATTGGCCAGATCCGCCCTGAGCGCACTGCGGTTGTACACACCGGTCGTCTCATCGATCCGGTCGTCCTCCTTTTCCACGGTAAACATCAGACCGGCAAAGGCCATCGATTCAAACAGCAGTTCCACCAGCAGCTTGATGGACAACAGCTGCAACACGATTCCCAGCACGGCGATTCCGAAGCTGTACAAAAGCGCCCACCGTCTGCGGAAGGTAAGCATCCGCCAGTACCGGAGCAGATGGAAAATGGCGGTCATCAGATAGAAGGCCGACACGATATAGATGACAAATTCGCCCCAGGCGCGGGTGAACCGGTGTCCGAGGGCATAGTAGTAGACCAGATGGAAGGCCGGATTGACGACAACGAGGGCCTCAGCCAGAAGGCACGGAGCCAGAATCAGAATCGTCCGAATGGGCTTCTGCGCATAGATCACCCCGCTGACCAACGCCACATAGAGGTAAAAGAGCACGGGCATGAGCGTGTGGAACAGGAAGTAAAAATACTGGGAGATGTCGGAGAGCAGACGGGCCCGATCATCGATCAGCAGATACGGGCGCGTAAAAACCACAACCAGAGAGCTGAGCGCGCCGGTCAACGTGATCACCAGCAGCAGCAAAAAGATCTTGTTCTGCATCTTTTTGGTCCTGCCCTCAACGATCTGGAAAAAGGACGTCGTAAAACATATGATCGATGCAACGATGAAAAAGGATGCATCCTGGAATGAAGTCAGTGTATTCTCCATACCTTCCTTCCTGTGACAGGTATAATCGACAACCTATTATACACGATATTGCATTATATGAAAAGAAGGGTTTCAACTTTCTTTCAGCATTGCAAAACGCAGGAACTTGACTTAGAATAGGAGAAGTAACATTTCGTTGTCTCATTTCTCAACATTACAGGAGGTTCGCATGAAATTCGGACATTTCGATGACCAGGCCAAAGAGTATGTCATCACGACGCCAAAAACGCCGCTGCCGTGGATCAATTATCTGGGCAATCAGGATTTCTTCTCCCTCATATCCAACACCTGTGGCGGTTATACCTTTTACAAGGATGCGAAGCTTCTGCGCCTGACGCGTTATCGTTACAACAACGTTCCCTATGACAACAACGGCAAATATTTCTATATCAAGGACGGCGACACCGTATGGAATCCCGGATGGCAGCCCGTCAAGACGGAGCTGGACGCCTATGAGTGCCGCCACGGTCTCGGCTATTCCACCTTCTCCGGCAAAAAGAATGATGTGTCCGCAAAGCTCCTGACTCTCGTTCCGATGGGCGATACCTGCGAGGTCACAAAGCTCACCGTCAAGAACGAAGGAAGCGCCGCGAAGAAGCTCTCCGTTTTCTCCTATGTGGAATGGTGCCTCTGGAACGCGGACGATGATATGAAGAACTTCCAGCGCAATCTCTCCACCGGTGAGATGGAACTGGAACTTCCGAAGGCACTCGCCGCTGACAAGGCATTTGAGGGCCGTCCCTGGATCTTCTCACACGACGAGGAGCGCACAACAATCTACCACAAGACCGAATACCGCGAGCGCCGCAACCACGTGGCAGTCTACTCCGTCAATGCCTCCGCGGACGCCGTGGACACCTCCCGTGACGCTTTCCTCGGTGCTTACAACGGACCCGATCATCCCGATGCCGTCTTCGCCGGCAAGGGAACCAACAGCGTGGCAAGCGGCTGGTCCCCGATTGCTTCGCACCAGTTGAATGTGGAGCTTGCCCCCGGTGAAGAAAAGACCTGGGTCTTCGTGCTCGCCTATGTAGAAAACCCCGACGACGACAAATGGGCACCCGGCACGGCACCCACCGACGAGGTCGTCAATAAAAAGAACGCCCATGCGCTGCTTGACAAGTATCAAACGCCTGCCGATGTAGACAAGGCCTTTGACACCCTGAAGGCATACTGGGAAGACCTCCTCTCCTGCTACCACGTGGAGTCCGGTAGCACCGAGCTTAACCGCATGGCAAATATCTGGAATCAGTATCAGTGCATGGTCACCTTTAACATGAGCCGCTCCGCCTCTTATTATGAATCCGGCATCGGCCGCGGCATGGGATTCCGCGATTCCTGCCAGGATCTGCTTGGCTTTGTCCACCTGATTCCCGACCGCGCGAGGGAGCGCATCATCGACATCGCCTCCACCCAGTTCCAGGACGGCAGCGCCTATCACCAGTATCAGCCCCTCACCAAAAAGGGCAATTCCGACATCGGCTCCGGCTTCAACGACGATCCGCTGTGGCTCATTGCCGGCACGAGCGCCTATATCCGTGAAAGCGGCGACGCAACGATCCTCGATGAGATCGTGCCGTTCGACAACGACATGTCGGTGGCAAAGCCTCTGATGGAGCATCTGAAGCGTTCCTTCGACTACATCGTGAATCACAAGGGTCCTCACAATCTGCCGCTCATCGGCCGCGCGGACTGGAACGACTGCCTGAACCTCAACTGCTTCTCCGAGCATCCAGGTGAGAGTTTCCAGACCTTCGGTCCCTCTGAGGGCCCGGTTGCGGAGTCCGTATTCATTGCCGGCATGTTTGTCAAATACGGCGAGGAATATGCAAAGCTCTGTGAGCTGAAGGGCGATTCCGCCGAAGCTTCCCGCGCCCGCGAGGAAGTGAAGAAGATGTACGCCGCCATCTTGAAGGACGGCTGGGACGGCGACTGGTTCGTCCGCGCCTATGACGCCCACGGCAACAAGGTCGGTTCCAAAGAGTGCAAGGAAGGACAGATCTTCATCGAGCCGCAGGGCTTCTGCGTGCTGGCTGGCGTCGGTGTCGAGGAAGGTCTCGCAGACAAGGCATTAAAGTCCGTCAAGGAAAAGCTCGACACAAAGTACGGTATCATGATCCTGCAGCCCGCCTATACGGAGTACCATCTGGAGCTCGGCGAAGTCAGCTCCTATCCTCCGGGGTACAAGGAGAATGCCGGCATCTTCTGCCACAACAATCCCTGGGTTTCCATCGCGGAGACGGTTCTCGGTCACGGCGACCGTGCCTTTGAGATCTACAAGAAGACCTGCCCTGCCTTCATTGAGGATATCAGCGAGATTCACTGCACGGAGCCCTATGTCTACTCCCAGATGGTGGCCGGTGCGGATGCCCACTTCTTTGGCCAGGGCAAAAACAGCTGGCTGACCGGCACTGCTGCCTGGACCTTTGTCAATGTCAGCCAGTATATTCTGGGTCTGTATCCGACGCTGTCCGGTCTCTCCGTGGATCCCTGCATTCCCGCAGACTTCGGCAATTTCAAACTGACCCGCAAATACCGCGGCGTCACCTACCACATCGACGTGAAAACCAACGGTTCCCAGAAGGGCGTCAAGAAGATGACGGTTGACGGAAACGCCGTAGAAGGTAATATCATTCCGTTCGATCCCGGCAAGAAGGAAGTCCAGGTGGTTGTGGAAATGTAATACAGTCTACCGGCTCTTTAAGCGCCGTCCGCATTACGCGGACGGCGCTTTTTCATACTCGTGCTCCATGTTCTTTCACCCACACATGGCTGCTCGTGCATGCACAGCAGACGCTTGCCGGGTTGGTGCTACGTTTTGCGCTGAAAAAAAAAGGAACCCCCGGTATTTCGAGGATTCCTTCCTGCGGGTAGCCGGACTTGAACCGGCACGGGATTGCTCCCGAGGGATTTTAAGTCCCTTGCGTCTGCCTATTCCGCCATACCCGCCGAATCTGAGGAAGTGCGGCCGGAGCATCCGGACGATGCGGAAGCTTGCTTACGTCATCGGACGTGATGATCCGGGCATAAGCGGCGAAGCCGCGTGGGCGAGCCTCGCAGAGGCGAGCACCGCACTTCCGTAACTATATCTCTTTTATTTCAGGAAGTCAAGCGACGCACAGCGGACGCAAAAATTCTACTGCTGCGGCTGCACCGGTGCCGAAACCACCTGATCCCTCTGATGACTCCGGTTCGCGTGAGAACGCGTGTGTGTCGTCGTCCTCCGAGCCGTAGCATCTGACATACCCCCATACTTTACACGACTGCTGATGATCTCCTCGTCAATCAGCGCCTTCAGGGTAGTCGGTCTCTTCTCGGTTCCGTCATGCGACATGATCCGTCTGTCAGCCACTCTGCTCTCATCGATTCCCGGTGAAGCCGTTCTGCTGTCCTCCGAAATCTCCAGCAGATAAAGTGCTGTATTCTTGCGTGAGATTCCAAGATCCGTGGATTTCTGCTTTCCGTACACTTCCTTTTTGGCATACGCATCAGCAGCCGCGTGCAGCTTATCCATCGCTTCCCGCATCTTCCGGGCAGAATTCCTGTTCCTCGGATCATAAGTATCTCCGATCCTACAGACTTCACTCAGGGCATTCTTCATCTTCCTGTACTTCCAGGAATTGATGTGCCACCATCTGTTGTCCGCAGCCATCTTGTCTTTCATAATCCGCAAATCCGGCAGGATATCCTGCATCCTCTTTGCTTCCGCGGCATCACCTGTAAGGGGAAGGAGGGAATCGGCGGGCGCTGCAGCAGCCGGCGCGGGTGCTGCTGGTGCGGGTGCTGCCGAAGCCGGCACAGGAACCGGCGCAGGAACCGGTGCAGGGGCCGGGGCAGGGATCGGGGCTACAGGTACCGGATCTGGCGCAGGCGCTGCTGGCACCGGATCTGGCTCAGGGGCTGCCGCTACT
>JAIKYU010000060.1 GCA_024682835.1 Lachnospiraceae bacterium | reverse complement strand
TATTGTCATCGCTATCCATTGCTGTGACTGATCTATGCTACGAAAAGGCGGAATGAACATGGACTATATGATCAACGCGACAGCGGCTGACGACAGGATCCGGGCATTTGCCGTAACCGGTAAGGGGCTCGTCGAACAGGCAAGACGCGCCCACCACACAAGCCCTTTGGCCACAGCGGCTCTGGGGCGCCTTTTGTGCGCAACCGTGATGATGGGCTGGGATATGCTGAAAAACGACAAGGATCTGATCACGGTGCAGATCGACGGGGATGGTCCGCTGAAGGGGCTGCTTGCTACTGCGGATAATGACGGACGCGTCAAAGGGTTTGTAAAGAATCCCCGGGTGATCCTGCCGAATAAGGCGGACGGGCACCTTGATGTGGGCGGCGGTGTCGGCAACGGAATCATCACCGTAACGAGGGACATGGGAAGAAACGATCCTTATTCCGGTCAGGTGGAATTAAAATCCGGCGAGATCGCGGAGGATATCAACTATTACTTTGCGGTCTCCGAGCAGATTCCCTCCTCTGTCGGCCTCGGCGTTCTGGTAGACAGAGAAGGCGCAGTGATGGAAGCGGGCGGTTATATCATCCAGCTGATGCCGGACGCCTCCGAAGAGATCATCGACAGGCTGGAGAAAAACATCCTGTCTCTCCCCACAGTCACGGAGCTTCTCCACGAGGGAAACACACCGGAAAACCTGCTTCAAAAAGCACTGGCTGGTCTGGATGTCTCCGTGTCGGATCGCAGAGATGTGTCGTTTTTCTGCAACTGTGACAGAGACCGTGTAGAGCGGGCTCTTCTCCTGCTTGGAAAAAAGGAACTCGATGAAATGATCGCCGATGCCAAAGGGGAAGAGCTGAGATGCCGTTTCTGCAATAAGGCGTACCGTTTTTCCGTGGAAGAGCTGAAACAGATCAGAGAAAAGAGGGAAAATGAATCATCTGAATGAGATCAGGGCCCTGTTCATCATCCGCATCTGTCTGTGGATCGTTGCGTTTGTGTCAACCGTATACTGGATCTGGTATTCCATCAAGCTGCATGTGGATGGGATATTCGACTACCACACCTACGCATCCCTGCTGAGGCCGATACTCTACCCTTGTCTGATCATCTCCGTGGCAGCGATCTGTCTGAGCTTTGCGTTATATGCAATGTCCAGGAAGCTCAGGGAGTGAATCTGTTTTGATATCCATGCTGTATCAGCCATTCAACAGAATGCCGTAAGGCTTCTATCGTCTTGGTTTCAAGTACACATCTGGCATTCCTGCTCTCCGCCAGTTTCAGTCTGTCCGGAAGATCGATATCTCCGTCTCCGAGAGCCAGATGGTTTTTCGGTGGATTTTCCGACCCGTCATGAATATGGAAATGGATCAGATTCTCCTGATGATCCCGGATAAAGGCGACATCCTTCTCTCCAACCGCTTTGGAATGCCCGATATCCCAGGTCAGGCCAAACTTAGGGCTTTCAAGCAGATATTCGATTGCTTTTTTCTCATAATCCCGGAATCCGTCCGTGTTCTCGACCGCGATCATCACATCACTGTCACCGATCCATTCCTCGCACCTGGTACGGAAATCCGAGAAGGACTTCATGTATGTATCAAAATCACGGTCATACATCTGCACCTTCCGGTCCGGCAAAGTGATGTATATGCCATGGTTCATATGCATATTAAGCGTGAGCGGCTGGCTGCTGTCTCCAAACCGATCGCGCAGAAACAGGACCTTCTTCGCCACAAGAATAGTACGGCGCACGGTTTCCAGATAAGCATCGGATACCAGTTTATTGAAATCAGCTATGTTCAGGTTTTCATCCAGATGGATGGTATAGTAGATCCCCGCCTGTTCCGCGATTTTGACCAGATCGTCTACCCGTTCAAGCTGATCTGCCTGATACTCCGGGAAATTCATATTCAGTTCGATGAACTTAAGACCAAGACTGCTGCAAAGGTCGGCATTATCCTTTAACGTCCTATTCTCAATCAGTGTGGGCATTCCAAACTGTATCATCCTGTCACCCCCATTTCTCCCACATATATCTCGGTTGAAAAAAACTCATCGTAGGTCTCTCCAGATCTGCAAAGTCGGTATGCTCCACATCCCCATCATTTTATCATAGCCCTCCGAGAGGATAAAGGGATATTAACGGTTTTACAGGAATAGAAAAAACTGAATTTCTTCGAAACCTCCGTTCGTGTTTTGCGTCTATACAGTCAGAAGCGCAAAAAAGCACCTGAGCGTGCCTGCGAAACATGAAAAGAGGAGGAATCATCATGAAGAAAGAAGCCATTGCAGCAATACTTACCGGAACCGCAGTAACAACATCTCTCGCCGGATGCGGAGCCGGGCTCGGAGCAACAAGCGCGGGCAAACCCGCGACCGCTCCTGCCTACATCGAGGCGGAATATCCCGCCGAAGCTGCCGGTGACGTTTATGAAGGCGACGTCGCCTGCGCAGCAGTCGAATCTGCCGAGAGCTGGAACACGAACGGAGTTTATGACGACGCATACGCCTCCAAATACTTCGGAACAGAGGAAGAGCTCTGCCCTGGCATCTACTATCCCGCACCGGGTTTTGGCGAGAATTACAAGACCATCGTGGAGAATTCCTTCACCGATGCGGTCGCCAATCCGCTTTCCACCTTTGGCGCGGATATCGACACAGCTAGCTACGCCAATCTGCGCAGAATGATCAATGACGGCTACCGCCAAAGCGACATTCCCGCCGGCTCGATCCGCACCGAGGAACTGGTCAATTACTTCAACTACAATTACCGCACGCCCGGAAACGGCGACACCTTTGCCGTTAACGCCTCGATCATTGACTGTCCCTGGAACCGTGACACCAGGCTGGTCAATCTGGGCATCAAGGCAAAAGAGCTCGAGGACATCGATGACATCTCATCCAATATCGTGTTCCTCGTAGATGTCTCCGGCTCGATGGATGACTACGACAAACTGCCGCTTTTGCAGATGGCCCTCGATATGCTCGTTGACGATCTCGATGAGAATGACAGGGTATCGATCGTCACGTACGCCTCGTCGTCGGATGTCGTGATCGCGGGCGTTCCCGGCAATGAACACACCAGGATCAAGAGAGCGATCAATGAGCTCACCGCATCAGGCTCCACGAACGGCGGCGACGGTATCAGAACCGCATACAGACTCGCGGAGAAATACTTTATCAAAGGCGGCAACAACCGCGTGATCATGGCGACCGACGGGGATCTCAATGTCGGGATCACCTCTGACGATGAACTGGAGGCTCTCATCTCCGACAAAAAAGAGAGCGGCGTATTCCTTTCCGTGCTCGGCTTTGGCACCGGCAACTACAATGAAGTGACGCTCGAGACCCTCGCTGATAAAGGAAACGGCAACTACTCTTATATCGATTGCCTCTCCGAGGCAAAGAAGGTTCTGATCGACGAGTTCAATTCCACGCTTTTCACAGTCGCAAAGGACGTGAAGTTCCAGGTTGAGTTCAATCCCAGGTATGTGTCGGAATACCGTCTGGTCGGCTATGAGAACAGGCAGATGGCGGCAAGGGATTTTAACGACGACACAAAGGACGGCGGCGAGATCGGCAGCGGACACGCCATGACTGTTATGTATGAGATAAAGATGAACGATGACCGCGAGACAGAGGGAACTTCGCTTCGCTACCAAAACACAGATCTGTCCGAGACCGGCGCGCTCTCCGACGAGTGGATGACCGTGTCCGTGCGTTACAAGGAGCCCGCGGAAGATGAATCCAGGCTCATCCTCTTCCCGATCAGCGAAGGGTGCTACACGAAAACACCGAATTGTGATACACTTTTTGCAGCATATGTCGCGGAGTGCGGAATGATCTTAAACGGCAGCGAGTACACCGGAAAACTGCGCCTGCGCGATGTATCGGGGCAGTTGTCAGGATTGAAACTGGATGACGAATACAGAGAGGAGTTTGTGGAGCTGATCAGGAATCTGTGATCGGCATACGGCAGGAAGATGCAGGACTACGAGATCGTTGATCTATACTGGGCCAGGAACGAGGATGCGATCGTACAGACAAACAGCAAGTACGGCAATTATTGCAGGAAGATCGCAATGAACATCGTTTCGAGTCCGGAGGATACGGAAGAGTGTGTGAGCGACACATGGATGTCGGCCTGGAACTCTATGCCCGAAGAACGGCCTGAAATGCTGGCGCCCTATCTGGCAACAATCATCCGCAACCACGCGCTCACCCTGTATCGCAAACATCATTCGCAAAAGCGCGGGGCGGGACAGACCGCCCTTGCGCTTGACGAACTGTTCGAAGTGGCCGACGGCGCCTCGACCGAGGAGATGGTCGACATGTCTCTCCTTTCTGAACAGATCAACCGCTTTCTTGCAGATCTCACATCGCATGACAGGATCGCATTTGTCAGACGTTACTTCTATGTGGACTCCCTTTCGGATATCGCAGATGCGCTCTCGATGTCCGAATCAGCGGTAAAATCTTTGCTTTTCAGGCTGCGGCAGAAATTGAAGGATCATCTCATCCGGGAAGGATATG
>JAIKYU010000058.1 GCA_024682835.1 Lachnospiraceae bacterium | reverse complement strand
TCAGGGAAGAAAGACTGTCATAGAGATCCGGCCGGTTAAAACATACACCGCTGATGAAATAAAGGCAATCCGTGCCAAAACCGGTACAACGCAGGCGGTTTTTGCAAAATGCTTCGGCGTATCCAAAAAGACAGTAGAATCATGGGAAGAAGGAGTCAACATTCCCAGTGGACCGGCTGCAAGACTACTTGAGCTCCTAGGTCAAAATGCTCTCTCGGTTGATCGCTACATGATAGCACAATAGAAATGAATAAACCTGAAAATGGAGGATTTAGGCCGTGAGCATCGAAGTGATTTTATCAATCAGTCTGTAAGGCAGTCTTTAGATCAGTGCTTTAGATCAGAAGCAGTCCATTATTGAAAACGAGGCATCGAGACAACGTGAATCTAATGGAGATTGGTTTACTGGAATTTATGTGGTTACAAAAGATCAGCTTGTTAACGCTAAAGAAAGAGGGAAAAAAATCAGAATAGGTGGCTATGGGGTCGTTGTAATTGATAAAAAGTTCGATGATCTTGCACTGGAAGTGATAGAGGGCATTGATATCAAAGGAAAAATCTTGGCGTCGCAGAAAATCAAGGAAACATTTTAAATGTTGCCAAGTAGGTTTCAAAGGGGTTCCCTAGGGGGCCCCCTTTCGGGGGACGGTGTCAGAACCTCCTTTCTTACTTGGTTTGTGAGATTCTGTAAAAGTTCAAGGTCTCCTCGGCACAAGTGCCTCGTCGGTCGGTTCGGCGGGGAAAAGCTTTTCAATTTCATTGCAAATAAACCGGTAAAAGGATATGATGATGGATGGAAAACATCAAATCAGAATTCCAGAAAGAAGGTTTATTTCCATGATCATAAAGAGTGCCATCAACCTTGAAGAATTATGGAATATAGAACCACAATACTTTCCCAATATGATGAAATTCTGCCTGGATCGAAAAAGGCGGGTAGTTGCCATCAATGAAGAGATGCACAACGATCTGGAGATCGAACTGTACGAAGATGGTTCCGATGATCATGACATCTTTGGCGGCAACATCATGAAATCGCCTGTTTCTGTCGTGTGGGAAGCGCATCCAAACATTAACCGGAATAAAGAACTCGGCATCGGATCAGGGAGAGTTCTGACTGATCAGGCCACTATTGATGAATTGTTTGACATACTGAAAGAAAATATCAGATAAGGAAGGAATACATGAATAATACTGAGACATCCCGATTTGAACGCTGGTACAGGCTCTCTCTCTTTGAACAGATGTCAAATATCGACGGAGAGATCAAACGCTTTCTGGATGCGAGGGACAGTTTTGTTTCCGGTGCGTCCAAGGAAGATTTTTCGGACTTTTACTTTAACAAAGTGTTGGAACTCATTGACCGTACGGAAAGTGACCCCAAGAACAGCCGTCGGATTTCCGAGCTGGAAGATGAGAAAGAGCAATTAATGTTATTAAAGCAGGGCAAAGTATCCGACGAATATATAACGCGTTATTGGAACAGTTACACGATCGCACTCTCAGCCTGACAACAGAATCTTGATCGTCCCGCAGAGATGGATTGGATCACAAGTGTCATGCATGGGATCGGAGGGGACGAGAATGAATGGGGAATGACCGGATCGAAAGGGAATTGCGAAAAGACTTAAAGAATGATAAACTTGTCGTTAAGCTTCAGAAACGCAATGACAAGAGGGGCTCTTCCATGCTCACGCAGAGCGAAGAGAGCCGGCGGATATCATGACAAAACTCGTGGCGCGTTCCGATGAGATCATGATGCTTCTCGTAAAATAAGGGGGGAAAGAGAATGGAAATGAGAGCGGAATCCGGCAAGCAGAAGGAAGCAATGAAGAGTGTCGGCTTCACAAACTCGGTTAAAACAAAGCTGATCGCGATCATGCTGGTGCTCACGGCGGTGCCGATCCTTTTGCTCACGGTCGTAGGCTACAGCTCCACGATGAACAAATCGGTGGAGGATGCGCAAGAGATCAATGAGAAGCAGCTGGAGATCATCAGCAGCCATATCAGCGATCTGATCAACCAGAACATCCAGGCGATCGTGACCATGGCCAACAGCCCGGAGGCGCGGGTGTTCACCCGTATGAGCGGAAAATACAGGGATGTAAAGCGCTTTCATGTCTACCTGCAGTCTGTAGATGAGTCGCTGGCAGACGGCAATTCCACGGTCATCACCAATGCCGAAGGCGATCAGCTGGCACGCTCCTCGGGAAAACTGCTCAATACATCGGATCGGGAGTATTTCACCCACGCGATGAATGGTGAAGTCTACATCTCGGATACAATCGTGTCCAAGACCACCGGATCTATCATCGTCGTACCTGTGGCTCCGGTGTACGATGATGATCACGCGGTCGTACAGGGCTTTGTTCAGCGCAATTTTGACCTGAATGTCCTGCATAATATGCTTGCTTCCGAAGCCGGAAGTGATCAGGTTATTGTCATCACGGACCGCAATGGCAAGGTGATCGCGCACTCGCAGCATGAGATCAATGCCGATACACCCGAGGATGATCGATCCTCCGAAGAGTATTTCAAAACCGCCGCAGCCGGGACCAAGTCAACGGGCATCAGCACGATCAACGGGAAGAAGTATATCGTTTCTTCCATGCAGGAGCCGGCCACGGGCTGGATCATCATCAATGAGCGGGAGTACAGCGCGGCGCTGTCTTCTGCCAGAAAGACCGTCACGCAGCAGGTATCTATCGGTATCATCGCTCTGGCGATCGTCGTCATCATTGCATTCCTGCTCTCCAATAGCTTCTCACGTCCCATTGTGGCAGTCAATCATTCTCTGGATCGCCTTTCCAACGGTGAATTTGAGAAGGTGACAGATCTGAAGTTTACGAAGCGTAAGGATGAATTCGGGCAGATCATCCACGAGACCAACAGTGTGATCGACCGTCTGGATCAGATCGTGCGCAATATTAAGGAGTCTGCATCCTCTGTTGAGGAGTCCTCTGACGAACTTGCGGAAACAACGGGACAGATCTCGCAGACTGCGGATGATGTGTCCAATGCCGTGCAGGAGATCGCGACCGGTGCGACGCAGCAGGCGGAGGAGATCCAGAATGCCACGGAGAGCACCGGAATGATCAGTGAGAATATCCTGGGTGTGTCCAATTCCGCAACGGGCCTTGAAAATGTTGCCAACGACATGCGGGATGGCAGCCGGGATTCCGTGACACAGCTTGAGAAGCTGCGTGTATCCTCCGATCAGATGAAGGAGGCCATTGACGAGATCTCCAGGAAAATCGGAGCCACGAGTCAGGCGGTCGAAAGCATTAACTCCAAGGTTGCGGTCATTACCTCCATTGCATCCCAGACAAACCTGCTCGCGCTCAATGCTTCCATCGAGGCGGCCAGAGCAGGCGATGCGGGCAAGGGCTTCGCGGTGGTCGCGGAGGAGATCGGTAAGCTTGCAGACAACTCGGCAGTTTCCGCCAGCGAGATCCGCAACGAGATGGAGGTTCTGCTCTCCGAATCGCAGGCCGCGGTAGAACAGGCTAATTCCGTGCGCAACACCACGGAGGAGCAGGCAAAGATCCTCGAAGCAACGGTGGAGAGTGTCAATAAGCTGATCAACAATATTCAGGCAACCGTGGACGGCGTGCAGAGCATCAACCAGGCGGCCCAACTGTGCACAAGCTCCAAGAGTGTCGTCGTGGACGCCATGAGTTCCCTGTCTGCCATATCTGAGGAGAATGCCGCGGCTTCCCAGGAGACCGGCGCCTCCATGCAGGAGCTTGGCGCTACGATCACAACGCTTTCCACCGCAGCCGATCAGCTGCGCGGCATCGCTGCCAGGCTCAATGAGGAGATCGCCTTCTTCAAGTGATCGGAAAGCACAGGCTGGAATACATGAAAAACACCGAAACGATCTTCACTTCGGAGAACAAGAAGGAGCTTGAGCGCATCGGAGTTGATCTCATGACTAAAAGGCTGGGATTGGATCCTGCCGCCTGCTCCGGTGTCTCAACGCTGGGTGGAAACGATTCACCAAGGCCATGGGTGGCTCCGGCAGATATCGACTGCGAGGAGTACATGAGGACCGGGTTCGCTTCCGGAGACGTACATACGACTGTTTTCCTGTGGGTAAAGGCGAAGGATCCCAAGGCGTTTGCCTGGTCAGAGGAAGATCTGTCTGACTTAAACGACAGCAAGGCCTATGTCATGTTCCTCTCCGATCCCGGGGAACCTTTTCCTGAAGAGTTTGGATACAACCAATACAACGACTGGGAAGGGGTGAAATGTATGATATCCAAAGACGGTGCAGAATGGGAGAACCTTCCGCAGGATGAGGCAATAGAGGCTGCATCTACAGATCGCATTCCATAAATCTGCGGAAAACCCGAAACCCTTCTGATTCATAAAAGCCAAGTGCATCGTTAAACGCCCAGACATCCAGTTCGATTTTTGGCATGCCTCTTTTTCTCGCCTCAGTCCGGACATGTTCCATCAGCTCATGCGCAACGCCTTTTCTGCGCCATTTCTCGTCTACGCATATTTCGGCAATATGGCAGAATTCCCGGGCCAATCCGTAGGGAGATTCCGGCTTGCTTATGTAATCCACCATCACCATGCCAACAATTTCGCCGTCCCGGTCATCAACAAAGATTTCATTATCCTCAGATTGAAGATACCATGCTGCGTGATCCTGAAATTCCTGACTGAAACCAGCCTTAAATATATCGGGGCGCCCCTTGACATGAAGGGTGTTTACCTGTTCCCGCAGTTTGTTGATCTGAGAGATATCAGTGTTTGTTGCTGATCGAATCATTTTTTTTTCTCCTCTTCTTCGTGCGCGGGGATCCTGTTTTTGAAGCACGTCGTTTTTGCTGTTCTTCGCGGAAGCTTTCGATCTGCTCCCCGATCGTATTGTAATCCCGTTCAAACAGTTGCGCAGAGATCTGCCTGTTCAGAAGCCCGGGATCAATACTGTCCGCCAGGACCTTCCGCACAAACTGCTTCCCCTTCTGCCGGTATACAGGAAGGCCGTTTTCTGCGAGCAGCTTGTTCAGCTCAGGGCGCCAGAGAATCTGTATCTTGAATGACATCTCGAGATCCGGGCTTTTCTGCGGCTTTCTGAGAATGTAGAAGTCGAGATCTGCAGAGATATATTCCACCGTGATAATGCCGAAATGATCCGGTACGTGTTCCTCGATATGTGCGGCATGGCTTGTTCCGACAACGACATAGTTGTAGTCGAAGAATTTGCTGTAGTCCCTGACCTGCCGTGAAAGACGTGCATAGGTATCGGCGTCGCTCTTGATTTCCAGACCGAAAAGCGCGTTTTCTGTTATCATAACGACATCCGCGCGGGATTGTCCCATCATCTTTTCTTCGATGATCCGGACTTTACCGTACTGTTCCTCGAGAAACTCGAACAACGGTTCACGTATATCCCTGTCATGCGTGATTATTTCCTGCATGCCTTGAATTTCAAGCCCGGTGATATCAGCTGATCAACTGCCGGATGATTTCTGCGGTCTGATCTGCGACCGCTTCTATCCCATTGGGCGTCAGGTGAAGATGATCCTCTCCGATCACCTGCTCTTTCACCGGAGAGACCACCGAATAAAGATCGTTGACAGCCGCATGCTCCTCAGCAGCCACTTTTTTCAGGATATCGTTGTACAGAAGGATATCCCCGTGATCTCCGTGCATCGTGGGTGTCGTGGTGGCGATCACGATCGGGAGATCCGGCTTTTCCGTGAACTTGCGGAGGATCCGGCATATTCTGTGGCAGGTCTCTTCATACAGGTCCGGCGGATAAAAATGACGTCCTTCCTGATAATCATCCCCCATATCCCACAGACCGGCGTTCCACTGAACCAGATCGGGAGAAGGATAGGAAGGAAGCCAGAAACGAAGTGAATTCAGGATGTATCCGCTCCAACGGCCGTTTTCATCCGGTCCGTAGACATTTGCGATGTCTGCAAGCCGCTTCCCGACCGGCTCCTGATACTGCATTCTGATGGAATCTCCGAGCAGAATCACATTCTTCATTTTGGCATAACCCTCTTTAATTCCACAATGCTTGCAAAAATATCGCTGAGCAGAACGATATCCATAACGGCGACCAGATCCGCACACCGGTAGGTAAACCAGGTATCAACATAAATAAACAAAACCGGCATGAGCAGGATCAGAAACAGCTTGACCGCAAATACAATAGCATTTATTATAGGAAGCTTCCTTTTTCTCAAGGGAAGCTGTACAGCAAAGAAAGCAGCAAATACGATGACAAATTCCAGTGCCCATAAAAACTTGTGTGCAAGACTCATCGTTTCTCTCCTGATAACAGATGAATGATGTTTATGAAACGGTTCTATGCCTTTTACTATACATGGTATAGCCGGTTTCGTCAATGATTAACCAATTCCCTGACACAGACCGGAAGAAAAAGCCTCGGAATTGTGGTATACTCATACATGGTGAGGGAATGCTCATCGTGAAACACAGCATGGCGAAGTCATAAGAGATGGCAGAC
>JAIKYU010000039.1 GCA_024682835.1 Lachnospiraceae bacterium | reverse complement strand
GCAGGGAGAGTACCTGCCATCCATCAGAGGGCTGGCCAGGGACCTCAGGATAAGTGTCATCACCACCATGAAGGCATATGAAGTGCTTGAAGCGGAGGGTCTGGTCACAGCAGCTCAGGGAAAAGGCTACTACGTAAATGCACAAAACAGCGAGATGCTCAGAGAGCAGCACTTGAGAAAAGTCGAGGATGCACTCACAGATGCCATCAATGCAGCCAAGATAGCACAGATGAGTGAATCTGAACTGATAGAAACACTGAAATCTTTATACGAGATTGAGAGGAGCACATTATGAATTACACAACAGCAGTCAAAGGCACAGATCTGGTTAAGGAATACAAGAATTTCAGACTGGATATACCGGAGTTTGAGATCCCTCAGGGTTTTGCAACGGCTCTGATCGGTGAAAACGGCGCGGGTAAGACCACCCTTCTCAACATGTTATCCGGGATCAGATTGGATTTTAAAGGAGATCTCACATTCTTCGAGAAATACTCCAACGACGAAAAAGAACGTAATCCCGAAATAAAGAACAGGATAGGCTACACCGGAACAGGCAAATACTTCCTTCCCACCTGGTCAATAGGCGACATAGAAGGCATCAGCGAGCTGATATTCGGTAATTTCGACAAAGACAAGTTCAAACAGATATGTACCGAACTGGCGCTTTTCGGTGATCAGGATTTTGATCCCAAGAAGAAAAACTCGGATCTGTCCGACGGAACCAAGATGAAACTGATGCTCGCAACGGTCCTGGCCAGAGACACGGATCTCCTCATCCTGGATGAGCCCGCTTCACCTTTGGATCCCCTTATGAGAGATGTTCTCAATTCGAAGATCAGCGAGTATATCAGCAGCGGTGAGGGTTCACGTACCGTATTTTTCTCCACTCACAATGTGGCGGATATGGAGAGCATCACCGATTATGCGATAATCATGGAACACGGAAACATCGTGGAAAAGGGATTTGTTGATGATCTCAAGGAAAAATACGTGCTGGTAAAAGGTGATGCAGGTGACACGGAAGCAGCCAAAAGCATCCTGTATTCAATAACTGTCAACCCCTACGGTTTTGAAGGGATCTGCCTCGCGCAGGATCTGGACAGGCTCGCAGGCATGAACCTGACCAAAGAGACTCCTACGCTTTATCAGATAAGCGTCGCTGTCATGAAGAAAAATACAAGGATGGTGATCTGATATGCTAAGGAGTCACAAGAAAATGCTGGGCAGCCGGTATTTTAACATAACTACGATCATCATACCTCTTGCATTCATCCTGATCGGTACGGCCGTCAGATTCATCTTCGGTAACGTAGAAGAGCACTTCTTCCTGTCCGTTCAGGCATGGCTGATGATCGTAGAGATATCAACCGAATATTACGGCTACGGTCCGATCTACAGGAAGAACAATTTCGGCATGGAATATCTGAAAACATCGGTAAACGGGATGGATTTCGTCAAAAAAAGCATGCTGACGGATTCGTTTATCAGGATCGTGAGAACTTTTGCGTACACTTTTCTGCCTGCGATCTTTGTTCCTGGAAGCATGGGAGATCCCAAAACACTGCTGTTATACGCCCTGGTACTGGCAAATGTATCCGTCTGGTCGGTGACTTCCACACGATTCGTGTCCATGTACGGTTTTCTGCTGCTGGTCGCAATGCCTGAGCTGCTCATCGGGATCATACTGGATGCAGTAGGCATGCTGGCACCGTCCGCCGCTTATCCCCTTATAGCCATAACGGTATTATTGCTGGCGGGAGGAGTTGTATTCACACAGAAATTCGCTGAGAAAAAGATCAAAGCATCGTATTCCGATCTCAGATAGCTCAGATAAAAAAATAACCTTCGGGAGAGAAAACAATGAAAGAATTGAAAGATTTTTTTGCACTCTGCAAATACAGTTTTAAATTTTCGACCAACATCACCTTCATGCTGATCTTTCTGGGCATAGGTGTGGTAACCGAGATAGTAAGTAAAGGAACCCAGTATCTTGGGGGATTCTATGTGGTACTCTGCAGCATGTACATGTTCCAGTTCATCATGTCGCTGTCGATGTCGGATATGATACAGTCATCCGGGATCGGGCGCCGGATCCAGCTGGATATACCTGTGAAACTCAATTTCACTCTGTCATTCGTGCTCTTCACGGTACTGATCATCTTCAGATCCATCATGGCCGGCAGATATCCGGAGAAGGCAAACGAGATAGCGACCTCTCTGTTTGTGATAGATATACTGATTTTCCAGCTGTTTATCTATACTGCAGTGGTATATAAGTATTTCCTGGCATCCATTATCATTTTCTGTCTGGTGATCGGTTTTATCACTGCAGGACTTACTTTCATCACCAACCTGGATATGTTCGGCGGACTGACTCTGAGTACCTCGATAATACTTGGTTATGTACTTATCGCAGTAGGTACGGTGCTTCAGTATCTGATCTGCAGGCTGATCATCAGAAAGCCCATATCACAAAGAGCATTCCGCGGAGTATTCAAGGACGCGAAGTAATGAAAGAGAAGCGGGGCGTATATACGCCCCGGTGTCACTCTTCGCTCAGGATCTCTATCATTTCGCGGACCATTTCCTCATCTTTCAATCGGAAAAGAAATTCCACACGACGGGAGGCAGCCATGTCTATCTCGCCGTCTTTGTCATATATGGGATCACTGTAGGAACGTCCTGAAGCAGAGACGAGCATTCTCATTTCCTCCAGCTGACTGTCAGTCAGGATATCGTTCTTCTCGGACAGACAATACTCAGCTACGGCCAGTGCTCTTTTTTGCGAAAGGCCGAGATTGGTCAGATAGCTTCCTTCGGTATCAGTATGTCCCTCTATGAGTATCTCGGAGATATTGTCCTTATATTTGGGACTTAAGAGTACATCAACATATCTGGGCAGGAACTCTGCAAGAAACGCCTTCCCGGACGGCTTTAAAACCGATTTGTTGTAATCAAACAGTATACTGGCATCGAAGGTGATCGCACCCGTGGTCTCATCCACGGAAACCTTCAGATCGGAGTCATCAAACTCCCTGCTCAATTCCTCGACCAGCTCAGCTCTTACACCTATGATGTCATCAAGTTTCTGCTGCTGTTCGCTCATGATGGCCTCGAGCTTGTTAAGCAGCTCATGCTGCTCCTTCAGGGTCTTCTCCTGTATCGCGATCTTTTCTCCCTGCTCTGCAAGAGCCTCCTCCTGTGCATTCAGCATTTCGGCCTGTTCATCGAGAGTTGTCTTTTGCTGTGCGACTATGTCCCTCTCTTTTTCCAGCTCATCCGCCTGTACCAGAAGTTCCTGTTCC
>JAIKYU010000005.1 GCA_024682835.1 Lachnospiraceae bacterium | reverse complement strand
TTCCTCCCTTTTTTAACGTGCGCAGGGTTTCCAGAAGAATACTCTGTCTGTCTTTGCTTGGAATATTGTGATATACGTAATTGCTGGTCACGGCATCGAACGTCTCGTCCTCAAACGGCAGTTTGCAGGCGTCGCCCTGCATAAATGAAGTATTGCTGACGCCTTCCGCCCTGGAATTGCTCTCACACAGATTCTTGCTGAAGGAAGCGTATTCCTTCCCCCAGCGGTCTATTCCGACCAGCGAAGCGCTCGGATTTCTCTTTGCGCAGGCGATGGTGAGCGCTCCGCTGCCGCACCCAACATCAAGGCCTTTCCCGCCGTCAGGAATACTTACATATGCCGCGATCCCGTCAATGATCTGCTTTGACATCTGACGCTTTCCGTTGTAAGAAAACGCTCTGTACATCAGAAACATCCATATGGTGATCACAACCAGGAGGATCGTCAGCACCAGAAAAATCATACCAAGCACCGTTCTCAGTGTACCTGCCTGCAAGACAGGAGCAATTCCAAATACGATATAGAGAGCCAGTGCAATACCGGTCCCGCATGCTGTCCCAAGTACCATGCCCTTTGGCATCCAGTTTTTATAATCCGCTTTCATATTTATTCCGCCTTTCACTTATTTCTTTGCGATCACCGTGATCCAGGGCTTACTCTTATGGTGATCCGACTTGACCTTCGAGAAACCCGCACTCTTAAGCGCCGCCTCGATCTCATCGATCGTATGGCATTTCATGCCTTCTATGATCTTTTCATACTTAAGGCTTGTTTCATCGGTTCCGTCGGATTCATTGACGATCATGAATACGCCGCCGGGCTTAAGGACTCCGGCCACCTGTGCGAAGCACTTTTCCAGTCCCGGCCAGAAATAGATGGTTTCGAATGCCGTGGCCAGATCATATTTTTCCTCAGGAAGCGCGAGGGCAGACACATCTCCCTGCTGCACCCTGCAGCGCCCGCTCTTAATTGCTTCCGTGTTGTATTCCGTCGCTTTCCCGACCGATACCTCGGAGTAGTCGATGGCCGTAACCTTTGCACTTGGGTATTTCCTTAGCAGTTCTCCGGCATTTCTTCCCCCGCCGCATCCGAGCTCCACGATCTCCTCCGGGGCAATGGAGGTAAGATGTCCCATGCCCCAGTCCGCCATCTTGGCGTGTCCGCCGTTCATACCGTTCACCATCATCTTTCCGAGAACCCCTTCCGGCTTCCTTGTCTGACTTACAAAGCTTTTGAAAAGTCCCATTTCGCAATTCCTCCCTTTTGATAACTATCTATTATCGGCAACTGCTTATCGCTTTTTCTCTATTCCTTGGATCAGCCCCTTCATTACCTGAATTCAATCTTCACGATCACCATCTTCACCAGACTGTCGCAAAAGCGGATCATCAACTTATGCAGGAAACTGACGTCCTTATAGATGTCCCGGTAACCCCGCATATAACTCTTTGCAGTAACGCTTTTAAAATCTTTACTCCAGTTTTCGAGCTCTGCGTGGCTCTCCAGCGAGAAGAAGGCTCTCACATCACTGATCCCGGCTTCCTTGAGCCAGGTCTTTGCCATCATCGTTGCTCCCCGGCGGTTGCATGCGTCAAATACAAGAACGGCTCCCGGAAAACGCTTTGCAATTTTGTAGAACAACGCCTTCACAGCTTCTGTTTTGAAATAATAGAACACGCCTGTAGCATAGAATACCGCACCCTCTCCGGCATCGATCTCCTCCATCCACCTTTCGTCATTTAAATCAAAGGCAAGATTCTTCTCTCTGTCTTTTGCCGGAAGGAGCTCGTTTCTCACCTTGATCACATCCGGCATATCGATGTTATAGCCCCGGCAGGTTCCGTTGTCACACTTATGAAAGGTGTCGTCCAGACCGCACCCGAGATTTACAACAGCCGCGTTCGGATGGGTCTTCAGGTATTCTTTCACCTCGCAGGCGATATCATACTGACGCTGTGCGACCTCAAGCGCACCAAAGAGTCCGATACCGGATTCCGTCCGCTTTCCTTTTTCTGCGAAGTCATAGTCCAGCATGCTGCAGATCCGCTCCGCCTCAGCGTCCTCAAAAAGATGCGGAAAACGATCCGAACAGACCTTTCTCCCGTAAAGAGGGATGATCAGCGTCTCCTGTACCGTATTCTTTTCAATGTGATATTTCTGCATAGGATCACTTCCTTCCGCCAAAGTGAATGATGCAGGTGCATGCTGTTTTGATCAGTTCCGCATCATGTGTAACGATGATCACTGTCTTCCCATCTTCTCTGAGCTGCATTAATAACTCGGAAACCTGCAGCATATGACTGTAATCCAGCCCGCTGGTAGGCTCATCAAACAAGATGATATCCCTCCCCGAGGCGAT
>JAIKYU010000150.1 GCA_024682835.1 Lachnospiraceae bacterium | reverse complement strand
GGCTGCCAGCTCTGCTGCCTCCTTCTGACGCTCGTCAGTAGCGCTGCATATTGTAGCCGCAATATTAACATCATACTCTTTCGTTTTTATAATTGCAACGATTTCTTGAAATTTATTCACATGAAACGTGGTCTGCGCAACGACCGTCACCCTGCTGCCCGCCGGAAATCCGATCTGACGCGCCTCCTCAGCGGTTTCCACAACACACACGTTCGACGCGGTGTGCCCTCCCGCCCTGCTGACGATTCCCTGCACCTCCGGATGACCGGGGTCTCCTACGACGATGATTCTTTGTCCCTCCGCCGCGGCGTCCTGTACAATCCCGTGGATCCGTTTGACAAACGGACAGGTGGCGTCGATCACATCAAACCCGTTCTCCCGGATCTGACGTTCTGTCTCCTGCGGCACCCCGTGCGCCCGGATGACAACCGTTCCTTTACCCGCCGCATCAGCGAGCTGCTCTTTCGATTCCAGCACCCGGACACCCTTCGCGGCAAATTCCCGGACAACCTCCTCATTGTGAATGATCGGCCCCCAGGTATAGATCGGCAGCTCCCCGCCGTGCTCCGTGATTTCCTGTTCCAGAAGCTCCACCGCCCGCTTCACGCCGAAGCAGAAGCCGGCATGTTCGGCCAGAATCACTTCCATAGCCGTCTGTCCTTACGTCCGGTCGCGGTACAGCGCAAGCACCGCCTCGGACGCCTCGTCGATGGTCATGTCGGAGGTGTCAAGGAGCACCGCATCCTCTGCCTGCCTAAGAGGGGAGATTTCCCGCGTGCGGTCCCTCTCATCCCGCTCCTCAATGTCCTGCCGGATCTGCTCCTCATCCGCCGCTTCCCCGCGGGCTTTCAGCTCCAGAGAGCGCCGGTGCGCCCGCACGGCGGAACTGGCAGTGAGAAAGATCTTGCACTCCGCGTCGGGAAGCACCACCGTGCCGATATCCCTGCCGTCCATCACGACATCCGTCTGCCGGGCCAGTTCCTGCTGCAGCGCCACCAGACGGGCGCGCACACGACCCACCGTGCTCACGGCTGAGGCGGTCTGGCTGACCTCCTCCGTGCGGATGAGACCGTTCACGTTCTCCCCGTTCAAAATGACGACCTGTTCCCCGTTTTCATGGCGGATGGAAATCTGCGCCCGCTCCGCGGCATCCGCCACTGCCGCTTCATCCGAGATATTCACGCCCTCACGCAGCATGAAAAGTGCCATCGCGCGGTACATCGCGCCGGTGTCCACATAAATGAAATGAAGTGCCGATGCTGCTCGTCTTGCCACTGTGCTCTTGCCCGCACCCGCGGGGCCGTCGATTGCGATTGCCGCCATGATTCTTCCTCCTTACTCTGAAATCCACTCCCCTGCCGAGATTCCGGCGAGGCGTCCCGTCGACCAGGCGATCTGCAGATTGTACCCGCCGGTCAGGGCATCCACATCAAGAATCTCCCCGGCAAAAAAAAGTCCCCCGACCAGTCTTGAGGCCATGGTGTGCGGATCGATCTCACGGACGTCCACACCTCCGCGCGTAATCACCGCCTCCTCGAAGCCCCGCGTCCCCTCCACGGTCATCGGCAGATGCCGGATCAGCTGCGCAAAGGACTGTCTGCTCTTCCGGTCAATCTCCCCTGCATGCGTCATCGGCGGTATGCCGGAGAGTTCCGCCATTACCGGCACAAGCTTTGCGGGAAACAAGCCCTCAAGCGCATTCTTAAAAGCCTTCGTGCGGTGATTTTCAAATTCGCGAATCAGGCGCGCATCCAGCTGTTCCTCCGTAAGCGCGGGCTTCAGATTCACCTCCAGACGTACGTCCTTCATCTCTTTATGATAATGCGCGCTGGCCGAAAGCACAAGTGGCCCGCTCACGCCGAAGTGGGTGAACAGCATCTCCCCGAATTCCGTAAACACCGGTTTTTTCCGTCCGTCTGCCCACATGGTGAGCGTCACGTTTTTTAAGGACAGTCCCTGGAGCCTTTCACAGAATTCCTCCCTGATGATAAGGGGCACAAGGGACGGCTCCTGCGGAATGATCCGGTGGCCCAGTGTTTCGGCAAACCGGTACCCGTCCCCCGTGGATCCCGTGGACGGATAGCTTCTGCCCCCGGTGGCAAGAATCACGGCATCCGCCGGAACCCGATCGCCGTTTTCAAGAAGAACCGCTGTCACACAGCCATCTGTCGTTTCGATTCCCCGCACGGCCGTGTGGGTCCGGATCGTCACGCCCGCCTGCCCGCAGCGCTCTGTCAGCGCCAGGATGATGTCGGATGCGTGGTCCGACCTCGGAAACGCGCGGTTTCCTCTCTCCACCTTAACCGGACAGCCGCTCTCCTCGAAAAAGGCGAAGACATCCTCCGGCGAAAAGCCGTACAGGGAACTATAGAGGAAACGGGAATTGGTGATGATTCCGCTGAAAAAATCCGCAACAGGGCGCACATTGGTAAAGTTGCAGCGTCCCTTTCCGGTGATATAGAGCTTTTTCCCGGCTTTCTCGTTTTTCTCAAACACCGTGACAGCCGCTTTGCCTGAGCCGGCAGCGGTGGCCGCAGAAAAAGCCGCCATCAAACCGGCGGCTCCGCTTCCTATGACTGCAATCTGTTTCTTTTGTGTGGGCACTTGCGGCTCAGATACCTGAAAAGGCGTGATAGGCGGCTGTCAGAAGGGACACCGTGTCCTCATCCGCCAGATCGTAATCCCCGGAAACCGCCATACAGGCTGCACCGTGGATGAAGATCCACATCTGCATGAACAGATGCTGCACATTCTCCGCGCCCATAGCGGAGGCTTTGCTGATCTCCGCGGCGATATGACCCCCGTCACCGTTGACGAGATCATACATGCTCTTCGTCTCCTCCGACCGTTCGGACAGGAAAAGCAGACGGAACAGGTGCGGATTCTTCTGGGCGAAATTGATATAGCAGAGGCCGAGATCGACAAACGGGATATCGTGGGATTTGTCCGCCGCAGCGAAGAATTCCTCATAATACTCCACGGATTTGGCATAAACATCCTTCTTCAGATCCGCCATCCCTTCATAGATTCGAAATATCGGCTGCGTGGAGCATCCGGCTGCCGCCGCAAGCTTTCTCGAGGTGATCGCTTCAAAGCCTTCCTTTCTCGTAAGCTTGAATGCCGCACCGACGATCTCTTTCTGGGTGATGGTTGCCTTTCTTGGCATATGACGTTCTCCTAAGGGATTTGAAAATGACCTCCGTTTCAGCTGTAACATTCGTTATTTTACGACCAAAAAAACGAAATGTCAAATATAAATTTTCGTAATAATCAAAATCATGTGATATACAATATGTAGTTTGAAAAAGCACTCGGTATCGAATATCTAGTTGAGATTGCGCGCTTGTCGGCCATGATGCCGTCCAGTTTTCCGGGGACAAAATCGGAAAGCGCGTCGACATGGATCAGGTATCCGCGCATATGCCACTCGATGTGCGTAAAGATATGTTTCGCCGCAGGCAGCGGGCGGATCCTTATGGCTTCCACTCCCTGCTTTCTGCACCAGGAAAGAACCTGACTCTCCGAGAGATGTCCGGAAAGCCCCGGCAGCTCATAGAGTCCAGCCAGAAGCCCCTGCTCCGGACGCTTGCGGATCAGCACGGAGCCGTTGTCCTCTATAAGTAGAATGGTTCTCTCCTCGATGCGCCGCGGTTTCCTGCCGGCTTTCACAGGAAATTCCGTCTCGCACCCGTCCCTGTGCGCCCGGCAATTGTCCTTCCACGGGCATTCCGGGCAGCGGGGAGCGCTGTTCGGAAGGCAGACGGCCGTCCCGAGATCCATGAGTGCCTGATTGAATCGCCCGGCGTCGAAGGGTGTTTCCGGAAGAACGGCGGCGATTTCCTCTTCTATGGCGCGCTTTGTCCCGGCTTTTCCGATATCCCGGGAATCCGCACGTACCCGCGTCCAGATGCGCATGGCATTTCCGTCCACAGCAGGATAGGCACCCCCATATGCAATCGAGGCGATTGCTCCTGCCGTATAGCTGCCGATCCCCGGAAGCTTCATCAGCTCGCCCGGAAAAGCGGGCATTTCACCGCCGCAGTCTCGAAGAATCATCTGTGCGGCGCGCTTGAGATTCCGTGCGCGGGAATAGTATCCCAGTCCCTCCCATAGCTTCATCAGATCATCGTCAGCAACACCGGCCAGCGCGCAGATATCCGGAAGTGCCTTCAGAAAACGGGCATAGTATGGCTTTACGGTCTCCACACGTGTCTGCTGGAGCATGATCTCCGAAATCCAGACATGATAAGGAGACGGATCCTCCCGCCAGGGAAGGATCCGTCTGTTGATCTCATACCAGTCTAAAAGCTGTCTGACCGGTTTTTTCAAGCGTTAACGATCTGACCGAAGTCAGCCTTCAGCGAAGCGCCGCCGATCAGTCCGCCGTCGATGTCCGGCTTGGCAAGCAGCTCAGCCGCATTGCCCGCGTTCATCGAACCGCCGTACTGAATGCGGACCGCCTCTGCGGTCGTCTGGTCATAGAGCTCAGCGATCAGGTCGCGGATCATCTTGCAGACCTCCTGTGCCTGATCCGCCGTCGCGGTCTCGCCGGTTCCGATCGCCCAGATCGGCTCATAGGCGATGACCAGATCCTTCACCTGATCGGCGCTCACACCGTCCAGATCCCAGGTGATCTGACGGCGTATCCACTCGGCATAGGTTCCTGCTTTGCGAAGCGCAAGGGACTCGCCGCAGCAGAGGATCGGCTTCAGCCCGGCCGCAAATGCCTTCTTCACCTTGGCGTTGATGAGGATATCGTTCTCACCGAAGATGTCTCTTCTCTCGGAGTGGCCGATGATGATGTAGGTGACACCGGCATCCTTGAGCATCGGAGCGGAGATCTCGCCCGTGAAAGCGCCCTTGTCCTCAATGTAAAAATTCTCGGCACCGACCAGAACGTTCGTGCCCTTCACCGCCTCGACCACAGGGACGATATCGATCGCAGGCACGCAATAGACGACGTCTACGGCATCATTTTTGACCAGATCCTTGAGTTCCGCGCAGAGCGCGACGGCTTCACTGGGGGTCTTGTTCATCTTCCAGTTGCCGGCAATGATTCTTCTTCTCGCCATGATATTTCTCCTTTCGAAAAGGCTCATCCTGAGTTCGACCGTTCGGCGGGCGTTCCCGCTTCATGAAAAACGCAACGGTAACGACACGAACCCAGATTCGCCGTGTTTGAAAAACACGCTAAGTTGAAAATATCTTTCTAAACGCGCATAAGCAGACTCGAATCTGCTTCGCAGATTCTCGTTCGCGTTGCTCGTCATATTCACTTATCGTCCGCCGCACACACGCCCGGCAGTTCCTTGCCCTCAAGAAATTCAAGGGAGGCGCCGCCGCCGGTGGAAATGTGGCTCATCTTGTCAGCAAAGCCGAGCTGATTGACCGCTGCCGCGCTGTCACCGCCGCCGATGATGGTCGTGGCTTCGGTATCTGCCAACGCCTTGGCGACCGCCTTGGTGCCCTCTGCGAGGACCGGATTTTCGAACACGCCCATCGGGCCGTTCCAGACGACGGTCCTGGCGCTCTTGACGGCATCCGCATACAGGGTGCGGGTCTTCTCGCCGATATCAAGACCTTCCTTGTCCGCGGGAATCTTATCGGAATCCACGGTCGCGACAGCGATATCCGCCTTGTCGATCGGATCCGGGAAGCTGTCCGCAACGACCGTGTCGACCGGGAGCAGGAGCTTCTTGCCAAGCTTCTCTGCCTTCGCGATCATCTCCTTGCAATAGTCAAGCTTCTCATCATCGACCAGGGATTTGCCGATCTCGCAGCCCTGTGCCTTTAAGAAGGTGAAGGCCATGCCGCCGCCGATGATGAGCGTATCGCACTTCTCCAGAAGATTGTTGATGACGTTGAGCTTGTCAGCAACCTTGGCGCCGCCGAGGATGGCGACAAAAGGACGAACCGGATTCTCCACCGCGTTGCCGAGGAAATCGATCTCCTTCTGCATCAGGTAACCGACCGCATTGTTGCCGCCCTTTTCCTTGATATACTTCGTGACAACGGAAACGGATGCATGGGCGCGATGAGAGGAACCGAACGCATCGCAGACATAGTCGTCCGCGAGATCCGCAAGCTCCTTCGCGAATGCCTCTCCCGCTTCGGTGGGCTTGGTCTCTTCCTTGCCGCGGAAGCGCGTGTTCTGAAGCAGGACGACATCGCCCTCGTTCATCGCGTTCACGGCCGCCGTAGCCGCCTCACCGGTCACATTGAAATCGGCGACGAAGTTAACGGGCTTGCCGAGCTTCTCGGAGAGACGCTTTGCGACAGGTGCGAGGCTCTCGCCGTCGTTGGGGCCGTTCTTCACTTTGCCGAGGTGGGAGCAGAGGATGACCTTCGCTCCGCCGGAGATTAGCTTATTGATGGTGGGAAGCGCCGCAACAATTCGCGTCTCATCAGTGATCTCGCCGGCCTTAAGCGGGACGTTGAAATCGCAACGGACAAGGACACGCTTGCCCTTGACGGACAGATCGTCCACGGTTTTCTTGTTGAGTGACATGGGTATACCTCCTTTTGATTACTAAAGCGGCCCGGCCCAAAGGGACCGGACCGCTTATTGACTATTCTCTGATATAAGCCGATCGCTACGCTGCTTCGCAGCTCTCGCGATCGGCGCCGCCATTCGCAATTCGCGCCGCTCACCTGCGGTTTCGCGTCGCTGTATTGCTCATGTCGTCTTGCCGTCAGATGTCCACACATCTGGCCGTGCAAGCGCGGCCATCTGTGCGGCCGCCTGACGGCTTATATCATCCCAGCTCTGCGAAGTATTTAATCGTCCTTACCATCTGGCTGGTGTAGGAATTCTCGTTGTCGTACCAGGACACGACCTCAACGAGGGTCTTGCCGTCTTCCATCGGGGAGACCATGGTCTGCGTGGCATCGAACAGGGAGCCGTAGCGCATGCCGATGATATCGGAGGAAACGATCTGATCCTCGGTGTAGCCGAAGGACTCGGTCACAGCAGCCTTCATGGCAGCATTGATATCTTCCTTCTTGGCATCCTTCTTGTCGATAACCGCGAACAGAAGGGTCGTGGAACCGGTCGGAGTGGGAACGCGCTGTGCTGCACCGATAAGCTTACCGTTGAGCTCAGGGATGACCAGGCCGATGGCCTTCGCAGCACCCGTGCTGTTGGGAACGATGTTGGCAGCACCCGCGCGGGATCTGCGGAGATCGCCCTTGCGCTGCGGTCCGTCAAGGATCATCTGATCGCCGGTGTAGGCGTGGATCGTGCACATGATACCGGACTGGATCGGTGCGAAGTCATTGAGAGCCTTCGCCATGGGAGCCAGGCAGTTGGTCGTGCAGCTCGCCGCGGAGATGATCTTGTCATCCTTGGTCAGGGTCTTGTGGTTGACGTTGTATACGATGGTCGGCAGATCATTGCCGGCAGGCGCGGAGATGACGACCTTCTTTGCACCGGCGTTGATATGAGCCTGTGCCTTTTCCTTGGAGGTGTAGAAGCCGGAGCACTCCAGAACCACATCCACGCCGATCTCGCCCCAAGGGCAGTTGTTCGCATCGGGCTCCTTGTAGATCTTCAGCGTCTTGCCGTCCACGGTGATCGTGTTTGCATCATCATCAAAATCGACCGTGTGAAGATTCTCGCCGAACTTGCCGGCATAACCGCCCTGTGCGGTGTCATACTTGAGCAGGTGCGCAAGCATCTTGGGGCTCGTCAGATCGTTGATCGCGACCACTTCATAACCCTCTGCGCCGAACATCTGGCGGAAAGCAAGACGACCGATACGTCCAAAACCGTTGATTGCTACTTTTACTGCCATGGTATTTCCTCCTGAGTATTGAAAAATTTGTTGAAACCAACAGATTTCATTCTAGCGAATCGTCCGTGAAAATTCAAGACATAAGTGTGAAACTTTTATGAATTCCAACTGTTACTGTTTTGTCGTAAGCGCCTTATGCCGAAAAGTGTTTGACCGTTCCGTCCTCCAGGGTCTGTGCGATTCCGGTGACCCGATAGCCGGCATCGGTCAGGATCTTTGTCATGTTCTCCACGGAAATTTCCCCGGTTGCCTTGATCAGCAGCTCCGTCCCGCGCTCCTTTGAATGATAGACCGCAATCGACTCCAGATTGGCATCGTTGTCCGCAAAGCATTTCGCGACATTCACAAGGAAGCCCGGATGGTCCTCGCAGGGGACGATGAACCGCGTCCCGCGATGCCGGTGTCCCAGCAGATCATTGAAGGCCTGGAAGATGTCCTTTTCCGTGATGATTCCGATGACGCGCATCTGAGCGTCCACCACCGGCAGGACGGAAATCTCCTTGTCAATCATGACCTGCGCGGCCTCCTCGAGAAAGACATCCTCATGGATCGTCGTCACATCACGGATCATGATATCCGATACCGTCGTTCTCGACAGCAGATAGTTCAACTCAAATATGGACAGTGAGGTGTTTTTCTGACCGCTCTGCTCCTCCACCAGTCCGCCGGTAATCAGCCCGACCAGCTTTCCCTTCTCATCCGTAACCGGAAGACGGTGAAACTGGTTTTTGCGCATGATCTCCACCGCCTTGGAAATCACGGTTTCCCCGGAAATCGTAATCGGATCCGCTGTCATGTGGTCTTTGACGTACATAGTCTTACCCTCCCAGATATGCCTTCTTCACCCGTTCATCATTTGCCAGTTCGCTGCCCGTGCCGCTCAGAGTGATCAGTCCCGTCTCCAGCACGTACGCTCTGTCCGCAATCGCAAGCGCCCGCTTCGCATTCTGCTCCACAAGCAGGATTGTCGTGCCCTTCCGGTTGATCTCCTCAATGATGTGGAAGATCTCCGATACCAGAAGCGGTGAAAGCCCCATGGAGGGCTCATCCAGAAGCAGAATCGACGGTCTGGCCATCAGTGCTCTGCCCATGGCGAGCATCTGCTGTTCTCCGCCCGAGAGCGTCCCTGCCATCTGCTTTCTGCGTTCCAAAAGCCGCGGAAACAGCGTAAACACCTCTGTAAGATCAGAGGCCGTCTCATTTTTGTCCTTTCTGGAATAGGCGCCGAGCGCCAGATTCTCTTCCACCGTCTGCTGGGCAAAGACGCGTCTGCCCTCCGGAACCTGTGCAAGCCCCATACTGACAATTCTGTGGGGAGGCAGCTTCGTAAGCTCCGTGCCGTCCAGGGTGATGCTTCCTCCGCGCGGCTTCAGAAGACCCGAGATTGCGTGCATCGTCGTGGTCTTGCCGGCGCCGTTTGCTCCGATCAGAGTTACGATCTCCCCGTTGTTGACCTCAAAGGAGATCCCCTTGATGGCCTCGATCATTCCATAGCTGACCTTCAGGTCCGATATCTTAAGCATACCCCGTCACTCACCTCTATAAAACACTGTTTTATCACTCGCCCAGATACGCCTTGATCACCTCCGGATTGGACTGGATCTCCTCCGGCGTGCCCTGTGCAAGCATCATTCCGTAATTGAGCACCGTGATCCGCTCACAGATGCCCATCACGAGCTTCATGTCATGTTCAATCAGAAGGATGGAGGTGTGAAAATGATCGCGAACCAGGCGGATCATCTGCATCAGTTCCTCCGTCTCCTGCGGATTCATACCCGCAGCGGGCTCGTCCAGCAGAAGCAGCTTCGGCCCTGTCGCCAGCGCACGCGCGATTTCCAGTCTTCGCTGCGCGCCGTACGGCAGATTGGAAGCCAGGTTGTCCGCTTCCTCCTCCAATCCGAAAATGGAAAGCAGTTCCCGGGATTTTTCCTCGATCTCCCGCTCCTTTGCGCGATAGGACGGAAGGCGCAGAACCGCCGCAACCGGCGAATAAACCACACGCCCGTGAAAACCGGTTCTGACATTGTCCAGAACGGAAAGGCCGGAAAACAGGCGGATATTCTGGAAGGTGCGCGCAATTCCGGCGTGATTCATCTCCACGACCGTCTTTTTGGCGGTATCCTCCCCGTCAAAAAGGATCGTCCCGCGGGTCGGCTGATAAACCTTGGTCAGCATGTTGAAGACCGTTGTCTTGCCGGCGCCGTTGGGGCCGATGAGGCCGGCAATCTCGCCTTCGTACACCTCCATGTTGAAATCGTTGACGGCGGAAAGGCCGCCGAAATCAATTCCCAACTCCCGGACCTCCAGGACGGGCTTACGATTCTGTGTCATGTGCCGTCCCCCCTTTTGCCGTATAGCGCTTTTTCAGCTTCTGTACCCAGGTTTTCAGGGTCTCGTTGTTGGTTAAGAGCATGATGAGAATCAAAACGACCGCGTAAATAAGCATCCGGTAATCCTGCATGGAGCGAAGCAGCTCAGGCAGCAGCACCAGCACAACCGTCGCCACAATGGTTCCCGTCATGTTGCCCAGCCCGCCGAGAACCACATAGACAAGCAGCAATATGGATGTGTTGAAATCAAATTTCGCCGGCACGAGGGTCGAATAATTCAGCCCGTACAACGCGCCGGCCGCTCCTGCCAGGCAGGAGGACACGGCAAATGCCAGCATTTTCGTCTTAAAGATCCCGATCCCGACGGACTCCGCCGCGATCCGGTTGTCGCGCGCCGCCATGATCGCGCGGCCGCTGCGCGAATACATCAGATGATAGACGACGATGAGCGCCAGCAGGATCAGAATGACCCCGGCCGTGAAGGTGGAGATCCGCTCCGTTCCGGTTGCTCCCATCGGGCCGTTTAACAGCATTTTTCCACCCGGCGCCATGTTCACCTGATTGTCCACAAAGCTGAAATGAAAGCCGTTCTCGTCCACACCCAGATACATATTTGTGATCAGACTCTTGACGATTTGGCCGAATGCCAGCGTCACGATGGCAAGATAATCGCCCTCCAGCTTCAGGACCGGAATGCCGATCAGGATGCCAAAGATCGCTGCGATCAGCGCTCCCGCAAGAATCGACAGAATCAGTCTGGGAAGAGGCGCCGGAATCGTCCGGGCGAGACTGCCCGAGAGGCAGACCGCGGTAAATGCACCGACACTCATGAAACAGGCCTGTCCCAGATTCAGTTCGCCGGACACGCCGACATTAAGATTCAGGCCGATCGCCGCCACAATATAACAGCAGACCGGCACCAGCAGACTGGTGAAAAGGCTGGACAGATTGCCCGTATGCATCATCACTTCCAGAATCAGCCATCCGGCCAGCACACAGCCGTAGGAGGCCGTCCTTCCGCGATATTTGGCCGACATCAGCGCCGGCAGTTTCTTTTTTGTTTTCATCCGCGGCCCTCCGTCACACCTTTTCCCGAATCCGTTTACCGAGCAGTCCTGTCGGCTTGATTAACAGCACGAGAATCAGCACGGCAAACACGATGGCATCCGACAGCTGCGTGGAGATATAGGCCTTTGCGAAGATCTCGATGACCCCCAGCAGCAAACCGCCGAGAAAGGCGCCCGGTATGGATCCGATACCGCCGAAAACAGCGGCCGTAAACGCCTTGATGCCGGGCATCGCGCCCAGGGTCGGAAACACTGAAGGATACGCGGCGCACAGAAGAACCGATGCGATCGCCGCCAGTCCCGAGCCGATGGCAAAGGTGATGGAAATCATGAGATTGACGTTGATGCCCATGAGCGTGGAAGCGCCCTTGTCCTCCGAACAGGCGCGCATGGCACGTCCGGTTTTTGTACGATTGATAAACAGCACCAGACAGATCATCACCAGCACGCAGACGCTGATGGTAATGAGCGTGAGCCAGGAAACCGTGAGTCCGTTCCAGGAAATGCCGCCGTTTGAGATGACGGACGGGAAGACCTTGGTCGAAGAGGACCACAGCAGCTGCGCGGCATTCTGCAGAAAATAGCTGACACCGATCGCGGTGATCAGCACCGAAAGGGATGATGCTGCGCGTAACGGCTTGTAGGCCAGGCGCTCGATCACGACGCCCAGCACCGTACACACCGCGATCGAGAGAAGGACTGCCGGCAAAAGCGGCAGTCCAAGATTGCTGATCGCGAAGAACGCCACGTAAGCGCCCACCATGATGACATCGCCGTGCGCAAAATTCAGCATCTTGGCGATACCGTAAACCATTGTGTATCCCAGGGCGATGATCGCATACACGCTGCCCAGCCCCAGGCCGTTGATCAGATAGGATAAAAAGTCCATATGCTCTCCCGATCGTCCAGATCAGTTATCGACACCTACATACACGCCATCCTTGATGACAACCGCCTTGGGCGATTTGGAAACCTCTCCGCTTGCGGACCAGGTCACATTCTGACCGGTCAGGCCGTTAAAGGTCATGGAAGTAAACTGTGCCGTCAGCTTGTCGCAGATCTCGGAGGCGCTCATGTCAGGCGTGACGCCTGCCGATTCGCAGGCCTGCGCGATGGCATAGACACAGTCGTAGGCATCCGCGGCAAACTGATTCGGGACATCGTTCATCTTTTTCTGATAATGATCCGTGAAGTTTTTGGTCAGATCATCCGTCGCGTCAGCTGAGAAGGGCGTCAGCAGATACACACCCTCCGCGAGGGATGTGTCAAAGCCCTCCAGCGTGAGGATACCGTCCATACCGTCCACGCCGAAGAAGGTGGGCGCATAACCCATCTGATTGGCCTGTGTCAGGATCAGAGATGCCGGATCATAGTAGATCGGCAGGAACACCAGATCTGCGCCCGCATCCTGTGCCTGCTTGAGCTGCACCGTGAAATCGGACGCATTGGAATCATCAAAGGTGCCCGTGTAGACGATCTCCAGACCGTCTGCCTCCGCCTGGCTCTTAAACTTCGCATAGATTCCGCTGGAATAGTTGTCATCGTTCTTATAGATGACAGCGATCTTCGTGCCGAGATCGGTGTGCGTCGAAAGATAGTCTGCGCTCGCGATTCCCTGGTTCGGGTCGGTAAAGCACATCTGATAGATGTTGCCGTAAGGATCCGCCGCATTGTCCGGATCGCGGTAGATAATGGCAAGCGAGGAGCCTGACGGCGTGATGGCGAAAATGCGATCATCCTGATACATCGGAGCAACTGCGGCGCCCGGTGCGGAAGTCACCGTCGCAAGAGACACCTGCATGCCCCAGTCCTTGAGCACGCCGTAAGCTGTGACTGCTTTTTCCGCGTCGTGGGTGTCGTCCTCAAAATCCAGCACAAACTGCAGACCGCCTTTGGCGTTCACTTCCTCGACAGCCATTTCCGCGGCAGCCTTGACGGCATTGCCGTACACGGCTGCGGGGCCCGTCAGCGGCCCGGAACCGCCGATCCGGATCGCGCCCTCATTGCCGGCGGACGGATTGCCGCAGGCAGCGAGGCTGCAGGTGAGCGCCACAGCCGCTGCCGATGAGATAACCGCCTTGATCAATCGATATTTCTTCATAATCTCCTCCCCTCCCGTACCCGCCCATGCGGATACGAATACAGTGATAAAAAATTAAATCAATTATACTGATTCTTTTGTATTTTTCAAGAGACAGACGTCAGTTTTCTCATATCCGGTTTCCGATTTCTGAAGACTGCGTACTCGGTGAACCCGCTTTCAACCGCCAGTTTTTCAGCCAGGTCAAAGGCATCCCCCACGTGCTCAGCCTGATGGGCATCGGATCCGAAGGTGACGATTCGGCCGCCCAGTTCTCTGTATCGCGTAAGAATCTGCCGCGAGGGATTCATCTCCGGGTAACCTTTTTTCCAGAGCGGCGCGGTGTTCAGATCCAGTCCCTGACCGCGCAGGATAAGCAGGCGGAGGATATCGTCCAGAAGGCCCGAAAAAGGCGTCATATCCATAGTCTGTCTGCCGCTCGGAAAATAGCGGATGATGTAATCCAGGTGTCCGAGCACATCGAAATCATCATAAAGGCTTATGTTTTCCAGCGTCGCCTCCAGCATCTCCCGCATGGCCTCTTCCTCGGTTCTGCCCTCATAAAACGACGGATAATAGGGATCCCTGCGGTTTGCCACATGGATCGAGGCAATGATCAGGTCAAAGGGCTTTGATGCGGCGAATGCGCGGTTTTCTCCGGCAAGCTGCGGCTGCAGGCCGAGCTCCACACCATACTGCAGGCTGATCCTGCCGGCGTAATGCGCGCGCAGATCCAGGTATTCCCGATAATAGGCATCCGTGTCCAGACAAAAGGTCGTCGGAGTAACCCGCGGATCTCCGACATCGGGATAATCAAAATCGTTATGGTCCGTGAAGCACAGATCCGTCATTCCCAGCCGGACGGCACGCTCCGCAACCGCTTCCATCCGCTCCGTGGAATCCCCCGAATGATGACTGTGCACATGCTGATCCGCAAGTATCGCCATGCTTCCTCCTATGAGATCCATCCGCCGCAGAGAATGAATCCGTCCTGATCATAAAAAACCGCCGCCTGTCCCGGGGTGATCGCGCGAACCGGCTCTGAAAACACGGCATGCAGGCGGTTTTCTTCCGTCCGTGAGATCACGCAGGGCGTCCCCGCATGCGCATAGCGCACTTTTCCGACTGCGGGGCGCGAGACCCCGACCGGCAGGTCGTCCGATGCAATCCCCATAAACCGCAGGTCCTCGCAGTCCAGCTCACTGCCGTACACATCGGTATCCGAAAGCACAACCTCATTGGTTTCCGGCCGGATGGCGGACACATAGAGCGGGTGTCCCGCTGCGATTCCCAGTCCCTTCCGCTGGCCGATGGTATAATGCACGTAGCCGCGATGACGACCCAGCTTCCGTCCGTCATCGGCAGACAGATAGTCGCCCTCTCCCGGCATGCGCTCCGGAACTCTCCTGTCCAGGAATGCCGCGTAATCATTGCCCGAAACAAAGCAGATATCCTGCGAATCCGGCGTGTGCGCCGAAGGAATCCCCGCGTCCTCCGCGATCCGCCGGATTTCCGTCTTCGTGTAATCGCCGACAGGCATCAATGTCCTTGCAATCGCCTCCTGCGGGAGACCGAACAGCACATAGGTCTGATCCTTCTGCGTGGTCGCAGAGGCTGCTGCCGCAAAGCGCCCATTCTCCAGCTGTCTGATTCTGGCATAGTGCCCGGTTGCCACAAATTCCGCCCCGATCTCATCCGCGCAGGCAAGGAGCGCACGCCACTTGATCTCACGGTTGCAGATGATACAGGGATTCGGGGTCCGGCCTGAAAGGTATTCCTCCGTAAACCGCGTGGCCACCTCACGGTCGAAGTCCTCCCGGAAATCCCGGATCAGGTGGGGGATGCCGAGAAACTCTGCCACGCGTCGCGCGGCGGCAATTTCCTCCTCCTCCCAGCCTGCCTGTGGATCAATGCACACCCGGGCCGTCATGCCGGTCACCTCATATCCCTTTTGTTTCAATAACCATGCGGCTGTGGAGGAGTCCACTCCCCCGGACAGACCGACCACCACGTGAGACATCTCTTCTTTCTCTTCTTTCTCTTCTTTCTCTTCTTTCGAAGTATCATATTCTATTAACGTCTGAATCATGATATAATACTCCAATGAAAAAATGCAACCCGGACAAACGGCACCGACATGAGGGATGAGGATTACGCCTACATGGCAAAGCTGGTGGAAGCCAGCCAGCGCGATGACAGTGACGCTTTCGCCGAGCTGTACGCACTCACCTACAACAAAGTATATAACTATTGCCGTCACTATCTGCGCAACGCGTTTGCCGCACAGGATGCCGTTCAGGAGATCTATGTGACCGCTCTGACCAACATCCGCAAGCTCAATGACCCGACTCTCTTTGTGGCATGGCTCAACCAGATCAGTTTCCGCACCTGCTACGACATGACGCGGCGCAAGAATCCCGGCTACGATATGCCCGGCACCTCCGTATTCGACTTTCTGGAGGATGAGATTCATGAGGACATTGATCCGGAACGCACGGCCGTGCGGAAGATGGAAACCGAACGTCTCCGCCGGGCAATTGACCAGCTTGATTTCCGGGATAAGCAGATCATTATTCTGCGTTACTACAACAACATGAAGCTCCCTGAGATCGCCAGTGCGACCGGAGCATCGTTAAGTACCGTCAAACGGCATCTTCTCAGTGCGCAGGATAAGCTGCGCAGTCTGATGGATGAAGGCAGATCATGAGCAACCGACTGACAGAGAAAATCAGCAATATTTTTCGACAGGACGAGGCATACCGGATGAACAGAACGGATGCCGAAAAAACCCTTGCCCAGGTCTTTGAAGCGGCCGGGAAAGCGCCGAACAGTCAAGGCTTCGAGCACCTTAAGTCAAAGAAGGGAAACGGCAAGAAGGCCGGTCTGGTCGTTCTGTGCATTGCGGCCGTCCTGCTGATCGCCGTGCTGCTTCTTTTGCTTAGCGGCTGCAGCGCTCCCTGGTCAAAGGCTTCCGGATCGAACGCGCAAAAGGAAGCGGCAGCCGCGGCCATCAAGACAGGGGTCGGCACGCGGGACGCGACGCCGAAATGTCTCATCCCCGACGCGGCCGGCGAAGTGATCTACGGCAACGAGCTGGCTCAGATTGATGCGTCGCACACCTCGGACGGCTACATCATCGTGAGTTATCTGGGAGACTGTCCGAAGGTGAAGCTCCAGATCACCGGCGAAAACGAGGTGACCTACACCTTCAACTGTCAGGGAGGCGGCGAGGAGGAGGTGTTTCCTCTTGCCTCCGGCGACGGGGAGTATCAGGTTACCGTCTACGAAAATATTGAGGGCAGCCAGTATGCCGCCGCCTACTCCACCTCCCTCGTCGTGGTCTTAAGTGATCGCAACCGCCCCTTTCTCTACCCGAATCAGTATGTCCGGTTTGACAAAAACAGTGCCGCCGTGGCGCTTGGAAAGGAGCTTGCCACGCCCTGCTCGGACGATCTTGAGGTCATTGCCAACGTCTACAACTGGCTGATCGCCAACGTAACCTACGACTCGGAAGAAGCCACAAGTGTGCAGAGCGGCTACATTCCGGACGTCGATGCGGTGCTTGAGCGAAAGACCGGCATCTGCCTTGACTATGCGGCATTGATGGCCGCCATGCTGCGCTCCCAGCGGATCCCCACGCGGCTGGAGGTCGGTTACGCCGGCATTGCCTACCACGCCTGGATCAGCACTTATATTGAAGAGATCGGCTGGGTCAACGGGATCGTGGAATTTGACGGACAGGACTGGCAGATGATGGATCCCACCTTTGCCGCCAATTCCAATGAATCGGAACTGAAATCCTTCATCGGCTCGGGGGATAATTACGAGCTCAAATACAGCTACTGAAGTACCGGGGGAAAACATGAAAAAAACAACACAACGCCAGCTGTCCAATTACGAGATTTCCGTGTTCTGCCGTCAGACGACGATGCTTCTGAAGGCCGGTATCGCTCCGGCTCTGGGCATAGACATTCTCATGCAGGACACAGAGGATCCGAAGGGGCGCGCCCTGTTGGAGCAGATACAGGCACCGCTTCGCGAGGGGGCCAACTATCACGACGCGATCGCCGCAACAGGCGCGTTTCCGGAATATGTCCTGAACATGATTGCCATCGGCGAGCAGTCCGGCACGCTGGATACGGTGATGGAAAGTCTGGCCAATTACTACGAACGCGAAGACAACATCCGGGCCAATCTGCGCAGCGCGTTAAGCTACCCTCTTGTCATGATCGGCATGATGTTTATTGTCATCATCGTGCTCATCACACAGGTGCTGCCGATCTTCTCCCAGGTGTTTGCCCAGCTTGGCACCTCCATGAACGCGTTCTCCCAGAGTCTTTTGAATCTCGGTGCAAATCTGAACCGGTATTCCTTCATTCTGATCGGCATCATCATTCTCATCGCCCTGCTGTTCTACTACTTCTCGGCCACCAAATCCGGGAGGCAGCGATTCATTGCCTTTGCTTCCAAATTCGGTCCGACGCGCTCGCTCTATGAAGGAATCGCCGCCGGACGGTTTGCCAGCGGCATGGCTCTCGCTCTGTCCTCGGGCATGGACACCTTCAACGGACTGGATCTGACCCTGAAGCTGGTAGAAAACAAGGAAATATCGGAAAAGATCGAGAAATGCCGGAAGCTGATCGTGGAGGGAGAGAGTTTCCCGGATGCGCTCACGCAGTCCGACATCTTTTCCAAGCTCTATGCCCGTATGGTTTCGGTCGGTTTCCGCTCCGGCTCCATGGATGTCGTCATGGGGCAGATTGCCGAGCGCTACGAGCGCGATACGGACAGACGGATCTATTCCATCATCGCCGTCCTTGAGCCCACGCTGGTCATCATTCTCTCGCTGATTGTCGGACTGATCCTGTTGTCGGTGATCCTGCCGCTCATGGGCATCATGTCAAGCATCGGATAAGGCCATGCGGTTCGGAAGCACGACAAGAAGAACCCTCTCCCGGGCAAAGAGTGCTTTTTTCATCGCACTCTTTATCGCAGTGGCAGCCGTTTTCCTCTATATTCTGCATGATTTCGGCCAGAGCACCCTTGAGCGCCAGCAGGAGAGTCTGGAAAATGCCATCCACCGCGACATCATCCAGTGCTATGCGCTGGAGGGCGTCTACCCGCCCGATCTTGCCTATCTGCAGAATCACTACGGGCTGACCTGGGATGAAAACACGTTTTTTGTGGATTATGAACCGATCGCAGCCAATCTGTACCCGGATGTGACCGTGTTAAAGAAAAGGCGGTAAGCCATGGATTTCCGGAAAGAACGTCACGTCGTCGATCTGCTCTTCGTCATCGCGCTTCTGTTTCTGTTTGCCTTTTCGGCAATCATGCTGATCGCGCTGGGAGCCGACGTCTATCAGAAAAACGTGGACACCACGCAGATCAATTACGACAGACGCACAGCGAGCGCCTATCTGATCCAGAAGGTACGCCAGGCGGATGCCGAAGGAAGCGTGCGTACGGACACGCTGAACGGAACCCCCGCCCTCGTCCTGACGAAACACGTCGGCGACCGCGATTACGCCACCTGGCTTTATCTTTTCGACGGTTCGCTGCGTGAGCAGCTACTCCGCGCGGACATGACCCCGGATCCGGCCGCTGGGCAGGAAATCCTGCCGCTTCACGCGATGGAAGCAGAAATGACGGACGCCCATCTGCTGTCTGTCCATCTGGAACTCGCAAGCGGGGAGTCCGAGGATTTTTGTCTTGGGATCCGCTCGGAGGCAGAAAAGGAGGATGCGTCATGAAGCAGAACTCCAATTCCAATACGGCGCTGTTTCTGATGGAGCTCATCGTCGTCATCGCGTTTTTCTCTCTGGTATCCGTGGTCTGTGTCCGCCTGTTTGTTTACGCCTCACAGACCGGTACGCGGTCCGTGAATGTGGGACGGGCAACACGCGCCGCAGAATCCCTGGCGGAGATCTGGATCTTCTGTGACGGCGATCTGGACCGCGTGACTGAATATTATCCCGGACAGGTGCCCGATCTCACAGGCACCAACCCCGAAGACGGAACGCTTACCCTCTGCTATGATGAGAACTGGCAGATACTCCCCGCCGGCCGGACCGCCGAAGCCGCCTACTCCATTGTTCTGACCGGGCAGCTTACTACGGCCCGGGAGGTGTACGGTGCGGAAGCGGGTGAAGGACAGGCCGTGACCGCAAGCATTCTGGCGCAGTCCCTGAAAAAAGGCACTCCGCTTGGCGACTTGCATATCGACCATTATCTGGGTGATGCGAAGGGAGGCGCGGAATGAAGCACGAATCACGATTCGGCGCGCATATCGGCACCTCTTCGCTCCTGCTCATCTTTATGACGCTGGCGCTGGTGTCCTTTGGTTCGCTGTCTTTGGCCGGTGCCCAGGCAGACGAGCGCCTTTCCGACAAGCTGGCCGAGCACACGGTCCAGTATTATTCCGCCGCACATGAAGCCGAAGCCTTTGTCGCCGTCACGGACGCGAAGCTTCGCGCTGCCCGTTCGGCGAGCACGGATGAGGCGGACTATCTTGCCCGCACGGCAGAGCTTGCGAGTGAAACGGTCATTCCGATTAACGACACGCAGTCTCTCTGTGTGTCCCTGGATTTCCGCTATCCGGATGCCTCTGACAAAGATGACCGTCTGTACCGCATCAAAAAATGGCGCATCGAACCCATCGATGACGCCAGCTATGAACGGCACCTGCCCGTGTCCGGTGCAGGGACCCCGGGAGATCCGGCGGACAGCGACTGATTGTCCGCTTCTTCTATCCGGCCTGCTCCTCCGGCTTGTTGCCGGTGTAAAGCTGATAATACTTTTTCTTAAGAGCGAGCAGTTCCTCATGGGTGCCCGACTCGATGATTCTTCCCTGTTCCATGACGAGAATGCAGTCGCTGTTGCGAATGGTTGAGAGACGGTGCGCGATCACAAAGGTCGTACGCCCCCGCATCAGCTTATCCATGCCGTCCTGAACGATTTTCTCCGTCCGTGTATCAATGGAGCTGGTCGCCTCATCCAGAATCAGGCACGGCGGGTCGGCGATCGCCGCCCGCGCGATGGAAAGAAGCTGTCGCTGTCCCTGGGATAGATTGGCGCCGTCACCCGTGAGCATGGTATCATATCCCTTGGGAAGGCGCCGGATAAATCCGTCCGCATTGGCGAGCTTCGCCGCCGCTTCAATTTCCTCATCCGTCGCGTCAAGCTTTCCGTACCGGATATTCTCCCTGACCGTACCGGTAAACAGGTGGGTATCCTGCAGCACCATTCCCAGAGAATGCCGCAGATCCGCCTTTTTTATCTTATTGACATTGATGTTGTCATATCGGATCTTTCCGTCCTGAATGTCATAGAAACGATTGATCAGGTTGGTGATCGTCGTTTTCCCCGCACCGGTGGAGCCCACCAGGGCAATCTTTTGTCCGGGCAGCGCGTGAAGCCTGATATCATGCAGAACCATCTTGTCGTCCGTATACCCGAAATCCACGCCGAGAAAAGTGATATCGCCCTCCTGCGGCACGTAAGTGGTCGTATTCTCCGCCTTATGATAATGCTTCCACGCCCAGCGGCCCGTGTGATGATCCGCCTCTCTCACCTCGCCGTCTCCGATTTCGGCGTCGACCAGGGTAACGTAGCCGTCGTCCTTCTCCGGCTCTTCATCCATCAGCTTGAACACGCGGTCTGCGCCCGCAAGCGCCATGATGATGGAATTAAACTGCATGCTGATCTGATTGATCGGCATGGAAAAGTTCTTGTTGAAGGTGAGGAAGCTGGCGAGGGAGCCGACAGACAGCACGCCGAAAAGCTGCACCAGTGCAAGGAAGAAGGCCGCCGTCTTTCCGGCCGTCATATCCGAGGTCAGCGCCAATGCCCCGCCGAACAGCGCGCAGAGCACATAGCTCACATTTCCAAGCTGGGCGTTGATCGGTCCCAGGAAGCCCGAAAAGGTCTGCGCCTTGAAGGCGCTTTCAAACAGTGCTTCATTGAGTCTGTTGAAGCCCTCCATGCTCTCCTGTTCGTGACAGAACACCTTGACGACCTTCTGCCCGGTAATCATCTCCTCAATGTAACCGTTAACCGCGCCGAGATTTTTCTGCTGCGCAATAAAATTCCTGCCGGAGGCCCTGGTGGCCATACCGGAAGCAAACAGCATAATCGCAACCATGAGCACGGTCACAACAGTCAGCGGAATATTGAGCAGGATCATGGAAATCAGCACGCTGACGATCGTGATCGCGCTGTTGAGAAGCTGCGGAACCGACTGGCTGATCATCTGGCGCAGTGTATCGATATCATTGGTGTAGATCGACATGATGTCCCCGTGGGCATGGGTGTCAAAATACTTGATCGGCAGACTCTCCATGTGCTTAAAAAGCATGACACGCAGCCGGTTCAGCGTTCCCTGTGTCACAAAAACCATGGTCAGAGACTGGATATAGGAGGCCGCGACACCCAGCGCGTAGAAGCAGGCCACCCGAAGGATCGCACCGGCGAGGGGGCCGTAATCCGGGCTTGGCTGTGTTGTCATGGGTGTGATGTATTCATCGATAAGCGTTCGGGTAAAAAGGGTTCCCTGGACGCCTGCGAGGACACTGACGACGATACAGACCCCGACTAACAGCATCTGCGGTCCGTAGTAACGAAACAGCAGGGAAAACAGCCGGGCAAAAATTTTTCCTGGATTCTTGATCTTCGGTCTCGGACCCATTCTGTGACCGCGGCCGAGCTTTACTTCCTTCACCTTCTCATCCGCCATAGATGTTTCTTCCTCACTTCGCTCCGGATTTTCCTTCGTTGCTCATGTCGTTGCTCTGCCGATTTTGACGAGAAGCTCGGCCGCTCGCCGCTTCGCGGCTTTCCGCGGCCTTCGACATTCGCAACTTCTGAAAATCCTTCGCTTCGCTCCGGATTTTCCTTCGTTGCTCATGTCGTTGCGTTCGCCAAGGTCGCACGAAAGACCGTGCAAGCACGGTTTTCGCGCGACTTTGGCTCACTGCTTCTCGTCAAAATCTCTGTCGCCGCCGGTCTGTGATTCATAGACCTCGCGGTAGATCGCGTTGTTTCTGAGCAGTTCCTCATGTGTGCCGATCCCGTCGATTCTGCCGTCATTCATGACGATGATGCGGTCACAGTCCTCCACGCTGGATACGCGCTGTGCGATGATCAGTTTTGTGGTCTCAGGGATCTCCCTGGCAAACGCCCTGCGGATTTTCGCATCCGTCGCGGTGTCCACCGCACTCGTGGAATCATCCAGGATCAGAATTTTCGGTTTTTTGAGCAGTGCCCGGGCAATACAGAGCCGCTGTCTCTGTCCGCCGGACACGTTGGTTCCTCCCTGCTCAATGCGGGTTTCATACCCCTCCGGCATCTTTTCGATGAATTCGTCCGCGCAGGCGAGGGCGCAGGCCCGCCGGCACTCCTCCTCCGTCGCCTCGGGATTGCCCCAACGCAGGTTTTCGTAGATCGTCCCGAAGAAGAGGACATTTTTCTGCAAAACCACGGACACCTGATTGCGCAGAACCTCCATATCATAATCGCGCACATCCGTTCCGCCGACCCGCACACTCCCCTCCGTCACATCGTAGAGACGGCTGATCAGACTCACCAGTGAGGTTTTGGCGGATCCCGTTCCACCGATGATCCCGATGCTCTCTCCCGCTTCAATCCGCAGATTGACATCCTTGAGCACCGGCTCCGCCGATTCCGTATGATAGGCAAACTGTACATGGTCAAATTCGATCCTGCCGTCCGGCACCTCCATCACCGGATGCTCCGGATTCTTCAGACTGCTTTCCTCATTGATCACCTCAGCGATTCTTCGTCCGCTGGCCTCCGACATCGTGATCATCACGAAAATAAAGGAGACCATCATCAAACTCATAAGGATATTCATACAGTAGGTCAGAAGGCTCATGAGCTCGCCGGTGGTGAGTGTGCTGACGCCGCCTGTGCCGACAATCATATGCGCACCGATCCAGCTGATGAGCAGAATGCAGGTATAGACCGTGGCGGTCATGAGAGGTCCTATGGTCACCACGCGTTTCTCGGCGGATATGAACATGCGGTAGATATTGGCCGATGCCTTTTCAAATTTGGAGATCTCATGCTCCTCCCGGACGTAGGCCTTGACAACCCGGATTGCGGAGACGTTTTCCTGCACCGATTCATTCAGCGCGTCATACTTTTCAAACACCCGTTTGAAATACCTGGTTGTGCTTTTCATCAAAAACACCAGAATGATCGAGAGGAACACGACGGCCACAAGATAGATACTCGCCAGCCGCACACTCAGATAAAAAGACATGCACATCGCCACAATCATGGATCCCGGCGCACGCACAGCCATTGCAAGAAGCATCTGAAAGGCATTCTGGATATTGGTCACGTCCGTCGTCATACGGGTAACCAGTCCGGAGGTAGAGAACTTGTCAATGTTGGAAAAAGAAAAACGCTGTACATTTTCGTACATCGCTTTCCGAAGATTTCTGGCCAGACCAGCACTCGCCTTTGCCCTTGTGTAAGCCCCCATCATGCCACAGAACAGGCCTCCCAGAGCCACAATCACCATCCGCACGCCCGTGGCACCGATAAATCCCATATCGCCGCCATAGATTCCCCGGTCGACGATCTGTCCCATCAGCACCGGAATGATCATCTCGCAGATCACCTCTCCGATCATAAAGAGCGGAGAAATGATGGCCGTGAGCTTAAACTCGCCGATCTGCCTTGCCAGCGTTCTTAACATGGATTACCTCTTGAATATCGTGCGCACATTGATTCCGTTGACCTCGACGTGATCATCCACCGCGATGATCAGACACTCTCTGCCGTCGATAATGCGCGGCATCACCAGATCGGCGCGGTCCGGTTTCACGCGGATCACCACATTGGGCGTCTCGATCGAAAGCTTTTTCACATCGGACACATTGGTCACCAGCATCGGTTCATCTTCGCTTTCCACCGCGTTTTCATAGGCCTCGTCAAAGCGTTCCATCTGTTCCGGTGCCACACCTGCATCCTCCAGGATCTGACGCATCTCCTTCCTGCCGATCAGAAGCGGCTCCGGTTGGTCCGCACTGCCGATCACCATCTCGGAAAGCATTTCATGCACATTCTTGACAATGCTCAGATCTCCGTCCTCGCCGATGGTCTCGGAAAGGATCGTCTGAAAGGTTTCCTTCTGCTCCGGTGCGGACAGCGGCGCAGCAGCTCCGAACAGCGCATCGATGAAGCCGGGCTGCAGATCGTCCGCCTTTTTTGAAAAATACAGGGTGTGATGGATATCATCGGTCCGATCCATAAAGGAGGGAAACAGGAAACCCTTGACCGGCGGCTCCACCACCCAGTCGCGGATCCGTTCCATAATCATCTTTTCCTGCGCAATATAGGAAAGACCGCCCTTGGACAGCCTGACCGGACAGATGGAACACAGAATAAAGTCGTAAACCGTATCGGAGGCATCGTCATTCAGGATCCTGTCCTTCGTCACTCCCGGGACGTCATAAACGCCGTGTATCAGGATGATGTAATAGTTCTCGGGATCGATGTAGCTGTCGATCACCCGGTCAAAGAACTGCTCCACCAGCGCGTCCTCCCCAAGCCCCGTATTTCTCAGGGTCAGAAGGAACTCCTGCGCGCCGCCCGTCATCTCCTGATCCGTCGGAAACTCAAGCGGAATCAGGTTTTTCCCGATCGTTCCGGACAGCGTATGCTTAAAAATCTCAAAGTATTTGAAGGTTTCCTCCTCCGACAGCTGTCCGAACGCCTTGGTGAACTGGACCTTTTTCTTCTTTTCATAATCCACGTAGCAGCCGCAGATCCGATCGATACTCAGCCGGTCTCCGGTCAGATTCTTTTTGATTTCGTTCACTTCTGATCTGTTCATGATACCTCCTATTGCAGGTGAAAGCCCAGCGCATCATAAGGAATAAAGATATCAACATAGCCCGCCGCATATGGAGCCACTGCATACGGAGAATAAGACACCCGGATTCCGTTTTCCTCAAAGGTTGTATCCATGGACAGGGAAGCCGATTCACGGAAGCTTTCCCGCTGTTTACTGATCTGCTCCGTGTCGTCCGGGTTGTAGCTCTCATAGTAGAGAGAACTGTCTTTTTTCCAGTCTTCCAAGGTATAATCCGCCACGAGATCCTTAAACGCCTCCTCGTCGCCGGGGAACAGATCCGCCAGCTCCAGCCGCTTTCCCGTGCGTTCATCAAAAAGACAGATCGTTCTGAACGGCATTCCGTGCGCACCGCCCCAGTATTCGTATCCGTCGAAGCTGATCTGCAGGTAATTCTTTGCCGGCACCGTCACATTGGTAAAGGTAAAGGTGTAACTGTAGCCGGGAATGTTCTCCACCATCCCTTCCTCCGACTCCTCGCCGAAGAAGTCCTTCTGTGCCTGCTCCTCCATGCCGTCTGCCATTTCCCTGATCCGCGCATAGACCTCTTCCAGCGCCGCGTTGATCCCGGCGGCTCCGGGCACATCATCCCGCACAATAAAGCGCTCAAGCTCCCTTGTAAAATACTCCTTGCCGTTATACTCCGCGTTGCTTTTCACTTCCTTTTCGCGAACGACCCTGCCGTAGGCCGCATAGGGAAGATCACTGTCAACACCTCCCGCCTTCTGTGCCGGGGCGCTCATATTGAGCGGACGTTTCATCCAGACAAAGCCTTCATCCTCCAGGTAGTCCAGATAGTACACATCCTCACCGACCATACACACGCGGCCGGCGTTCAGCATCGCGCCGTTATCATCCGTCGCGTAGGGCTCCGAAAAGCCGGACGGAATCGTTGCCGAAAAGACCTCCTGCTCGCCGGTCTCCGGATTGTCCGTATCGAAGCAGTAAAGGGACCGGACGGTTCTGGAATTCTGCGCGTTCCCTTCTTCCATCTGTGTGAGGTAGTACACGTAACGTCCCTGACCGGTGGTGCCGATGATTACATCCGAGGCGTAAGGGTTGTCCATTTTTCCGGGGGTAAAGCTTCGTATCGTATGCTCCGCCGGATTGTATATAAAACCGTGAACGATATTGCCTCCGTCGCGGATCTCCACGTCCAGTCCGGCGACGGTATTTTCATCCAGCGGAATGTACCAGGCGGAGGGCATCAGCACATTCCAGGTTTCAATCTCCTCCCCCTGTGCATCATAGCGGTACAGGTACCCGTCATTGTCCGTGAGCAGGAAGCCGCCGCTTCTTTCCAGCATGGCGGGGGCGGCTGTATTGTACTTCAGTGCCCATTTGGTATCGTCAATCAGCTTCTGCAGCTTCTTCTGCAGATCGGTGAGCGCGGTGTCTTCCGCAATCTTTCCGCTCTCCGGATCATAGGCATAGATCGTCGGATCATCCCCGCTCAGATGATAGACCAGTTTTCCATCCACCACGGCAAAGGAATGCGCAACAAAGCTGTTGCCGCTGTCCCCCAGGTAAAGCGGGCAGTTCACCACCGTCCCCTGCGGATCCACGTAGTAAAGTTTTTCTGCTCCCTCTCCCGACTCGCGTGATTCGGTGACGGCATAACAGCCGGCTTCCCCGGCATCCGCGTACATGATATATTCCGCATTGCCCACATCCAGAAGCTCGCGAAGCGTGCCGTCCCCCTGCACCTCAAAGAGCACCTGATACCCGGGCAGAAGGCGGTTTTTTCCGATGGGCACGGATTCACGGGCATCCTGATCCGCTTCCGTTTTTGTCTCTTCACCGGAAGCCTCCGCGGCATCCTGCTTTTCCTGCGGTTCTTCGGCCGTCTCAGGGACCGCCTGTTCCTGACTGATACTGACGTTTGCCGCATCCGCCAGATCAGCATGTCCCGCCGCGCCGCAGCCGCCAAGCAGCAATGCAGCTGCCAGAAGCAGGGCCATTCTCTTTTGCGTGCGGCGACCCTTGATGAATCCGAATCTGATCACACGCTCCTCCTTTTTCTGCTTAAAAACGCGTTGCCCTTCCATCGGGAGCAGACGCCGACGTGAGCTTATACCAACCGCATCCAAAACCCAAACCGGCAATCCGCTCTGCCCGCAGGATTGCATCTTCATCATGGAATATCAGGAAATGTTCAATTTCATAAAGTGATCGAACGGGATCGGCTTGGAATAATAGTATCCCTGCAGACTGTTCACGGAAAACCGGCGAAGATGATCCCGCATGGCGGATGACTCTATTCCCTCCGCGCAGACGTGAGATCCGTACACCGATGCCAGACCGGAAATATGCTCCACGGTTGCCATGCTGTGCTGATCCTGCTCGATGTCCTTGACAAACTCACGGTCAATCTTGACCACATCCACCGGAAGCTCCTTCAGAATGCTGATGGATGAGTAACCGGTGCCGAAATCATCCAGCGCGAACTTCACGCCCCGCTCACGAAGCTGTGCGATGATATTGCGCAGCATCTCCAGATCCAGCAGCCGACAGCGTTCGGTGATTTCGAGACACAGATTTTCGGGCGGAAAGCCGGTCTCCTCAAGGATTGTCAGTACCGTATGGACAAAATCCGCCTTTTCCAGCTGGGCGTAGGAAAGATTGACATTCATCACGAAATTCGGATACTGCGTGAGAAACTTTTTGCCATCCGTCATCGCCTGACGAAGAATCCAGTCGCCCAGCTTCGGGAACAACATATCCTTTTCCACAATCGGGATAAAGTCATTCGGCGGCACCTCTCCGTATTTCTCATTCTTCCAGCGGATCAGAGCCTCCATGCCGGAAAGCTTTTCCGTCTCCGCATCCATGATCGGCTGATAGCACAGATAGAATCCGCGGCAGTTGTCCACGATGCAGTCCCGGATGACGTGCACGATTTCCAGCGTCTTTCTGCTCTCCCGGTTCACCGTGTTGTGAAACACGACCAACTCGCCCTGCTGCCTGTCCTTGGACTCGTCATAGGCATAGTTCAGGCAGGCGTAGATCGCCTCATCACCCACATCATAACAGTCAACGCTCAACATACCGCCGTTGACCACCAGGCAGTACCGGTTCCCGTCCACATCAAATCCGCTCATGAGCGCCGCCTTGCGTTCACGATACCGCTTCCTGTACATCTCCTCGGTGAGCGTGGAAGACACCACGGCAAATTTCGCGCCGTCCATGCGGTAAACTCTTCCATCCTCTCCCACCGTCTGCTCCAGGTGGCGCGCCAGCGTCTGCAGCACCCGGTTGCCGGTCGCGTAACCATATACATTATTGATTTCGGAAAAACGGCTGATGCCCAGAAGCAGCACATTACACGGCTGCTTCCGGTGCGAATAGGAACGGATATCCTCAAAAAAGCCATATTGATTGTGCAGACCGGTCACCGGGTCGATATGACTCTGTGAACCGTGATTGCGGATCACTCCGCCAAAGTAATTGGGATTTCCCTCCGGATCTCTTAACACGATACCGCGGCAGGTGCAGATGACATACAGCCCGTCTCCGTTTTTCACGCGGTATTGCAGATCGTGTGTCACCCCCACGCCGGTGAAAATGCTTTCCATCGAATCGCGGAATTCGCTTCTGTCCTCGGGATGAATCCGATCCATCCAGATGGCGTTGACATGGAGCATATATTCCCCGGGCATGTCAAAATAGGCAACCGCCTCCCTGGACCAGCGGGAAAGATCGGTTTTTAAGTCGCACACATAGGCGTACGCTCCCTCCGAGGCAATCGAAAAAGCCCGGTACATCTCATCCAGTATGATCTTTCTTTCTTCTGACGTCTGAACTGCCAAGCCGTCCCCCGGATTGTGTTTTTATGAATTCAGATCCCAGCCTCCCCTGAGCAGGAAGGTTCTGGAGTTCACCATCGCCTGCACATCCTGACCGATCACCTGCGACGCAAGCTGCACAGCGCTGCCCTGATTGCCGGTGCCCAACGCCTTGTAGCAGGCATAGGAAGGCTTTTGCGATCCGTCCGGCCGCTTTAAACCCTGTGCGATATTGCTCTGCATCTCATGCGCATCATCCGTCTCACGATAGAGAATAAACGCATCGATATGCGGATTGGATGCCGCCATCAGGTAGCCGTAAACGATCGAGGCCGCCTGTATGTCCTCGCCAAAGCTGGACGTGTATCCGATCTCCGAAATCGAGATGCTCCGCACCTGTCCGTTGGGGGCCAGATATCCCGGCTGTGACATATACCCCGTCAGCAGGTCGATGTTTTCCATGGTGATATACGGTGTGGACTGGTCGTTGCGCACCCAGCAGGACTGCTGCTTCCAGGCGTAGGGGTCATAAAGCGGCGCATTGTAGGGATGGAAGGAGAGTCCCCAATCGATATTGCCCTCCCGATTCATATAGTAGGTGAAGCGGTCCAGGTATTCCCTGCTCAGGAAGCAGCCGGGATTGGATTTTCTTCCCCATTCCTGATCAATGGAGTTGTATACGCGTGCATTGCCGTTGACGCTCTTGATCCCGTTATAGAAAATGCGGAACGCCTTGACATACTCGCTGACATTGAGTTCCAGATTGGCGCTGCTCATGTGATACCACTCGGTTCGGGCATTCACCTCATTGCCGATCACCCAGTTATCCACCTGACCGTGTCCGTCCGTCCCGGAGTAACGCGCCGCGAGGAAGGTCGCGATCGCTTTCAGGTGCGCCGTTCCGCCGGGTTCCTTGGTGTTCATGGCATAGCCCGGGCAGACATGACCGTCTCTGGCGAGCGGATGAATCAGATCGGCCCCTGCTGCCGTCTTGTTGTTGATAATCGTCATCGTCAGCTGAAAGCCGTTGCCGCTGCACCAGCCCACAAAGCCGTCATACTGCTGCAGCGCTTTCGTGTTGAACTGATACACATTGCCGCAGTAAGGGAATTCAATCGTCGGAAGCGCTGGATCCGAAGAGGGTCCCACGATATCGCCGAGATAGAGATTGTACACCATCTGTGCGACGCCGAGGTCCTTAAAGGTCGATGCTTCCGCTACGTGCGGCAGAATACCCTTGATGCCGTGATCATTGCGCCTGGAGGTCTCCGTGGCCACCGCTTCCGGATTGGTGATATAATGCTCGTCACTCACCTGCTGCATCGAGCCGCCCTGACGGACGCACACGATGAACTTGCGCATCATATTGTTGTCCGGCGCCCCGAAATTGAGCGGACAGACAAGCTGCGTATCCGCGGCAATCGGAGCCTGGGCGACATTCTGACCGACCGGCCCGTCCTGATACACCTCATTCGCGTATAGATAATACACACCGTCATCGCTTGCGGGCAGCTGATCCGCATGAACCGTCGTAACGACATTGGGGCCCTGAATCACGCAGGAACGGATCGCAACCGTTCTTGCTGCCGCCTCCACCTGCACTGCACCCTGCGGACTCACGACGACGGATGTCAATACCAGCCCCGCGCTGATCACCGCCGCAATGATTCTCCTGTAAATCCCGTTTTTCACTGTTTTTCCTCCTCTGATAACTACGGGAAATCCTTTCCCTTATTTCTCCAGTTCCGCTGTCATACGGGCAATTTCCGCTTCCAGTGTTTTAATCTGCTCCTCGTTTTCCTCAATCCATCCGGCGATCTGTGCTTTCTTTTCCTCTCCCGCCGTCTCTGCGCGCTCCTTAAGATTATCGATATTATCCTTCAGTCGGGCCACCCTGTCTGTGCGGCGCTCTATGGCTCCGCGCGTCTTTTCGGCCCATTCCTCATGGCGCTGTTCACTGGCGGCTCTCCTGCCCTTCCAGTAGGTGTCCTGCGCCGTGTGGAAACGCTCCCAGAGCTCATTCTCCTGCTTGCGTCCGCAGAAACCGATATCCTTCCAGTCGCCGCCCATCTCACGCATGCGCTCCATGGCCTTGGGGCTGTAGTCTCTCGTGCTTACGAAGCGTTCCGCCTGAGCAACCAGCGCCTCCTTGTCCTCCCGGCGCACCTTGAAGATCTGCTCCTGTTCATTTCTCGCGGCGGTTCTTCTTTCATAGAAGGCGTTGCGCACGTTCTGGAAATCCCTCCAGAGGCGCTCATCGTCACGTCCCGCGGAACCGACCTGCTTCCAGGAGGCAAAGATCTCCTCCAGCTTTTCATGTGTTTTCTTCCAGTCCGTGCTATCCTCAGCCGCTTCTTTTGCAGCGGCAATCAGCTTCTCCTTTTCCTGCCTGCGCTCGGCGTTACGGCTGTCCAGCTCATCATAATGCGCACGCTGCCTCGCAAAAAACGCCTGTCTCGCGGCATTGAACTCCTCCCAGAGCGAGTCGCCCTCCTCACCGGCGTTACCGGCCTTGCGCCAGTCCTCCATGAGGGTTTTGAATTTTGCGCTCGTTCCCTTCCAATCCTCTGAATCCGCCAGCTCTTTGGCAATCGCGATCAGACCGCGCTTTTTCTCGGCATTGCCCGCCCGTTCGGCGATCCGGTTCTTTTTCGCTTCATTGCGCTGCACGATCTCCTCGCGCTGGCGTGCCAGTTCGGCCTCCGCCATCTCACCGGCATCTCCGGCTTTGTCAAACCGGTCAAGAATCGCCGCTATGGCATCGGGGTCGTATTCATCCGCCCGCAGAGCCTCTCTGGCTTCACGGAGAATGGCCCGCTTTTCCCTGGCGAGCTTTTCCCTGGCTATATCCTCCCTGATTGCTGCCTTCTCGGCAGCCTTCTTTTCATCTACACTCTCCTCCGGAGAATCGTTGCTGCTCTCTGCTGCTTCCTGTTCGGCGGGTGCCTCGGCGCCCTCCGCAGCTTCCGGTGCGGGTGCCTCGCTGACCTCCTGTGCGGATGCCCCGCCGGCCTCCTGCGCTGGTGCCTCGCTGACCTCCTGTGCGGATGCCCCGCCGACCTCCTGCGCTGGTGCCTCGCTGATCTCACTGACCTCCGGTGCGGGTGCCTCGCCGGCCTGTTCCGTCGCTTCTTCGGTCACGGCTTCCGCGGGCTGTCCGGCCGTCTCCTGTGCAGTCATCTCCCGATTGTCTGTTTCGTGTGTCGTCGTTTCCATCATTTCCTGTGTCGTTTCCATTTTTCATCTCCGTGTCGTCTTTGTGGTAGCCATTGTCAGCTGTCTGTGATCCCGACTCACGGCCGCACGCGGGCATCATCATACGCCGGCTGCGTCATGAGCCGTATTCAATATGCTCATATTACCCCATCACCGGAAAAAAAACAAGGCTAACGTTTCACTGCAGGATCCGGATCTTCTCAAGCAGACGCACAAGCGCCGCTCCTTTCGGCATCTGCATGAGTTCTTCCCTTGTGACGCCGTGAAGCCGGATAAGCAGCAGGCTGTACAGGAGAACGGCCACAAATAAAGCCGGAAGCAGGGCAAGGAGATTCATCAGATAGCCGCGCGGTGTGAGAAGCCTTCCGAGAAGAAATGAGGTTCCCCCGTAAACCAGTCTTGACATCACCGCCATGACCAAGGACGCCGCAAACGGTGCGCCAAAGAAGCGTCTGAGATCGATAGAAACCCGCAGTCTGCTGCTCATCGCCCTGTGATTCAAAAGACACATAAGCGCCGAGTAAAGGATCGTTGCAATGACCAGTGCTCTGTTGTCCAGTCCGGTAAAAAGAAGCAGCAACGCCAGGACTGCGCCCTGAACAAGCAGCGCGGTCAGTGCGTTGTAAACCGGCAGGTTCATTTTTCCGATTGCCTGCAGAACCGCATTGGTAACGGTGGAAATGCTGTAGAAAACCACGGTGACCGCGATCCCGGCCAGAAGGGCGGCCGCCTGATCAAGGGAAGATCTCTGCGGAAACAACAGCATCATCACCGGTTTTGCGAGCGCCACGAGACCGGCGGCACAGGGCACGGAAATGATCATGGTGCAGTGCAGGGCGCGGGAAACAATGGAACCGGTCTCATCCAGATCCCTGCGTGCATAGCTGGCGGAGAGATTCGGCATCATCGCACTGGAAAGGGCATTGGCAAGGGCGATCGGAATATTGGCGATGACAACCGCCTTGGTGGAGAAAATCCCGTATGCGATGGCCGTATTCTGCTCGGTATAGTGCCGCACATGGATCAGAATCCTCTGAAAGATCGTCTGATCAAGCATGGTGGAAAAATTATAAATAAAGGTGCTTAAAATAAAAGGTGTGACAGTCACGAACAGAAGCTTCATGATATTGCGCACCGGTTCCGGATTCCGGTCCTCATCCTTCTCCATTTGGGAGACGATTTCCCGTCTGCTCCTGAAATAGACAACCACCATAAACAACAGTGCTGCAAGAACCCCGGCGCCCGTCCCGAGCGCACTGCCGACCGCGCCGCGCACTGCCTTTTCCGTCTCGCCCGCTCCCGCACCGGCGCCGCGGATAAAGAGCCAGGCGGCCGCAAGGGATACCGCGGCATTGACAATCTGTTCAAGAATCTGGGAAATGGAGGTCGGCACCATCGTCCGCCTCGCCTGAAAAAAGCCCCGCAGGACTCCGAGAAAGCCGAACAGCAGAATGGTCGGCGAGAAAACCCTGAGCACCGTCACGGAATGACCAAAGGTCAGAAGCTTTGCCTCAAAAAAAACAAAAAGAGAGAAGGCGCCGCTCACCAACAGGACGTAGCAGAGCGCACCATGAAAGATGCGCTGCGCATTCCGCGTCTCTCCAAGCGCCAGCCTCTCCGCGATCACCTTGGAGATGGCGGAAGGTATGCTGTAGGCGGAAATCAGCAGAATGACCACATAGCAGTTGTAGGCATAATTGTAATAACCGTTGCCCTCATCCCCGATGATTCCTGTCAGGGGACTGCGGTAGAGCAGGCCGATAATCCGTACCACAATACCGGCAGCTGCCAGTATGCCGGCCTGAACGAGCATTCCGGAGGAGTCGTTTCTGCCGTGAACGGCGTCCGGATCCTCTTTTCTGTCTTCTCCTTTGCTCATCACGGGCAGAGCCACATATACATTTCCTGATATTTACCGGCGGAAACCTTCCAGGAGAAATCGACCTTCATTGCGCGGTCAACCATCTTGTTCCATTCACGCTTATTGTCATAATAGAGCGCCTCGGCCTCCCGGATGGTTCCGAGCATTTCGTGCGCATTGTAGTTGAGGAACCCAAAACCCGTTCCGCTCGACTCAAACCGGTTGTACGGCTCCACGGTGTCGCGAAGCCCGCCGGTCTGACGCACAATCGGAATGGTGCCGTAACGAAGCGCCATCAGCTGGGAGAGCCCGCAGGGCTCAAACAGCGAAGGCATGAGGAACGCGTCCGATGCCGCATAAATCTTATGCGAAAGGGCATCGGAATAATAGATGTTCGCGGACACCATGTCGTGGTATTTCCAGGCGAAATGACGGAACATATTCTCGTACTGATCCTCACCGGTCCCAAGCACCACGATCTGCACCGCATCGTGACAGAGCTCATCCATCACATAAGCAATCAGATCCAGTCCCTTCTGATCCGTGAGGCGTGACACAATGCCCAGCATCATCCGTTTCTCATCCACCGCAAGACCAAGCTCCTTTTGCAGCGCGGTCTTATTCTTGCCCTTTTCCTTCCGGAAATTGACCTGATTGTACGGATGCTCCAGATGTCTGTCAGCAGACGGATCAAAGTCCGCATAATCAATACCGTTGACGATTCCGCGCAGATCGCCTGCCCGCGCGCGCAGCAGACCATCCAGTCCCTCGCCGTAGAAGGGCATCTTGATCTCCTCCGCATAGGTGGCGGAAACCGTCGTGATCGCATCCGCATAGACCAGACCGCCCTTCAGGAGATTGCCGTCCTTGTAGAATCCCAGCTTGTCCGGGGTGAAGTAATAGTCCGGAAGTCCCGTGATGTCCTTAACCGTATCGATATCCCACTTCCCCTGGAATTTCAGGTTATGGATCGTCATGATGGACTTGATCCCGCGATAGAACTCATTCCCCTGGAAGCGTTCCCGGAGGTACACCGGGATCAGACCGGTCTGCCAGTCATGGCAGTGAATGATGTCAGGTCGGAAATCCACCACGGGAAGGATCGACAGGGCCGCCTTTGAAAAGTAGGTATATTTCTCAATCTCAAAGACGACATTGTCACTGTACGGACGGTCTCCGCTGAAGTAAAACTCGTTGTCAACGAAATAGTAGGTGATCCCGTCCACACAGGCCTTAAATATGCCGACATACTCCCGTTTCCAATGGAAATCCATGTAGAAATTCGTGACGTACTCCAGCTTGTCCGTCATCTCCTGCTTCATGCACAGATACTTCGGAAGAATGATGCGGACATCATAGTACTTGCTGTCGATCTCCTTGGGAAGCGATCCGACGACATCCGCCAGCCCGCCCGTCTTGATAAACGGCACACCCTCCGACGCCACAAACAAGATGTTCTTCATACTGCCTCCTTCATCCCTGATACTTAGCCGCCTGCGACCGAATCAGTTCCTGATCGTCGAAATAATCAATCCGCATAGCCCGTTTGACGTCGGCCAGCGTCTCTGCCGCTTTTTTCTTTGCGACCTCACTTCCCTTCTTCAGCACGTCAACCACGTAGCCAAGATCCTTCTGATACTCCTGCCTGCGCTTTCTGATCGGCTCCAGCTCCGCCTGCAGACAGTTGTTCAAAAACTTCTTGACCTTGACGTCACCGAGGCCGCCACGCTCATAATGTGCCTTCATCTCATCCAGATTCCGGTAATCCGGGCAGAACTCCGCAAAGTATTCCGGTCTGGCAAAAGCCTCCAGATAAATGAACACCGGATTGCCCTCGGTCTTACCGGGATCCTCAACCCGCAGGTGATCGGGATCCGTAAACATGCTCATCACCTTTTTCTTGATATCCTCCGGTTCTTCCGCGAGGTAGATGCAGTTGCCCAGGGATTTGCTCATCTTGGCCTTTCCGTCAATTCCCGGCAGCCTTAAGCACGCTGCATTATCGGGAAGCATGATCTCCGGCTCCACAAGCGTCTCCCCGTAGACGGAATTAAATTTGCGGACGATCTCGCGGCACTGCTCCAGCATCGGCTCCTGATCCTCTCCTACCGGGACGACCGTCGCCTTAAAGGCTGTGATGTCGGATGCCTGGGAGATCGGATAGGTGAAGAAACCGACCGGAACGCCGCCTCCGTCGAAATGTCTCATCTGGAGTTCTGTCTTGACCGTCGGATTGCGCTGAAGCCTCGCCACCGTCACGAGATTCATATAGTAAAAGGTGAGCTCCGTCAGCTCCGGAATCTGTGACTGAATAAACAACGTGGATTTCGCGGGATCAAGACCCGCCGCAAGATAATCCAGCGCCACCTCAAGGATATTCTCCCGCACCTTGCCGGGATTTTCGGCATTATCCGTGAGTGCCTGCGCATCCGCAATCATGATATAGATCTCATCAAAATCGCCGGAGTTCTGCAGTTCCACGCGGCGCCTCAGGGAACCGACATAATGTCCCACATGTAACCGCCCCGTCGGACGATCACCGGTCAGAATGATTTTTTGCATAAGGCACACATCCCTCCTCTGAAAACATAGCGTTTCTATTTTATCACACTTTTTCGAATAACACCAGTCAGGAAAATCCGATCCGGTTTCCGGGTTTTTCATACAGTTTTAGATTTCTTTTAGGTCATGTTCACAATTCGGACATATTCTTATTGTATGATCATAATTGTCAATTGAGTACTCGGCACAGAGCTTTCGCTCAATAACAGGGCCCCGGTTCGATCATTTCCGAATCGGGGCTTTTCCAATGCGCTCCGCACGGTCATCCTTTGAAGAATCGCACGCGTAACCCCGGAACCTCCAGGACGGCGTCCTGAAACACTCGTTTCAGACCGGCAAAGATTTTCGGCTGCAGCCGTTCCAGACCGGCATAGCGGTACAGAATGATGTTCCAGCCGCTTCCGTGCTCCGTGAGCACGTCATAAAGCGCATCCAGACTGCCTCCGTAGTATTCCGGCAGCGGCAGCGTCTCCCGCAGCAGCCGCTGCAGTCCGTCACGGTCCGTCACATCGGACAGGTCCATATAAAACACCTTTTCAGTACAGGCGCGTAAAGCTTGCATAATGATCCTCCGTGTACCAGATGCCGCCGTCGTCCGAGTAAATCAGCCGCTTTGCACCGCGTGAATCCGCACCGAGCGTGTCAATATCACACTCTCTGTACTTACCGTTCTCAGGGAGCAGCCCCTCATAATTGCCGAACCGGTCGCCGCCGATGCATTTACCCGGCGCATAATCCTCCAGACCGCCGCCGCTCCAGCCTAGCTCCCGGGCCTTGCTTTTTGTGATGAAATTCTGCGGAAGCCTGCCGTAAAGATGCAGATAGAGCGCCACATCCTCCGCGTGGGTATAGATTCCGTCCTCAGAAACCGTGGGGCTTTCCGAAGCATCCGCCCCCGGAAAACCGGACTGTTCCTCAGATACGCGGTCGCTCTGCGTCTCCTCCGCCTCCGCTTCGGAACCGGTCGCGTCAATCGTGACGAATCCGTACTCCCCGCGGTTTGTGAGAATCGTCACATAATCCTTTTTCACGCGAAGATGTCTGTCAATCGAGTCCGCGACATCCCTGTATCTCGCGTAATTCTCCTGATCGGCCGGAGCCATCGCATAGAAGTAGCGCACGCCCTGGTCCATCCGCTGCGCTGCCGCGGCCGCAAGCTCTTCCATAGACGGATAGAATCGGCCAAAATAATCATTGCTCGCTTCCGTCGTGAGATAGAAGTAATCCGGTGCATCTGACAGCTCTTCGACCACCGGATGCTCCACCGTGTAGTCCTCAAAACTGTGCGTAGCGCGTAAAACCGCGAGCGGCGCATTGAAATAAGCGTAACTGGTATATTCTGTCCCGTTCAGGGTATAGGAAGCATCATCCCAGGTGCAGTCCAGCGCATACCAGCGTCCGTCCAGGCATACGGTATTCCACATATGCTCCTGGTTATCGGCGAAACCGGACTGTCTGCCAACCTGCATCCCGGTCATCGATGCGAGCATCAGGAACGCATCCGAGTACCCCTGACAGTTTGCCTGTCCGTCGAGCATGGCGCCCACCGCCGTGCAAAACCGCGGAACCCCGACCCGCTCCCTGCGATTGTGGTAGGTCGCCCTTCCGATCACCTGATCGTGCAGAAACAGTTCACGATGCAGGACATCCGGCAGCTTCATGGCATCCTCAACAAGGATGACTGCGTCACGATACAGCGCAAGCTCCTCCTCATTCAGCCCGCTGGTCGTTCCGAGATGGTACGCCTTCGCAACGCGCTCTCCGGGATAGTAGGTCAGCGTGTACAGCACATGCTTCGAATTTTTCTGTTCCGAACGGATTTCAAAATCGATATAAGCGAGATTGACTGCGCGCAGGATCTCCTCGTAATCCGCCATATACCCGTCACAGTAGATCACGGGTGCTTCCGTGAGATCGTGATCCCGCACCCGGCGCATGTAACTGATCAGTTCCTCGCGGTTATGAATCTCCGGCGCGTTATCCCAGGAAATTTTGCCGGCTTTCAGATCATCCTCCAGCCGCTCCTCCGGCGTCCGCAGGTCCCGGTCGTCGTCTGCAGACTCCTCCGTCACGGCCTGCTCCGGCGCATCGTTCTTCTTTTCCGGGGATGAGGTCTCAGGATACGCATCCTCAAATCCGGCGTAGGGAAAGGCGCAGCCGGCTGGCACAAAAAGAACAAAAAAGCACAATAAAAGGAACGCAAGGCAGTAACGCCCCGCGTTCCGATACTGGTTGATTCGATTGAAAATGCCTGTCCTCTTCACAAAAGGTTTACTGGAAATTGGTCACCAGTGTGATGATGCGCAACAGGAACAGCACAAAGACCACCCACATCACCGGGCTCACATCCTTGGTCTTGCCCTCGAAGATCTTGATGATGACCCAGGTTACCACCGCGAACATGATACCGGTCGCGATGGAGTAGGACAGCGGCATCATGATGATCGCCATATAGGCACCGGCCACATCGGCGACCTCTCCGTCAAAATGAATGTTTTTGGCAGAGCTGATCATCAGCATACCGACGTAGATCAGAGCCGGCGCAGTGGCAAAGCCGGGGATTGCCAGGAAGATCGGTGAAAGCACCAGCGCCACAAGGAACATGACGCCCGTCGTGAATGCGGTGAGACCTGTCTTGCCGCCCTCTGCGACACCGGCGCTCGATTCGACGAACGAGGTGACCGTGGAGGTGCCAAGCAGAGCGCCCGCCGTTGTGCCGATTGCGTCCGCCATCAGCACCTTGCCGGCGCGGGGAAGCTTTCCATCCTTGTCCAGAAGGCCCGCCTTGTCAGCGACACCGACGACGGTGCCGATCGTGTCAAAGAGATCCACATACAGGAACGCAAAGACAATGGCGACGAACTGGATGAAGTGAGCTCCCACCCAGGCGAAATCAAGCTTGAAAGCCGTCTCCGAAATGCCGCCGAGATTCAGTCCCTGTGAGAAATCCGGGAACACGCTGTAAACCCCTGCCTCGATATCCACAACATACCAGCCGGCCGCCTGTGCGATCATTCCCAGCACCCAGGTCGCCAGGATGCCGATCAGCACCGCGCCCTTGACCTTATAATAGGCAAGCACAAGGATGATCAGGAAACCGATCAGAGCCAGCGTCATGCCGGGATCCCTGAAATTGCCCAGCTCAACCGTCGTAGAGCCGCTCGGGATGACGATGTTGGCACCGCGCAGACCGATGAAGCCGATGAACAGACCGATTCCGACGGTGATGCCGTTCTTCAGATTGGAGGGAATGCCGTTGATGATCTCCTCCCGCACCTTAAACAGGGAAAGCAGGATGAAGATGAGGCCCTCGACGAAAACCGCGGTCAGGGCGACACGGAATGCATTGGCATCCCCGCCCAGCTCGCCCAGGCACACCGTGTAGGCAAAATAGGCGTTCAAGCCAAGACCCGCAGACAGCGCGATCGGATAGTTGGCAAGAAAAGCCATGACGAAAGTCGCTATCGCCGACGCGATCGCGGTTGCCACGAACACGCCGCTCCGGTTCATGCCCCCGGCACTCAGGATATTCGGATTGACTGCCAGGATGTAAGCCATCGACAGGAAGGTCGTCATGCCGGCGACCACCTCCGTGCGCACATCGGTTCCGTGCTCTTTTAAATGAAACCACTTCTCAAACATAACTCTCCCTCCTGCATATATTTAAGAATAAACAACATATCAAATAATAGACCTTTTTCCGGTTTTGTCAATCACATGCGATCATTCCGTGCCACTCCTGGAGTGAATAGATCGGAGATGCCGCCGCGGATCTGACCTGCCGGATTCCCTCCTCCGCAGCAAATCCGGCAGCCATAGTCGTCACATAGGGAATACGGGCTTTGATGGCTGATTTTCTCAGGTAACTGTCATCATGCTCCGCATCCCTTCCGACGGGCGAATTAATGATCAGCGCAATTTCTCCGTTGGTGATCATGTCCTGCACATTCGGTCTTCCCTCGTAGCTCTTCTTTACCCGGACGACGGGTACGCCCGAGGCCTCAATCAGATCGCAGGTCCTGCCTGTCGCCAGGATGGAAAAACCGTCCTCATGGAAGCGTTTCGCCAGCTCCGCCGCTTCCGGCTTGTCCTCGGCATTGACGGAAATAAGCACCGCTCCTTCCGTCGGCAGCGTGGATTTCGCAGCCTCCTCTGCCTTGAAAAATGCCTCACCGGTAGACTTTGCAATGCCCAGCACCTCGCCGGTAGAGCGCATCTCGGGGCCCAGAACCGGATCTACCTCCGGGAACATGTTGAAGGGGAAGACCGCTTCCTTGACACCGTAATACGGAATCTTTCTTTCTCCCAGGCCGCTTATGGGAGATGCCTTTCCTGTCAGCGCACTCGTTATGATCTCGACCGCCAGCGGTACCATACGGATGCCGCAGACCTTGGACACAAGCGGAACCGTCCTGGAAGCGCGCGGATTGGCTTCCAGCACATACACCTTCCCGTCCTCAATCGCATACTGCATGTTCATGAGACCGACGACGTGCATTTCCACTGCGATCTTCTTTGTGTATTCGCGGATTGTCTGCAGCAGATCCTCCGGGATATGCCTGGAGGGGAGAATACAGGCACTGTCGCCGCTGTGGATACCCGCCAGTTCGATATGCTCCATCACCGCGGGGACATACGCATTGACCCCGTCGCAGATCGCGTCCGCCTCGCATTCGAGCGCATGGTGCAGAAAGCGGTCGATCAGAATCGGTCTGTCCGGTGTCACCCCGACTGCCGCGCGCATATATTCCTCAATTGCCGTCTCGTCACGGACGACCTCCATGCCGCGGCCACCCAGCACGTAGGAGGGCCGGACCATCACCGGGTAACCGATCCGTCCGGCGACCGCCTTGGCCTCCTCGACGGTCGTCGCCATGCCGGCCTCCGGCATCGGGATGCCAAGCTTATCCATCACCTTTCGGAACCGGTCGCGATCCTCAGCCAGATCGATCACCTCCGGTGTCGTGCCGAGAATCCGCACCCCCTCCTTTTCCAGTTTGGAAGCAAGATTGAGCGGCGTCTGTCCGCCGAACTGCGCAATGACGCCCATCGGCTTCTCCTGACGGTAAATCGCGAGGACGTCCTCCAGGGTCAAGGGCTCAAAGTACAGCTTGTCGGAGGTATCATAGTCCGTGGAAACCGTCTCCGGATTGCAGTTGACAATGATGGTTTCAAAGCCGAGCGCTTTGAGGGATTTCGCTGCATGGACACAGCAGTAGTCAAACTCGATTCCCTGTCCGATCCGGTTCGGACCGCCGCCCAGAATCATGATGCGGCGTTTTTCGTCCGTCTCCTGCACTTTCGCCTTATTTGACGGCTGATAGGTGGAATAGTAATAGACACTGTCCTGAGTGCCGGAGACGTGCACCGAATCCCAGGTTTCCGTCACGCCGAGCGCTTCCCGGCGGTTGCGGATATCATCCTCCGGCACCCCGAGAATCAGCGCCAGATAGCGGTCCGAAAATCCGTCCCGTTTGGCCTTGATAAGCAAATCATCCGGCGGCACGCTCCCTTTGTGCGTAAGTAGCGTATTCTCCTCCTCCACAAGCTCCTTCATCTGCTCGAGGAAGTAACGCTTCACCTTCGTGATCTCAAACAGTTCATCGACCGTCATTCCCTTTCGCAGTGCCTCATAGAGAATAAAGTGACGCTCCGAGCTCACGTCAATCAGCAGACGCTTGAGCTCCTCAACCGATTTCTCATGGTAATCCTTTACAAAGCCCAGACCGTAACGATCCTTTTCCAGAGAGCGGATCGCCTTCTGGAAGGCCTCTTTGTAGTTTTTACCGATGCTCATCACCTCGCCGACCGCACGCATCTGCGTTCCCAGCCGATCCTCAACCCCGTGGAACTTTTCAAATGCCCAGCGGGAAAACTTCACGACGACAAAATCGCCGTTCGGAACATAATGATCCAGCGTTCCGAAGCGGGAATCCGTCAGCTCCGCGAGCGTCAGGCCCGTGGCAAGCTTGGCCGAGACCAGTGCGATGGGAAAGCCCGTCGCCTTGGAGGCCAGCGCCGAAGAACGTGAAGTCCGCGGATTGATCTCAATTACGATCACCCGTCCGCTCACGGGATCATGTGCAAACTGAACATTCGTCCCGCCGATGACGCCGATGTGCTCGACAATCGCGTAAGCCTGCCGCTGCAGTTCCTTTTGCAGCTCGTCATCAATCGTGAGCATGGGAGCCGTACAGAAGGAGTCCCCGGTGTGGACCCCAACCGGATCCACGTTTTCGATGAAGCAGACCGTGATCATGTTGTTTTCCCTGTCGCGGACCACCTCCAGTTCAAGCTCCTCCCAGCCGAGAATGGACTCCTCCACCAGCACCTGGTGAATCAGAGAGGCCTGCAGCCCACGCTCGCACACGGTCTTTAATTCTTCACGGTTGTACACCAGTCCGCCGCCTGTGCCGCCCATCGTGTAGGCAGGTCTCAGCACCACCGGATAGTGAAGCTGATCCGCGATCTTTAAGGCTTCCTCGACACTGTAGGCCACCTCGCTCCTCGCCATGCCGATCCCCAGCGCATCCATGGTCTTCTTGAATTCCACGCGATCCTCGCCGCGCTCAATGGCATCCACCTGCACGCCGATCACCTTGACCCCGTACATGTCCAGAATGCCTTTTTTATATAGCTCCGAAGCGAGATTCAATCCAGACTGCCCGCCCAGATTCGGAAGCAGCGCGTCCGGCCGCTCCTTTTCGATGACTGCGGCGACACGCTCCGCGTTTAACGGCTCAATATACGTGTGGTCCGCCATCTCCGGGTCCGTCATGATCGTTGCCGGATTTGAGTTGACGAGCACGATCTCGTAGCCCAGCGACCGCAGAGCCTTGCACGCCTGTGTGCCGGAATAATCAAACTCGCACGCCTGGCCGATCACAATGGGACCGGAACCGATGATCAGCACCTTGTGGATATCATTTCTCTGCGGCATAAAACCTCCCTTTGTTCTGCGGACTCCTCTGCCCGCGCGCACCTGTTACGGAAGCGTCGGAAAGCTCCGGCACATCCCCGTTCCCCTTGTCAACGATTACCGATTGCTTTCACAGACGGCATCAGTCCCCTCTGGCAGCTTTCACCTGCTGCGCCAGCTCCTGCACCTTTTCCTCCGTCAGAATGAATCTCCTCTTAAACCAGAGGATCGCAACAAACAATCCGGCGATGGGCAGAATCGTCATGGTCATGCGCAGCCCCACCTGCGAGCTTGCGGAAACTGTAGCCGAAAAATCGATCAGCTTATCCGCCTCCGTCGTCTCCGCCGAGCTCAGATTGAAAATCTGCAGGGCAATGGATGCGATAAAGACCGCCACGCCGCTGGCCAGCTTCACGACAAAGGTCTGCATCGAAAAGATCACGGATTCATCCCGTCTCTTGTTCTTCCACTCGCCGTAATCCACGGTGTTTGCCAGGAAAACGGTCGTGAGGACGCTTAAGATCCCGTTGGCGGAGAAGATGAAGAATGCAGGAATAAACAGGATCACCACATTGTCCATGGAGGTAAAGGCGATGGACAGAAGCGCCGCGTAGCCCGCAATCGCCATTCCAAGACTGATGTAGAAGATTTTAATGTTCGTGAAGAATTTTCTGAGCAGCGGATAAAACAGCATCATCGACAGAATCTGCATGCCGCCGCCGAAGGTGTTGAACAGGGTGTAGCTGTTAAACCAGCCCGTTCCGCCGAAATCATATTTGAAGAAGTAGATGACCAGATTCGAGGTGGTGTAGATGGAACAGTTGATTAACACAATGGAAATCACCACGGTCATCGCCTGATCGTTTTGAATCAGCGCCCGGAACATCTGTCCCACGGAAGGGGATTCCATGTTGACTGTCGCCTTCTCCTTCACATTGACACAGGTGATCGTGATCAGCACCACAAACAGAATGGCAACAATCAGCGTGAACCAGCGAAAGCCCGTTACCTCATCCGCCCCGCCGATTGCGTGAACCGCCATCATCGTCACAATCGTGATGATCGCACTTCCGACACCGGCGCAGCTCCTTGCCAGCGTGGTCAGACCCTCCCTCTCCTTTCCGCCCTCGGTAAAGGCGGGAATCATGGACCAGTACGGGATATCCATCATCGTGTAGGTCACTCCCCAGAGGATATAGGTGACGGCCGCATACACTGTGATCCCGGCCACATCCATGGCCGGCGGCGCGGCAAACATCAGGTAAAGAATCACCGCATTCGTGATCGTGCCGACAAAAAGCCAGGGTCTGAACTTGCCCCAGCGGGTTCTGGTTTTGGCAACCAGCACACCCATGATGGGATCGTTGAACGCATCGAAAATTCTTGCCACCAGCAGAATCAGCCCCATCATGGAGGCAGGAACGCCGAGAAGATCCTGGTAATAATACAGGATATAACTCGCGGAAAGCATATAGACCATGTCCTTGCCGACCGCCCCCAGACCATAGGAGATTTTTTCAAGCAGACTTAGTTTTTTCATCATCCACCCCGTATATGCCATGCATCCCTTTATGTTCACGACACAGGAAAACCGCCGAATTCGCTGATTCCCTTATGCGCTTTTGACCCCAACATCCTATGATAACAAAAAAGCGGTGCCTTCGCAACAAGACCCCCGCCTCTTCCATATCCATATTACGCTTTATCCGCGCGCGACCGCTCCTTGAACATGCGCTTTTCCTCATACATACGCTCATCAGACAGTTTCACATACTCATCCAGCGAACGATCCCCCTGCCCGTCGACAATCACCAGCCCGATGCTCATCGTCGGCGGATAGGGAAGCTTTCCCGCGGCCTCCGTCTTCGGTATCTCGCTTCGAATGTCGACAATCATCTGCTGCAGGCGCTCCTCGTCCGTTTCGTCCAGCATGATCAGGAATTCATCCCCGCCCATTCTCGCCACGACGGACTCCGGCGGGGAGACCCGGCGAATAGCCTGCGTGACCGCAAGGATCGCCTGATCGCCGCAGGTGTGACCGTACCGGTCATTGTACTGCTTCATCCCGTTCATATCCGCAAAAAGGATTGCCATGCCCCTGCCGTTGTTCTGACGGGTGCGGAAAAAACTCTCCCCGACCTCACGGAATCCCATCCGGTTATAGAATCCGGTCATGGTGTCCGTGATGGAGGCACGGGAAAGAAGCCTGTTGGCTCCGCGCAGCCGGTTGCGAATGTAGAAATTCTCTATGGCACTGAGCAGCATCTGTATTCCGCGCACGAAGTAGGGACTGCGGATCAGATACTCCGCATGGCACAGCACCATATAGCCCGCTGCCCGATCCCCGAAATGAACCGGAAGAAACAGGCTGTCCTTCGGCGCGGGGATTGAGGCTTCCATTTCGTAAAGCCGGTCCGCCGGCACATCCGCCATGGTCACGCGGTCGCCCTCACAGCCAAAGGCAAGCATCATTTCGGGGGGATATCCATCCCGCAGAAACTGACTGTCCAGAGACTGTATTCCGTTTATTCCGTCCTTCAGCAATCCCGCCTGCTCCCGTTCGGAATAAAACCGTCTGTCCAGCACCAGATAGAGCGCATCACAATGCAGATAGGCCAGCATCGGTGCAAACACCTCGCCGATCGCGCGCACGGACTCGCAGCTCATCAGATCGTTTTCCAGGCGGATGAGGCGTCTGTTAAAGCTCTCCGTCTCCATATTCTGGCGGATAAACGTGTTGATCAGCTCAGCGGCTTCATCAGATGTATCGCTTACACAGCCGCAACTCTGTCCTCGGATCAGCTTGGTATAGACTACCGTACTCTCCGGGAATTCCTCGCCCGCCCATCTGGCATTGAGGAAATCGATACACACCTTTCCCAGCTCCGACCAGTTCTGGTCAATCGTCGTGAGGGTCGGCGTGTGAAAACTCGCTATGTCGATATGGTCAAAGCCTGTCAGCAGATAATCCCGGGGACATTGAAAGCCATGCCTTGCCGCCTCTGTACAGGCGCCGATCGCAATGTGGTCATTGGCGCAGATGATCGCGTCCGGAATCGTCCCGTATTTGTCGTAAAAATACCGGAATCCGTTTTCTCCGCAGGAGGGGTTGAAGCTGTCAAAGAAGAAATACTCACTGTAATCCCTGTTGTCCCAGCCGGCGAGGTACTTTTTGATTGCCTGCGCGCGAAGCTGGCTTTCCCGATGGCGTTCAGGTCCCATCATAAACCAGAAGGACCGGCAACGGTGCATTTCCACCATGTGCTTGAAGATGCCCAGCATGGAGGTGTAGTTGTCGATTCCGACGTGCGCCATCCCTTCAATCTTTGATCCGATAGAGATCGCGGGCTTCCCGGTCTCTCTGATCCGTCTGATCACCTCGGTACAGGCCCTCCAGCCGGAAAACTCCGACCGCTCCGCAGACAGGTCATTGAAAATCACAACAAACCCGTCGAATTCATCCAGATCCGGAAGACTGAAGATGTTGTATTCCCCGTGATTGTATTCCTCGTCAAATTTCCAGGTGCCTCTGCTTCGATACAGATAAATCGCGATATCCTGTTCCATTTCATAGATTGTCCGGAAAAGCCCGGAAATCCGCGAATAAATCGCATGATTGGAGGCGTTGTCAAGAAAGACGGCTATCTTCTTCATACTCATTTTCCAAGCAGTTGCAGAATCTCCGGGTGGAAGCAATGCTCTCCTTCGCGAATATCATGCGTGATGCGTTCTTCCGCATCAAAGAGCCGGTAGGCCGCGCGCACGATTTCCATCTGCTCATACACATTTTCCAGCCCCCGCGGGCCGTTCAGATGATCGTCACGGCAGGACTGCACGATCAGGGTGCGCGGTGCGATGAGCGATGCGATATCTCCCATATCAAAATGCTCCCAGAGCCGCGGAACATAGTTGCAGCTGCAGTTGCCGTTTAAGATGAGGTGCGAATCCCGGGAACCGTACAGATAGCCGCTGATCAGCGCAGTCTTCACGCGGTCGTCCATAGCCGCAAGCCACAGTGTCTGCATGCCGCCGCCGGAAAAGCCTACACAGGTAATACTCTCCGTGTCCCAGTTACACTCAGGGTCTCCCGCGCGATCCGTCATATAATCGATCAGGCGCATCGCATCCCAGGTGCACATCCCGCAGACCGTCTCCCCCAGCCCCTCAGCCATGTGGGAGAGCTGGAAGCAGGTGGAATTCAGGAAATCCTCCTCGCTGTCGCTTTGCCGGTCCTCGTCACGCCGTTCGCCGAAACCGCGGCAGTCCGGACAGGCAACAACATACCCCATCCGGGCAAGCCGTAAGCCGTAATCATAATTGAACATTTTGATGGAATCCGCCACCGCGGGGATCTCCGCGCGGCCGGCTATGCTTTCCTTGCCGGCCCCCATATGTCCTGGCAGCGCCAGCGCCACCCGCGTTTTGCCGGTTGCGGACGGGCCGTCCGGAATCAGCAGATAGACCGTCATATAGATCCCTGGCTCCACCTGAAGGATTACATGCTCCCTGGTGATGGCACGTCCGTCCTCCGTGCGCGCACCCTCGACCGTCACCGAATCATCAACCAGAGGCTCAAGCGGACAGGTCTCCATACGGTTAAGCCCAAGGAGATCCGTCAGTGTGCGTCTGCTCTCCCTCCGCCAGGCGGCAAAATCCTCCTCGGTCGAGCCCGCAAACGCATCCCGCCGGGAACGCTTGTCAAAGCGCGCCCGCATGGTCGCCAGGCTCCCATAATACCTGTCAACATGCAGAACCCTTTCATTGTCCTTGTCCATGTGTCCCCCTTTGTCTCACGCGTGACCAGCTGAAAAATCGATTTATACCCGCGATCATAATCAACTGGCGTTTTTAAATTGTTCGCCGCATTCCAGTCCATCATACCACAGACAAAGGAATGCGAAAACCCTTCCGCCCCCTGTCAACTTGACAATCCTCATAAAAAAAGGGAGAATACACTCTTATGAAGAAATCTGAGAAAAAACCGGTTGCAAACACGGTCACCCTGATCATGAATAACCGCAGCACCAAAGAAAACCGGGTGATACGTCCCACGCTGTTCACCTGTTACGAGCGCACCATATCGGAATACCGTCTCTCCGGAACCCAGCATTTGGGCAGGCCATCCGGAGACCGTACCCCGGATATCCCGATCAACGCGCGCTTTATTTCCCGTGAACACGGCGTATTCGTGACCGAGGGAAATGCCACGCATTACCTCGCATCGGAGACGACCAACCCCATTAAATTCAACGGAACCGTCATCCCTCCGGGAGCTGACATCACGCTAATAGACGGGGACGAACTGATCATCCCCTGGACAGACGAGGACGGGAGCGATCACTCCGTCGTTCTTGTATATGCAAACACGGAAAGCAGGATCGGACTGTGGCGTAATCTTCAGCAGGCCTCGAGAGACAATCTCACCAATCTGGTCGATCGGGATTCCTTTGTGAACTGGTGGGTTCAGAATAAAGACAGGAAGGACTACGCGGAGGCGGTATTGTTTATCCTGGACGTGGATGATTTCAAAGGGATCAATGACAAAGCCGGTCACAATGCAGGGGATAGCGTGCTTAAAATCGTCGCGGATGAGCTCCGCAATGCCGTGCGATATGAGAGTCAGGTATGCCGCTGGGGCGGAGACGAATTTGTTGGAATCATCCCCGCATCGTCACGTGCTGTGAGTAAACGACTGGAGGGCATCCGGTCAGGAATACAGGAAAAGACGGCATCTGCCGGGTTTCCTGCACACGTCACCATCGGCTGTGTGGATGTGTGTGACGCGAAGGACAGGCGGGATATCGCCTCCCTCGTTGCGCTTGCCGACCAGGCGCTGTATCAGGCGAAGAATGCCGGAAAGGACAGGATCGCGGTATACCTCCGGTCATAACCGCTCATCCACCTGCTGCAGAAGCGTTCTGCTGCCCCGTTCCAGCCGGTGAACCGGCTCATGCGGCTCTTCCTGCTGCTCCTTTGTCCCGGACTTCGGTCTTACCGTTTCAAAGGTGACCGGATTGTCTCTTTCCCGTCTCCGGACGACCGCCACCGGCGCATCGCCCAGATTCGGAACACGGATATGCACACGCCCGTTCTCGTCAACAAAACATCCCTGCGGCTGTATGGTCTCTGTATACGCCCTTTTCTTTCCGGAGTGTTTCATATCCCCAATAGAGACGGTCTTATGCTCCCGTCTTCTGGGAAAGCCATTCCCTGATATCAGAAACACCCCTGAACTGCCGGAAGGTATCTCCCTCGACCAGAATCATCGTCGGTGCCTGCATGACACCGTACTTGGCGACGAGCTCACGATTCTCATCCGCATCCAGTTCCCTGTAATCGACACCTGCCTTGTCAAGCAGAGATTCCGCCTTGACGCAATTCGGGCAGGTCTGGGTCTTGAAAAGCAATACCGTCTTGTCATCGGTCATCACATGCCCCGTCTGCCGGTCAAGTATATCGATGGTCTTGGTCAGCCCCGAGATATCCACGACCCCTGCCTGCTGTTCTCTGACAGTGCTCCGCTGCGGATGTTCCGCCACCTGTTTCGCAGCTGCTGTCTCTTTGTTGGCGGCTTCCGCTTTCTTCTTCGTCAGCATGGAGTGTCCGATATCATAGACCTTACGGTCCTTATATTCCTGCGTTTTCCCGTCATTCCAGTTCTGAACCGGACGATAGTATCCGGTGATGCGACTGTATACCTCGGTCTTCGCGCCGCAGACGGGGCAGGTCACCTGCTCGCCCGTCAGATAGCCGTGATCCCTGCAGATCGAATAAATCGGAGACATGGTGTAATACGGCAGCTTATAGTTTTCGGCAATCTTCCGAACCAGATTGGCGGCTGATTTCCAGTCAGGCAGTTTTTCACCAAGGAAGGCATGGAACACTGTTCCGGAGGTGTAAAGGGTCTGCAGATCATCCTGGATATCCAGCGCGGAGAAAATGTCCTCGGTGTAGCCCACGGGCAGATGCGAGGAATTGGTGTAGTACGGCGTGCCGTCCATGTTGGCCGTGATGATATCGGGATACTGCTCTTTATCATGCTTGGCGAAACGGTAAGTCGTGGATTCTGCCGGTGTCGCCTCCAGATTATAGAGATCGCCGTACTTTTCCTGATAATCGGAAAGACGCTCTCTCATGTGATTCAGGACATCCTGCGTGAATTTCTGCGTCTTTTCGCTCGTGAGATCCGCCTTGAGCCACTTCGCGTTTAAGCCCACCTCGTTCATACCAATCAGTCCGATGGTGGAGAAGTGATTGTTAAAGGTGCCGAGATAACGCTTTGTGTAGGGATACAGTCCCTGCTCCAAAAGCTTCGTGATCACCGTCCGCTTGGTCTTCAGGCTTCGGGCGGAGATATCCATCAGGTTGTCCAGACGCTTGTAGAAATCCTTTTCATCCGCAGCCAGATAGGCGATGCGGGGCATATTGATCGTCACCACGCCGATGGATCCCGTGGATTCGCCGGAACCGAAGAATCCTCCGGATTTTTTGCGCAGCTCCCGAAGATCAAGCCGCAGTCTGCAGCACATGGATCGGACGTCGCTGGGCTCCATATCGGAATTGATATAGTTGGAGAAATACGGCGTGCCATACTTCGCTGTCATTTCGAAAAGCAGGCGGTTATTCTCCGTCTCGCTCCAGTCGAAATTGCGCGTGATGGAATAAGTCGGAATCGGATACTGGAAGCCGCGCCCATTGGCATCGCCCTCGATCATGGTCTCGATAAACGCCTTGTTCACCATATCCATCTCACGCTGGCAGTCCCCGTAGGTGAAATCCATCTCCTGTCCGCCGATCAGCGCGGGAAGATTGCGCATATCATTCGGCACCACCCAGTCCAGCGTGATATTGGAGAAGGGGGCCTGTGTGCCCCAACGACTGGGCGTATTGACGCCATAGACGAAGGACTGCACGCACTGCATGACCTCCTCCTGGGAGAGGTTGTCGATCTTGACAAACGGCGCCAGATACGTGTCAAAGGAGGAAAACGCCTGTGCGCCCGCCCACTCATTCTGCATGATGCCAAGGAAGTTGACCATCTGATTGCAAAGTGTGGAAAGATGTCTGGCCGGTGCGGAGGTAATCTTTCCCGGCACACCGCCGAGTCCTTCGCAGATGAGCTGTCGCAGACTCCATCCTGCACAGTATCCGGTCAGCATCGACAGGTCATGCAGATGAATCGCGGCACTCCGGTGCGCTTCGGCAATCTCTTCGTCATAAACCTCGCTCAGCCAGTAATTGGCCGTGATTGCACCGGAATTGGACAGGATCAGTCCGCCAACAGAATAGGTGACTGTTGAATTCTCCTTCACCCGCCAGTCATTGATCTTCAGATAACTGTTCACAAGCTCTTTATAGTTGAGCAGCGCGGAATTGACGTTGCGCACCTTTTCACGCTGCTTACGGTACAGGATGTAAGCCTTGGCGACATCTGCGTAGCCGGATTCGGAGAGAACCTTCTCCACACTGTCCTGAATCTCTTCCACAGTGACCTTGCCATCAACGATTTTCTTCTCAAAATCAGCCGATACATGCAACGCTATCAACTCGATGACGCTGGAGTGATACTGCTTTCCGAGCGCCTCAAATGCCTTGGTAATCGCAGCACTGATTTTGCTGATGTCAAAATCCGCCACCTTGCCGTCTCTTTTTACAACCTGATACATGATTCCTCCCACGAAGTTACGTTTGAAATTGCAGAGATTAACGCGAACATGAATACAATAACACAGGGTTGGAAAAACATCAATATCTAGTGTGAAAATTTTTGAAATTTCCAAGATGTGGTATATTGTGGCGATTTTTCGCCGATTTCAGAGATCTGATTTGCTGTCGATCCCGCGGAGCAAGGCATTCGGAATATACACTCCTGCAATCCCGAGATATTCATTCATTTCCTGTAATGACGGTGCGTGAAACCCCGCATGAGGAACGGTATCACGATCTGTAAACGGCTGAAGGAAGTATCTTTTCGCGCTCTGGAGCATCCTTCCGATTTCATGAATATCATCCGCCGTGTGGAGTTCGCGCACCACGGTTGTACGGAATTCGTAATCCGGCGCGCTCTCCCTGATCAGCGCGATGCTTCGCAGGACGGGCGACAGATCCGGCTCCGCGCGTCCGACTGTGCGCGCATACTTCGCCGGGCTGTTCTTGACGTCCATCGCGACATAGTCCGCAAGACGCGCGTCCAGAATCTTTTTCAGCATATCCGGATGGAAACCGTTGGTATCCAGCTTCACCATATAGCCCATGTCGCGGATACGCGCAAGAAACGCGGGAAGCTCCGGCTGCAGACAGGGTTCCCCGCCGGTAACCGCGACGCCGTCCAGAAGGCCGGTTCTGCGTGAAAGAAAAGAAAAAAATGCGTCCTCCTCCATCACCGGCTGCGCCGTCCCGTCTGCCAGCTCATAGTTGTGGCAGAAGGGGCAGCGCAGATCACAACCGCCGAGAAATACCGTGCATGCCACATGCTCCGGATAATCCAGCAGGGTCAGTTTCTGAAGTCCAAAGATCAGCATCCGTACTGTCTTCAACCCTCAGGAGCGTCAAGCTCCTTCCACGCCTGTCTGAGGCTGTCGATGATCGGAAGATGCTGCGGGCAGGCGGCTTCACATGCACCGCAGGCGACACAGTGATCGGCAGTCTGGCCATTGCGAACCAGATTCTGGAAGCCCCAGTCCTTTTTCGGATCTGTTCCATAGAGAGAAGCGTCATTCCACGCCGAGAAAATTCCCGGAATATTCACGCCCTGCGGGCATGGCATGCAATAGCGGCAGGAGGTGCATCCGATTTTTGTTCTTGATAGATAGGCCTTGCGAACCTCATCCATCAGGTGATGTTCCTCCGGAGTCATAATCCCGGGCTCCAGGGAATCAAAGATTCTCAAGTTGTCGTCAATCTGCGCCGTCTCATTGCAGCCGGACAAAACCGTTGCAATCTCCGGCCGGTCGCACAGCCATCTGAATGCCCACTCCACGGCAGATCGTTTTACGGGAAAACGATCATACAGTGCCTGTACATTGTCCGGCGCGTTGGCGAGTCTGCCGCCGAGAAGCCCCTCCATGATGACGACCGGGATCCGGAGGCTGCCTGCCAGCTCCAGTCCCTTTGTTCCCGCCTGGTGGTCGATATCCATGAAATTGTACTGAATCTGCACCATATCCCAGTCGGAATCCTGAATGATATAGGCAAAATCCTCGTAATCGCCATGGAAGGAAAAGCACTTATACCGTATCTTTCCCTCTTTCTTCATATCGTCAAAAAACTCCGGTGCGCCGATTTCCTTGAAGGCTTCCCATTTTTCCCGGTTGATGCCGTGCATCAGGTAAAAATCGATATGATCGGTTTGAAGCTTTTTCAGCTCCTCATCCAGAAGTGCCTGCATCTCAGCACGGTTATGCACGGCCTCCTTCGGCATTTTGGTCGCAACGGTCACGCGATTGCGATACCCGTCAAGGAGCGCCTTTCCCAGCACGATCTCAGATGTTTTGTCCAGATAGACATACGCAGTATCCAGATAGTTGACGCCGCCGTCGATGGCTCTTCGGATCAGCGAAATCGCCTTTTTCTCATCAATGGTGCTGTCCCCGGATGCCGCGCCGTTAAACCGCATACATCCAAGGCCGAACGCTGAACCTTCTATGTCGAGTTTACCGAATTTTCTGTACTTCATGCTGCTCCTCCCCAAAAAGTACGCAGATACGATTGAATTCTCTCTATCATACCATGAATTCGGCAATGTTTCCATCAAATCTGTCTGATGAGCATGATCGCTCAGTGAAAGGTGAAGCAGCTGCCCGCCTCCCCCAGGAATACAATCTTGCCGCCCCCGGGCATGGGAAGGTCATTCCCGGCGTCCTGTACATGCGTCGTATAGACCACATCCCCGTATTTATTGTACACATAGATTGCGCTGTCCCCGGGTCTCTTCACGACAGGCACCGAGGATCCGGCCAGGCTTTCGTCAATGCTGTACCAGACTGCCTCCTGCCCCGGGATCGTGACTTCCTGCGTCAATCCGTCAAACACAGGGATCTGATCGGCCGCGATATATTCCATCCCCGTGCTCGCGATCAATCGAATGCCGTTTCTGCCCCCGAGCGTGATATCAAGGAGATCCCGGCTGGCGCTTGACGGGATCGTCTGAAAGGCCGCGGCGTGCGTCTCATCGACGATCTTTAAAAGCCTTGTTCCCTGTCCCGTCACGACAAACAGGTATCCCGGCATCTCCTGACACAGGAAGATTCTGATCATGCCGGCCTGATAGTTGCCGGAGGCAGGGG
>JAIKYU010000128.1 GCA_024682835.1 Lachnospiraceae bacterium | reverse complement strand
GTTCGATTTTTTGAAGACCTGCCAGGATTCCAGGCGTCGCTCATAATATCAGTCCACAGGCGAAAAATCCAGAATCCTCCACCGGTCGCCGTAAGCTGAACGCTCCGATGAGCCCATAGCGATTGCCGTTTCGCGCAAGGGCGCTCACGGCAATCTGGTCTCATCTCCGCAGCTTACAAGGACTCCCGGCTGGAGGTTCTGGCTTTTTCGCCTGTACACTCTATGTTAAGAGGAAACTTAAACATGCCCGGGAGGCCCTGTGCAGACGAACGAGCAATCCGCGCTCATCCCGCCGGATTCCATGCAGATGCCGCGCCGTTCGAGAGCGTGTCCGAGCGGACAGTATCAAAACTGAAAACCTGCCAAAACGAAGCGAGTTCCGCTCGCGTACGGCGCTTCCGGGCGGCGCATGGAATCCGAGCGGGATAGCGGCGAGTGAGCCTGTACAGGGCGACCGGGCATCATTTTTCAGCATGATTGCACATAACAATAACTTGTGATATTATATTAAGTCAGGACTGCGACATATTTCGAATGCATAACGTAAAAGGATGAGCCTATGCAGGGAAAAAACCATGACGACGCCTACTATGTCGAACAGGACAAAAGAAACATACTGAAAATGCGGGAGGTGCTGGACACACTGCCGAAATTCTGCAGGCAGTACTTCCGCGGAATCGACGACGTGACCTCGGCGAGAACAAAGCTGGGCTACGCCTATGATCTGCGCACCTTCTTTCAGTTTCTGAGCGAAAACAACCGTGCGCTTGCGGGGACGCCCATCACTGAGTATCCCGTGTCGATCCTGGATAAAATCACCAGGGAGGATATCGAGGAATACGTCGAATACATCTCCCTGTACCAGAAGGACGATCGGGAGCTGACAAATGAGGAGCACGGAAAGGCCAGAAAGCTGTCGGCACTGCGTTCGCTCTATTCCTATTTCTTTAAGGCAGAGCAGATCGAATCCAATCCGACGGCGCTGGTAAACATGCCGAAGATGCACGAAAATGCCATCATCCGCCTGGAGCCCAATGAGGTGGCCAAAATGCTCGATGTGGTGGAGGAGGGCGACAAGCTCACCAAAAGCCAGAAAAAGTATCACAAGATCAACGGGATCAGGGACACCGCGCTGATCACCCTTTTGCTCGGTACCGGGATCCGTGTTTCGGAGTGTGTGGGACTGGATCTTTCGGATATTGATTTTGGCACAAACGGATTAAGGATCCACCGCAAGGGAGGATACGAGGCGATTGTCTACTTCGGCGACGAGGTGGAGGAGGCGCTTCGGGCGTATCTTACGGAGAGGGAGCTGATCACTCCGCTTGCGGGGCATGAGAATGCGCTGTTTCTTTCCATGCAGAACCGACGGATCACGGTTCGTGCCGTGGAAAATCTGGTAAAGAAATACGCGCAGAATGTGACGACTCTGAAAAAGATCACGCCGCATAAGCTTCGAAGCACCTACGGCACCAGTCTTTACCAGGAGACCGGGGATATCTACCTGGTGGCCGCCGTGCTTGGCCACAAGGATGTCAACACCACCAGAAAGCACTATGCAGCCATCGACGACCAGAACCGGCGCATGGCTGCCAACAAGGTTCGGCTGCGCAAGGCCTGACGAGCCGATTTACCATTCCGTAAAACACACATCAGCTGCGGGGATGATTGTTTTTCAACAAGGGTATGACGTTCCCTGCGGAACCTGAGTCGCATGATGATTCATGAGTGAATCTGTGCCCGCGTCACGGTTGAATGGTTTGCCTTAAAGTTGTATACTTGATCATGTTGAACTGCATATACCACAGCGAAGATTTCTGATCAGCAGATGATTCGAACGCGAGTATCCATATGATCACAGGTATTGAAAGGGCTATCCTATGAACGCACTCCTTGCATTTATCGATCAATATATCATTCACATCATTTTCATCCTGGCTTTCGGTGTTCTGGCCGGACTTGTGGTCTGCGCCGTGCTTCTGAACAACCAGAAGCGCGCGCTGGAGGAGCGATATGCCGGCGGCAGCATCCGGACGGTGGTCAATCCGGCCAATCTGGAGACCAAGCACGAGCACTATGCGACGATCACGCGGGAGGAAATCGGCGGACAGCGGCAGAAATTCAACAAATACGTAAGCGGCTACGGCGTCTGCACGCAGCTGATATCCGTGCTGCCGCTCATGGGGATCCTCGGCACCGTGGCAGGCCTTATTCTGAATGTGAACGCACAGGACATGGACGCCGTGTTCGCATCGCTTCGTACGGCGCTGGATTCCACGCTCTGGGCATTGTTCTTTGCAATCGTTCTGAAGCTGGTGGACGCGTTTGCGACGTCCCGTTTCATTTTCCAGATCGAAGCGCTGTTTGAGGATTTTGACCGCCGCTTCCGCGACGCAATTGACATGGGGAATTTCCATGAATAAGAGTCATCTCCTTGGCCGGCTGCAGTCCCCCATCGATCTGACCGCTCTTCTGGACGTGATTTTCATCGTCCTGCTGGTGGTGATCTGCCATCAGCAGAATCTTTCCACGCAGGCACAGGCCAGACAGTCGGATGCCGTGACGGCCGCAGAGCAGGCTCTTAACGAGGCAAATGCCGCAAAAGAACTCTACGAGGAGCGGCTTGATACCGTCACGCACATCCAGGAGTATGTCTCCATTCTGACTGTTGATATTGATTATCAGCCCGGCAATGCGAAGGAGCGTCATATCAGGCTCCTGAAGGACGGCGTCGCGGACGAGATCGAGACGCTCACCCTCACCCCGCAGACGGAAGCGGAAACCTTCCTTTCGCTTTCGGAGACCCTCAAGGAGATTCTGGAGGAGGCGGAGGGCAAGCCGGTCATTCTTTCCCTGGATCTGGATCAGATTCTCTACAGAGACGAGGAGGCCATGGGCAATCTGATTGCCTCCCTGCTGGAGGAATATGACAATCTCTATTTCAAATAAAATCACCTTCACATCCGTCCTGCCCTGGCTGATCCTCATCCTGGCGGGAGGGTGTTTTGTTGTCTTTCTGACAGGCTTTATCCGCCATTTCGAACTGAATCAGAAAACACGGCTATGGGGAATTGTCCTTTCCTTGCTCGTGCTCCTTATCGCGGCCCTGATCCTCCTTCCGGACAGATCGCCGGTTCCGCTTTTTGCGCCCGGTGCCGGGACGGGAGAGGAGAGCAGATATTTCGCAGGGGAAGAAAAAGAGGGACAGATTACCATCCGCGTCGCGGAGGACACCATCTATCTGGGCGGCGTGCGGTGCGCGGATGCCGGGGATCTGAAGGAGCGGCTTCATGCCCTGGAGCCCGGACAGATTAAACAGGTGGTTCTGATGGATGATTACGCGAAGGCAGCCACCTATCATGAGGCGGAGGAAGCGCTTGCCGCGCTTGAGCTGACATGGGAAAAAGAAGAGTCTCAATAATCCTGATCACCCTGTCTGTGATTCTCCTGTGCGGCTTTGCCTTCGGAGAGGTGAATCTACGGATTGATCATCCGCTGATTGACCTTTCCTCGACTGTTCAGCTGTCCGAAACAGGCGACGCGGAAACGATGAAAGAAGCCGGAGAGGGAGATCAGACCAAAGAAGCGGCCGGAGAAGAAGAGCAGCAGGATGCGGACGCGGTCGCAAAAGAGGAAGAGGCGACTGCACCAAAGATCTTTACCATTCTTGTCAGAGAGCAGCGCGTTTTCTTAAACAACGTCGCGTACGACAGTCCGGTGCTGTTGATGAATAAGCTGCAAAACGAGATGAAGCTGACCGGAAAGAGTCAGAATGAGGCAAACGGCCCCCGCATCATTCTGGTGGATGATTACGCGGCCTACAACACCTACACGGAGATGAGAGACGCATTGTCCAAGGCATCTCTTCGTTTCACGGAGGAGGCCGCCGAATGAAAAAGACGGAAACTGAAATCGCGCTGTCCAACGCATCTCCTCGCTTCACGGAGGAGGCCGCCGAATGAGAAAAAGAAGAATCGCCGGTTTCCTGATCCTTGCGGTTTTGCTTCTGACCGGCTTTGCCTTTGCATCGACGGTCACGCTGGATCCGGAGAAAAACCGGATCTTTCAGGATGCTTCCATTTCAGAAATGCTTGACACCCTCAGTACCAACGAGCCGCTTGCCAAAGAGCAGTACGACAATCAGTATCTGGCGATTGTCGGTCAGATCGGTGAGATCTCCGGAAACGGCAAAACAGTGACGCTTATATCTTCGGCAAACGAAACGTCAGGAAAAAGAAGTATCCGCTGCACCTTTCAGGAGGAGTCTCTGCGGGCGCAGGTCCTGACGTTTTCTACTGGCGACACGGTGCGCGTCTACGGACTTACGGTGATCAGTGTCCTGCCTTCAAAGAGCTATTCCGTCATCGGACGGGGAATCGAAAAGAGCACGGCCGCCTCTTCCGCCTCCCCGCGTTTCCGATTTCTCTACGGACAGCCGGACACCGAACCGAAGGAAGAACGCTCCTTCGATAAGGATATTTCGCTGATGATTCCCCGCAGGTGGGTCGCGGTTGAGACCGTGACGAAGGAGTATCATCTGTACCGTCTCAACGAGCTCTCCGATTCAAAAAAGGCGGAGCCGGAGCAGCTCTACCTTCTGTATTTTGACAACGAAAAGTATCTGGCGACCATGGACGACCGTTTTCGCACGACGGAGATCGAGCGCGCCATCATCAAAAACATCCTGCCAAAGGAGAAGATCGGATTCGGACGGTTCCCGAAGCAGCGGGATGTGTACGGCAAAACCTTCCAGTACTACGACACCGCCTACGGGAATTACCATGCGGAATTTGCCTTCGCCCCGAACGGGGAAAAGGGCATTTTCTGCATGCTCTACATCTATGAGACCTCCGACCATGTGGATGACATTCTGATGCTGATGCGGCAGCTTGCCACATGAATCGCCGAATGAACTGCCAGTCAGCCCAAGCGTGAGCCATCCGTGGATATGAAATGAAGGAGAAACAGGAATGATCCAAACGGTGGAAGTGTCCGATCTGAATACGCTGTTTCAGATGGTTTCCGAGCAGCAATACCGCGAGGACCTGAAGCGGTACCGGAATTTGTTTATCTACCGCGGACAGCCGGATGCGTCTTTTCACATGGTGACGAGCCTGCAGCGCTACTGCAAGGACAAAAAGAAGGAGCTGGAGCCAAGCATTCTTGCCAATTTCACAAAATATGCGGCGCTGATTGAGCCGACCGTGGAAAAATCCGTCTGGCACCGTCTGATTCTCGGCCAGCATCACGGTCTGCCCACGAGGCTTCTGGACTGGTCCTATTCGCCGCTGATCGCGCTGCATTTTGCGCTTCATGAGGAAAACTTAGAGGAGATGGACCGTCATGACTGCGTCGTCTGGCGTACGGATATCCATGAACTGCACAAGATGCTTCCGGAGAAATACCGCAGGGTGGAAGAGCGTTCCGGGACTACGGTTTTCTCCGTGGAGATGCTGGAGGAGGTCTGTGAAAGCCTCGCGCAGTACGATGAAGACATGAAGGACCGCTCCATGGTGGTCATCGAGCCGCCGTCGGTGGATCCGCGCATCGCCAATCAGTATTCCTTCTTTTCCATAATCCCGAGCGACATGTCGGACATCGAGGCCTTTCTCGATGCCGGCACCAGCCAGACGGTCCGCTATCTCATCAAGAAGGAGCTGCGCTGGCAGCTGCGCGATATGCTCGATCACCAGAATATCAATGAACGGCTGATCTATCCCGGCCTGGACGGCATATCAAAGTGGCTGGGGCGCCACTATTATGTGATGGAGTGAAGGTATGAGAAATGAAGAATCAAAAAAAGACAAAGGTGACCGATATTGAAAGTGTGATAGATATAAATATATTTACAATTATAATAATTCGTATTATAATAAATTTAATATTACAATCCGGAGAGCAGACATGTTTATTGACAGAGATAAGGAGCTGGCGGTCTTAGAAACGGAATATGCGCGCAAAGGCGCTGCTTTTGTTGTGATATACGGCAGGCGGCGTATCGGAAAGACGACGCTGATCAACCGTTTCTGTGAGAATAAGAAGGCGATCTATTTCCTCACAACGGAAGAAAATGAGGATGAGAACAGAACCTCATTCAAAAATCTTGTGGCGGCTGCATTTGCTGACGAATTGCTGGAAAGTGCAGCTATAGATTCATGGATACCGATTTTCAAGATAATTGCAAAAGAGTCTCGTAACGAGAGACTTGTCCTTGTTATTGATGAATTTCAATACCTTGGAAAAGCAAATAAGGCGTTTCCCTCGGTTATGCAGAAAGTTTGGGATGAGATCCTGTCAAAGGCGAACGTGATGCTGATCCTTTGCGGTTCGTTGATCAACATGATGACGTCTCAGGTTCTGAACTATGATTCGCCCTTGTACGGTCGAAGGACAGCACAGATCATGCTTAAACAGATTGACTTTTCACATTGCTGTGAGTTCAACAAAGATCTGACCATGGAAGAACAGATTGAACAGTACGCCGTGACGGGCGGAGTTCCTAAATATATTCAAATATTTGACAGACAGGGCGATATTTACTCCTCAATAAGAGAACACATTTTATCCAGTGGTTCGTTTCTTTATGCTGAACCGGAATTCTTACTACAGAAAGAGGTCTCGGAGATCGGCAGTTATTTTTCGGTTTTGAAGACGATCGCTGCCGGAAATCATAAGCTTGGCAGGATGGCGAGTGCGTTGGAGGTTTCACAATCCGGTCTTACACCTTATTTAAGGACTCTTGTTGAACTGGATATTATTGAAAGGGAAGTACCCATCACAGAAGAGCACCCGGAAAAGAGTAAGATGGGCTTGTATCGAATCAAGGACAACTTCATTGCATTTTGGTTTAAGTTTGTATATCCGAGTAAGAGCATGCTTGAGTCCGAAAAGATTCAGTTCGTGGAGGACAGGCTCAGACAGAATTTTATAGATAATCATGTTTCCTACGTATATGAGGATATATGCCGTGAAGACACCTGGAACGTTTTATCCGAAGGGATTTCAATAAATCGTGTCGGCAGATGGTGGGGCTCGGGAGATGTGGAAATAGATATTGTTGCATACGATTCGACTGGCAACGATATGGTTTTTGGGGAATGCAAGTATTCAATGCAACGAAAAGGTCTGGAAATAATAAACAAATTACAGGAAAAAGCAAAGGCTGTTGACTGGAAAAAAGAGACTCGCAGGGAGCACTATTTAATATACGCCAAAAGCGGTTTTACGGACGAACTTTTGGAATATGCGGCTCAACGTGATGATGTGATTTTAAAGCAGTTTGGATAGCGGGATAGCGTACCGGATAGCGTACCTGACACTGTAAAAATTCTGTAAACGGATTTATAGATTTTTAATGGTGTCAGGCACCAAGGTTTGGAAATGGGCAAGGCCCCATTCCCCCGGCAGCCGATTGGAAGAATAAAATAAGGAGGATTATGACAGATGAGACAGAAAATGAAACGGATGATGGGTATCCTGCTCAGCCTTGTGATGGTGTTGGGCTTGATACCGGGGATGAGCTTGACGGCGTATGCTGCAACCGAGGCATATACTGAGTTAAAGAATGACAATACAGTTGTACAGTTTAACAACTACAATTGGTACATCATAGCAGACTACTCTACAGCGGTAGATGCCGGAACGGTCACGCTGCTGGCGGCGGACACGAGTTTTGGTACATCCAAGTTCCACGACAGCAGCAACGCTTACAGTGGATCGACTGTGAAGGGCGTGCTTGATGCACTGACCGCAGAAGGCGGCGCTTTTGCATCCGTGAAAGATGCCATAGTAGATACTGATTTGACGGATGTTGGTGTTACTGGAGCTAAGCTGTATCTTCTGAGTGAGAACGATCTGAGTACGAGCGAGGTTGGACCGTATGCAGACTTCAACTTTACTGGCGCAGAATACGGTGGTTGGTGGCTGCGCTCGCCCGGCAGCTACGATGACTATGCGGATTTCGTCTACGGCGAGCGCGGCAACATGTACAGTGTCGGTACCGACGTCAAAAAGGAGCTCGGTGTTCGCCCTGCTTTAAAGCTCGATCTGTCAAAAGTCATCTTCTCATCTGAAACAAAAACATTTTCGCTGTCTGTCACCGGAGTGACTCTGAATCCGTCCACTGAGCAGAAGACCACCGTGGGAGATAAAGTTCCCTTTACGGCTTCCATCGAGCCCACCGGCGCATTAAAAATGGTGAAGTGGAGTGCAAATTCGGGCGCAGTAAAGCTATATTCCGATTCAAACTGCACCACCGAAGTCGGCTCAGCCGCCACGGATAAGTTGACTGTCTACGCTAAGGGCATTACCGCGGGTACAGCGACTGTCACCGTCACAGCTACAAATGGAACCGATGATACAGCCGATGACAAGAGCGCAAACTGTAATGTGACGGTTCACGCCCATAACTTTATTTATGCTGCCGGTACAGGTGAAAACGCGAACACCATCACGGCGACTTGCTCGGCGGATGGCTGCACGTTGCCTGAGAGCAGTGCAGGGCCTGGCGACCACGTCGCAACCCTGACCATCTCGGCCAATGGCGGCACCTATGATGGTACGACCGCATACGGAGCTACCATCACCGATGCCAACAGCATCCAGGGCGATGCGAAGGTTCAGTACCAGAAAAAGACCGACGGAAGCTACGGAACGGCCACGGAGACCGTACCCACCGATGCGGGCGATTACAAGGCCAGTATCACGGTGGGCGGCGCGACCGCAAGCGTGGAGTACACCATCGCCCAGGCTGATCCGACCGCAAACGCGCCTACAGGCCTGACTGCGACCTACGGCCAGACCCTGGCGGATGTCTCTCTGGAAGGCAAAAATCCGGAAGGCAACACGCCGGGAACCTGGGCATGGACGGACAGCACGAAGAGCGTGGGCAATGTCGTTACCCCGGCTGCTTCATTCAAAGCAACATTTACGCCGGATTCGTCCAACTATAAGACTGTAGAGAATGTGAACGTAACCGTGACTGTTGGCAAGGCCTATCCCACCGCGCCGACCGGCCTGAACGCTACCTACGGGCAGACGCTGGAAAACGTGACGCTGCCCGATGGCTGGACATGGGCAGACAGCAAGAAGAGCGTCGGTAATGTCGTTGACCCGGCGGCGAGCTTCAAGGCGAACTTCGCCGGAGATGATAACCACAACGCTGCGTCCAACGTGAACGTGACTGTGACGGTTGGCAAGGCGAATGCTGTCGTTGCTGCGGTTACCGCGAACAGTCCCACTTACGACGGGACGGAGAAGCAGCTTGTTAGTGTGGATGACTCGGATTTGGCAGGCGGCACGATGTACTATGCAGTATCCAAGGTTACTGACCCTTCGAATCCGCCATCCGCACCGGATTTTGACGGGGATTCTCAGTCAGCAGATAAGAAATGGAGCACATCCATCCCCACAGTCGTGGACGCCGGAACCTATTATGTCTGGTATATGGTTAAGGGGGACGATAATCATAATGATACAGCGGTGTGCCAGACTCCGGTGGCGGTAGCGATCAGCAAGGCTGATGCACCGAACGCTTCGATCGCCTGGGAAAAGAAGTACCTTTATTCAAGGGATAATGAGGACGGCTTCACCCTGACCGGGCTTCCGACGGATTGCGGGACGGTGATCTGGAAGACACCGACAACATCAGGAAGTCTGGAGTATACGACGGCACCGGCGGTGTCGGATGCAGGCGTCCTGAGCTATATCGTGCAGCAGAGCGGAACGGCCGATCAGACAGGTACCGTCACCGTCGTGGCACAGACGCAGAATTATAACGACGTGACTTTTACCATAGGCGTCACGCTGATTGATAAGATTCCCGTGAAGTTGAAAACCGGATCTTCGGTGACCCTGAAAAACAGTACAAGTACACTGACC
>JAIKYU010000115.1 GCA_024682835.1 Lachnospiraceae bacterium | reverse complement strand
CCACGCGGCGCTCAGATTGTCCTTCACGCCGCTCAGTTTGCTCTTTGTCTTGCCCGACAGATCCGATGCCATCTGTTCCAGCTGCTGTGCCTGCTGTACCGTCTGCTGATAATTGAATTTTATCGCCATGTTCTCACCCTCACTTGAATGTGCTGCCGAACTTCAGAGATTTTCCGGTATCGTTGACCTTGCTCTCGGCCTTGTCATAGATGCCGGCGAGCTCCTTTAAGCCGCTCACGTATCCGTTCAACACCCTGACGATCTCCGAGGAACTGGCCTTTAACTGATTGGCCGTGTTCCTGATGTCGTCGGATGCATCCCCTTGCCATTCGCCTCTGGTGCTCTTGACCTCCTGCTGAAACTGTTCGAAGATGTTTTCGAGGTTTTTGATCAGAGGAGTCAGCGTCTCGGCGCAATTCGCCAGCAGCGCGGTATCGACCTTTGTTTCATTTCCTGCCGCCATGTTCTACCTCCTCATATCCTGATCTTGGAAACAAGACTTTCCGATTCGCTTTCCGAAGCCTCAAAATCCTGCGCGAGCTCGTTCATGAGATCAGAGACCTCCCTGTACTGGTCGACCATCTCCAGGAGGGCCTCCTCATCCGTGTGCCAGTTCTGAAGGAACTGCGTCGCAGCCTCCGACACCCAGGACTTGGAAAGGTTGTTGATCGCTTCGTTGATCTTGCTGACATTCCCGGACAGGTCGCCCGCGAGGCTCCCGATCCTTGATGCCGACTGACGCAGCTTTCCCGCGTCGACATTTGTCATATCCGCCATGGTATTCTCCCCCTCCATCAATGGCTGTTGACATGTGGCTTATTCCAGACGGACCCGATCCCGTAACTCGTCGCTTCGCGACTTCGAACGGTATCAGGCCCCTCAGATCAGCATGATCCTGTCGCCGCTGTTGACGCCGATGCTCCCCAGGGTGTCGCAATCCTGCAGGAGTCCCTCCATGTTGATGCTGCAGACGAGCACCTTGTCGGGATCCTGGAACACCGTCATATTCTCCACGGCACTGATCTGCTCGATCATCGCCTTTTTGACCGTTCCGACCGTCATCACGGAATCCGCGGAAAATTCGTAGGTTTTCGCAATGCCCGGAACCTCTGTCTCCAAAAAGATCTTACTCATCGAAGTATCCTCCTCAATCCATTACTGTAATTCGTGTTCACTTAAACCAGCGGCGTGAGCATCCTGACCGGAGCCCCGTCCTCATTGAGCGCGTAACCGAAGCCTGCGGGAAGCTGTCTGACCGCGTCTGCGGAGGACATCTCCCAGTGAAGGACATTCTGCTGATCGAACATACCGCCGAGGTTCACGCCGCTCTCCATTGATGTGAACTGTCTGGAGACCTGATACCTCGCGCAGTCGCTCACATCATCATTGGTCATGGCGGCGATGAACTGGATCTTGTGATCCCTGCCCTTCTCCAGCGCGGTCTCAAAGAACGCGTTCATGTCGTACTCTTCCGAGTAGACCGTCTCGATGAAGGAAACGTAATCGTTAATAAGAATCACGATCCGTTTGTGGTCCTTCAGGGCCTCGGCGATGTTTTTGCCGGCATCCCTCGCGTCGTTGACGATGCCGTTGCGCTCGCCGAACTTCGGCACGATGTCATCCTGCATGACCGTAAAGAGTCCCTCGGCATCGGTGATGTAGTGTGCGATCTTTGACGCGGCAGCGAATTCCTTCAGTTCTTCATTCTTCCCGTCAAAGAGGATGACCTCATCCTTCTTCTGCAAAGCCTCCATCGCAAGCGCCTTGATGAGGTTCGTCTTGCCGGTTTTGCCCAGACCCACGATGCTGATGCAGTACTCGCTGTCCATGTCAAGCGAAAGGATCGTCTCGCCGTCCATCGACTTGCCTACCGCGAACCGGTTTTCGGGAAGGCTCTTGGTCTCCTCGAGGAGCTCCTTGATGCTTAAGGAATCCAGGACCTGTCCGAGCTTCTTCGCGCTCTTCGTTCCCGTCTCCACGCTCACGCCCGCCAGGCTCTTTTTGATGCTCTGCGCCTGCGACAGACCGTCCTTTTCCTTAACCGGAAGCGCAACCTGGAATTCCACGCTGCCCGGTGCCTTGATCAGGCCGCGGCCTGGCGTCTTGCCCTCCGGAATGATCTCGGTGCGCTCACCCGTGACCGCCTCGTATTCGAAACGATCGGGCATCTGGAGCGCAATGCCGCAGTTGAAGTTCTGACGCAGACGGCTCCTGAGATCTCCCGAGGTGTTGGAGGTAATGATCGTGTAGATGCCGTAGCTCGTGCCCTCCCGCGTGATGACCGCGAGATCGTCATCAAACTTGTCATAGTTCTCATAGAATGCCGTGAAGTTGTCCAGCACCAGGAGCATGGCAGGGCAGTCGTTGTTGAACTGCACATACTCCTTAAAGGAACCGATGCCCATCGACGCAAACTTCTTCTTTCTCTCCGCAAGCTGTGCCGTGAAGAATTCGAAGGTGTCACTCAGCTTATCATCCTCTCCGTCGAAGCATACGCCGCCGATATGGGGCATGGCCGCGAATACGGACATGGTGCGCGATGAGAAGTCAAGGATGTAGATGTTGACATCCGACGGCTGATACTGCGTGACTGCGCCGTAGATAATGGTCTGTAAGAGCGTCGTCTTACCTGATCCGGAAGGTCCGCAGATGAGGAGGTTGCCGTCCGTAAGGAAATCGACATACGCGCTGTACTGGCTCTGTGCCTCGGGATTGTCCGCAAGACCGACAGGCAGGCGCAGGGAGAAGCCTTCGCTCTTCGCCGATTCCAGATCCTCGAGATAGATCTTCTTTCCGAGCGCCGGCAGCCAGATCTGACGCACCGCGGGGATCTGGTGCTCTTCGGCAATCTTTGACGCATACCTGACGACCGCGTCAAGCTGCGTGACCTCCTGGATGTTGTCGGATTTCTTCTTCTTGTCCTTTTTCTTCGGGACACCGCTCTTGCCGATCAGGTTGATCAGCTCAACCTTCGCATTCTTCTCATCGGAGAAAGGAACCTCCGGCTCGTATGCGGCTCCCGACCAGCCGGACTGGAACTCCTCGAAGATTTCATCGCTGCCGACCTGGAAGTATCCGCGGCCGGTTCCGGTGATATACGCCGCATCGGGCTTCTTGAGCATTTCGTTCGAATCCGACTTGTCAGCGACTCGCAGGCAGAGACGGAATCTCGTATTGGACCAGATCTCGTCATCCACAACGCCAGAAGGCTTCTGGGTCGCGAGGATCAGGTTGACACCGAGGGAGCGGCCGACACGGGCTGCGGAAACGAGCGAGCGCACGAACTCGGGCTGCTCCTTCTTAAGCTCCGCAAACTCGTCCGCGATGATGAGCAGGTGCGGCATGGGTTCCGTCGCAACGCCCGAGCGGTACAGCTCGATGTAAGCGTCAATGTGCTTGACCTTGAAATCGTTGAACAGCTTCTGTCTGTGTTTGATCTCCGCGTTGATCGACAGAAGCGCACGGTTCGTCGCATTCCCGCCAAGGTTTGTGATGACGCCCGAGACATGCGGCAGCCCCTCAAAGCTCTGGGCCATTCCGCCGCCCTTATAGTCGATCAGGATGAACGCGACCTCATCGGGATGGTAGTTGACCGCAAGGGAAAGGATATAGCTCTGCAGCGTCTCCGATTTACCGGATCCGGTAGTGCCCGCAACCAGTCCGTGCGGTCCGTGGTATTTTTCGTGGATATCCAGGTACAGCGGCTGATTGCCGGACTTGTAGCCGACCATCGCCCGCATGCTTTCGTAGGTCCTGTTCTCAAGCCATCTGTGGTAGATATTGAGATCCTCCACCTTCGAAGTCTTGTACATGTCAAGGAAGGTCAGGATGTCGGGGATGCCAGCCGATACGCCCGTCTCACGCAGATGGATGCCGGAAAGCGCCCGTGCGAAGCTCTCGGTGGACTTATCGGAAAGCTGATCAAATTTGACGTTGTCCCTCTCGGGGAATGCGTTGATCGTCGACAGGAATCCGTGGGTTTCCCCGTCGTCCGTGATGATCGCGTTGCAGCTGCTGGGAAGCTTGTCCGCGGAATCGGCGAGCATGATCACGCTCATGCCCATCTCGGCCGTGGGATTTAACAGATATTTGGAGATCGCCTCCTCCACAAGAAGCGAGGGATCGGCGATGATGAAGACGTAATGCGGCAGGACCTTCTGCTCCCTGTCCTCATTAGCCGCTTCCTTCTTCTTCTCAAGACGCCCTCTGATCACATCAGACATGAAATACATGACGTCACCGACGCTGTTCTTGTCGCAGCACATGAGGCGAAGCTTGCCGTCGGGCGTCCACACATGCGGGAGATACCGCATATAGTTCCAGTGATCCCGCTCCTTCATGGGGAAGACGACGCACATGCGCACATCCGTGTAGGGATGCGCACTGGCAATCTGGACGCTCATGACTCTCGCCAGATTGAGGACCTTTTCCCGATCCCGGGACACGATACCGACAAAGCGGTTGTCATACAGGGACAGGGAGACCGGGACGTCCTTTAAGGTCGACATGGCGAGCTTGATCTCTTCCGTTTTGTTGTTGAGCGGATCGTGCTCCGCCATCACCTGCTCCTTCGGTGTCTCGATCTCATTGAAGGAAGGGATGTCGCCGGTTCCGAGACGCACGTCAAGGAAATCGACATGTACCGGGCTCTTGTTCCAGAGAGCCGGCGTCGCCTTGACGCCGATCTGCGCGGCCTCCTCCGCGGAGGGATACATCCGCTCGAGGACGCCCTTGTTGTATTCCATCTTGCTGCGGATCCGGTCGAGCATTTTGACCGCGTAGGCTTCATAGTTGCTGACGCGCGCCTGCTCATCCTTCTCGTATTTCTGGTCCTCATACCGGGTGTTGATGACCGCCCAGAAGGCGCCGACCCCGGCCGCACCGACGCTCATGACGATGCCGCCGAAGTTGAAGCCGTTCCCGAAGGACATGGCTGCGCCGAGCGCCATGGGGATGATCATCGTGAAGGCCGGTCCGATGGTGAATTTTAAAGGCTGCTTTTCCCGCTTCTGCTTTTGCGGGCATTTCTCCAGCGCGAAGGATTCCCTGTCGATGACCTCCAGCTTTCTGGGTGTGCGGAGGAAGTATTTCTCCTCCACCGGCTCCGACTCACCCTCGCCGCCGCCTGCGGAGGTGATGTTGATCTCCTTGATCCCGGTGACCTTGCAGCAGCCGTCCGGATTGTTGATGGCGAGTGTGCTGCCGAGGTACACGATCTTTAACCCGATCAGATAGATCGTGTCGCCGAATTCAAGCTTCTGCTCGCCCTCAATCATCCGGCCGTTGACGAAGGTTCCGTTCATGCTGCCAAGATCCTTGATCGTTGCGGAGCCCGCCTCGATGTTGATCTGGGCGTGTTTGGGCGAGACGAACTTGTTCGCGTAGCAGATCATGTTGGACTCGTCTTTACCGATCGTGATGGTGTTGACACCCCCCTTCAACAGATATTTGCCAAACTGCGTGTCCCCTTCCCCGACCTCCTTGGCGGTGAGCGAAAACACCTGACCGTCGGGGAACTCGCAGTTGACGAACAGCCCTTCCTTCAGGGTGATCGTATCGACAGGCTTTTCATCCTGCAGAATCACAAAGGCACCCTGACCGGACAGCGTCCACACGCCGTCCCACACCTCGAGGGGAAGGATGATGTCGTCATCCCTGCCGCTGATGTAGGGCTTGATTTCCAGCGGAACCTTTCTGTTGTCCACGCTCGGAAGATACAGTTCACAAAACCCGTTCTCAAATACCGTGGTTATTAAATAGTTCATCTGCTCTCTCCTTTATTCTTAAATATCCTGCAGTCTGTCTATTCCCTTATCCAGCATCTGCTGATAGATCTCCTTGTTGCAGTCGGGCGCCATCAGGATGATGCTGTAGACGTAGTACTCGTTCGTTCTCACATCACGCCACATGGAGACATAATCTCCTTCCCAGTAGGTGACACCTCCGAAGATGTCCTTGTACTGAGCCTTGTACTTCAAGGTGTCCGGGTCGTCCTCCTTTAAGAGCATTCTGCTGTCAAATCCCGGGAGCCCCTTTAAGCCCACCGCCGATGTGGATAATTCCTTCATCGCCGGCTTCACCTGATCCATATATTCCCTTGCGGTCTCGAAATCATAGTCAACGCCCACGTATGCGACGAGATACAGGGCACCGTTATCATCCGACCACGCTTTGACGCCGTCCGCGATGTCCACCTTCTTAAATCTGTCCTTCGGAACGAGGATTCCCATGTGGATCTCATCGATCTCGAGCATGCCGTCCGTCTCGACCGCCGCGGGAGGATTCGCTCCGGGAACCTTCAGGGCGTTCGCCCCGTTTTTCTCTTCAAAGGCGTCTCTGAGCTTCACGACGCGAGTCGGATCGCTCCCTTTGTCGGCGAACACACCGACGATACAGGCAAAATCCCCGTTGCTGTTGGGGATCAGCCATGCGGACAGCGCGAGGGCCGCTCCCTCTGCCGTGGTGCCAGCGGCCTTGTAGAAATACTTGCCGGGTGTATCTGAGGAAACGTCTGTCCCTTCCTCCTCCGTGATCTTGGTGTTGCTCTTTGACATGGTGCCTGTGACAATCGTTTCGAGCTGTTTCTGAAGTTCCTTTGCCGGCGTGATCCCCAGCGTAGCCTTTTTCGCCATCGGCTGACTCACCATGACACTCATGGCGGGGGCTTTTGATTTTTTTACGGATTCAGCCATCAGTGTGATGGTTTCAGCGCTTTCATCCTCTGTCGTGAAACCGGTATACAGGCTCTCCGGATAGGAAAAAGTGACGTTGTTGTTCTCCACCTGTGTGGTGTATTCCTTGTTAAAATCCAGGGTATCGAAATCGATGGCCGGCTTCTTTCCCTTCAGTGCGAAAACAAGAATCAGGATGACGACCACAACCGCGGCAGCTGCCCCGATGATGATCGGAAGCTTTGGATTGGCCCCTGTCTTTTCCTGCACCTTCGCCTTGATCTCATCCACATGAACGGTCGACTTCAGTTTGTCGGCGACATTGGCCTCATTGGCCTTTTCCGCCTCCGCCAGCTTCGCGGCCTCTTCCAGCGTGCGCTTTTCCTCTTCGGCCTTTCTCTTGCGCTCCTCAACCTCCGCTTCCATCCTGCGCACCTCGGCTTCCGCAGCGTCCCGCTTGGCCTGCTCCGCCTCAGCCTTCTTTCTGGCTTCCTCCTCGGCCTGCTTCTTCTTCTGGGAGGAGACAAACAGTGCCGATGTCTCTTCGCCGTTTCCGTTGTTCGTCATTTCGTCGCTCATGAATTACCCTCCTGTATGTGCGATCGCCTTCAGTTACAGATCCTGCAGCCTGTCAATCATCTTGTCGAAGATAGGCTGATAAGCCGATTTATTCCGCTCCGGCGCCATCGTGATCATGATGTAGTAGAAGTCCTTCTGCTGTCTCTCATCATACCAGTACGCCGCAATGTATCTCTCCCAGTAGGTGACCCCGCCGATGATGTCCTTGCTGTTGGCTGTGTAATGGATCCCGGTCTCCTCCGCGACAAAGTCCTCATCCAGGATCATCCTTGAGTCGCACGCCTTGAAATAGTCGTTGACCCCGCGGTCAACCCATTTCTTGAACAGTTCCTTGATGCCTTCTACGCTCATGGTGGAAAGGATATCGCCTCCGACATCTATGGGATCCACAAGGATGGATGCTCCGTTGTCATCCGTGAACAGGTAGTATTCGAGATCGCCATCCGTGTAGCGTTGGAATTGATCCTTGGGCACCAGAAGTCCCATATGGATCTCGTCGATCTCCAGCTTGCCGTCGGTGTCTGTTCCGGTGGGCGGTTTGTAACCGGGAACGCCGATGGCATTGGCGGCGTTTTTATCGGTGAACGCGTCCCGGATCGCGGCCGCTTCGTCTGTTGTCGCGCCCGTCTTCACAACAGCCGTGACGACCTTGCAGCCGCCCTCGCTGTTTGAGTCAAACCACGCAGAAGCCGCTCCGTTCCCTGCCTCGGCCGATTCAAAGGTGCACCGCCAGGAATACTTCCCCGCGTCATCCGCCGTGACATCTGTGCTCTTTTCCTCCGTGATCTTCACATCCGGGATCAGTTCCTTAAGCTTATCCGTACTCTTCTTCGTGAGTTCCGACTGCATGACGTCTGCGGGGACAAGCGCCGCCACATAGGCTCTCGTGACGTTGTCGACTTTCTCCATCCTGAAAGTCTCCAGGGCCACGTCGATCCCCTTTTGGGTCCCGAAGTGGATCGTCAGCCCGTTTTCGTCCTTTTTCTCCTCCGTTACTTCCTTATAAACACTGTCGGGATAAGAGAACGAGAGGTCAAAGCCCGCCTCCTTGCTGACGTACTGCGCATTAAACTCCGTCGTGGCGGGATCAAACGACTTTTTGCCGCTCCCCTTGAGCCCGAAAACCGCAATCAGGATGACCGCCAACACAGCTGCCGCGGCGATCCCGATGATGAGGGGGCGCTTCGTCGCGCCGCCTGCCGCTCCACCGGCGGGTTGTGTTTTTGTCTCTTTGACCTTCGCCGGCCCGGGCTTTGCTTCCTGTGCGCTTTGTGTCTTCTCCTCCGCCAGGCGCTTTTCTTCCTCTGTGAGGCGCTTCTCTTCCTCCTCCAGCGCCTTTTTTTCTTCCTCAGCCTTGCGCTTGCGCTCCTCGACCTCGGCCTCCATCCGGCGGACCTCCGCTTCCGCGGCGTCCCGTTTTGCCTGCTCTTCCGCGGCCTTCTGAGCCGCTTCCTCCTCGGCCCTTCTCTTCTTCTGTGCCGATACGAACAGTGCCGATGTTTCTTCTTCGTTTGTTAAATGCTCGTCACTCATTTTCCGCCCCCTGTTTAATATGGTATTTGGATATCAGGATTCCAGGCTTTGGACCCTGACATCCATTGTATCTGTCCCGTTTTGCTTTTCATACATCCTAAAAGTATACTTTTTGAATATAGTTTTTGCGGATACGGGGATGTATAATCTGTACATGATGCCAGGGTCAAGCGCTCATGCGGCGATCATGCTCGCATGAATCGCCGCATGCGGATCAGATCAACGGGAGAAAAAGGATGGATACGTGCATCGGGATGCTTAGGCGACTGAGAGAATACATCGTACCAAAGGACGCGGAGATACGGGTGTCCGCATTCAATATTCTCGCGGTCTGCGGGATCGTCGTCAGCCTCATCACCGCGGTCGTCAACGCTGTCTCCGGAAACAGTCCCGCCGTAGTCCTGGCGGATCTCGCCGGGGTGGTCGTTTCCGCGGCGCTCATCGTGTACTGCCACAGGACCGGAAATTACAGGATGGCGATGACAATGACCGCCTTTATCATCTTTATCGGGCTGTTCACGGCGCTTTACCTTATCCAGGGCGGATATCACAGCGGCATCCCCTCCTTCTTCATCTTCGGCGTGGTGTTCACGGCCTTTCTTCTCGACGGCTCCGCCATGATGATTCTGATCGCGCTGGAGCTGATCTGGTATATCTCGTTGATCGTGTATTCCTACTATCACCCGCCGACGCTCCTGCAGGATGAATGGCACTATATGACGCGCGTGGTGCTGGATATGAGCCTGGTCGCCCTGTCTCTCGCGATCACGATGTTCTTTCAGATACGCGTGTACCGCAAAAAGGAGCAGGAGCTGAGTGTCGCCATGCAATCGGCGGATGATGCAAATCTGGCAAAGAGCGATTTTCTGGCGAAAATGAGCCATGATATCCGCACACCGCTCAATACGATCATGGCGATGAACGAGCTGATCGTCGCCAACACCTCCTCCGCCAAGATAAGGGAATGGGTGAATGACAGCAATGTGTCGGGCCGCATCCTGATGAACCTGATCGATGATATGCTGGATCTCACCAGAATCGAGGCGGGACGGATGGAGCTTCTGGAGCAGCCGTGGGACACGGCGAAGCTCTTCAACGAGATGGCGAGAACCTGGCGGCTGCAGGCAGAGCGGGCCGGTCTCTCCTTTGCGTATCATCGGGATGAAAAGCTGCCGGACTATCTGATCGGCGACGAGGACGTCATCCGCAAGATCACGGACAATCTCTTAAGCAACGCCGTCAAGTATACGCATTCCGGTTGCGTCACGCTCGCGGTGCGGACGGAGGGACAGGATCTGGTCCTGACGGTCTCCGACACGGGAATCGGAATCGCACAGGAATACCTGGAAACCATCTTTAAGCCCTTTGAGCGCGGTGCACAGACGCTCTACCGCGAGACGAGCGGCAGCGGCCTTGGCCTCGCCATTGTCAAGGAACTCGTGGACGCCGCACATGGAACCATCAACTGTACGAGCGTCGTGGACGAAGGGACCGTCTTTACGGTACGCATCCCCCAGAAGGGGACATCATCTGCAAAGAGCAAATCATCCGCCGTCCGTGACCGGCTGCCTGACGCGGGTGCTCTCAGACAGTTCATCGCGCCGGGCGCACAGATCCTCGTCGTGGATGACAGTCCCTCCAACCGCAAGGTGATCGGTTCCTTTCTGGAACCCACGCTCATCAAAATCGATGACGTGGAAAGTGGCTATGAGGCACTGGAGATGCTCGATATCAAGGAGTATGATCTCATCCTCATGGATCTGCGCATGCCAAAGATGGACGGTGCGGAAACACTGGCACGGATCCGGGAGGAATATCCGGATTTTCAGACACCGGTCGTGGTGCTCACCGCCGATATCATGAACGGCGTGCGGGAGCGGCTCCTGGGGGCCGGTTTCGCGGATTTCCTCGCCAAGCCGGTGACCTCTGCTTCGCTCCTTGAGATCGTAAGAGCCTATCTGCCGGATAAGATCGTATCGATCGAAGCCCCGCGGGAGACCGGTCTGACACTCGCCCGAGTGGAGGGCTATCAGGATCTGCTCAGACCCTACGGGATCGATCTTAAGATGGCACTTGAGTATAACGCCGGAAACGCCGACGAGTTCCTGATGCGTGCGGATCTCTTTGAGCAATATGCAGATGAGACCATGCGGACACTGCGGGATCCGGAATCGAGGGAAAAATACAGCCTGCAGGTACATTCGCTCAAATCGATCGCGCGAGGCGTCGGTGCCCATCTTCTGGCGCAGCTGGCTGAAACGGACGAGCTGCGTGCTGATCCGGCGTATTCCGTGCAGATCCGGTCCGTGATGCTCGATGAATACGGCAGAGTCCGACAGGGTCTCGGAAAACTGAAGGCGGAGGTGGAAACAATATGAACCGGAACAGGATCATGGTGGTGGATGATGATGCGGAAACCCTGAACCTGATGGTTCGGCAGCTGGAATCGCTCTATGACACCGAGGGCTTTGCCTCGGGGGCGGACGCGCTGGAGGCTTTGGATCGTGCAAAGGGCGAGCGTTACCCGGATCTCATTCTCCTGGACATCTCCATGGACGGGATGGACGGATACGAGGTGCTGCGCCGGCTCAAGGCCAATGAAAAATACCGCAGGATCCCCGTCGTGTTCCTGACCGGCATGACGGATGAGGTGTCCGAGTGCAAGGGACTGGAGATGGATGTGGTCGATTATCTTAAGAAACCGGTTCCCGGAAAGGTTCTCTTCGCCAGGCTCCAGCACTATCTCGACCTGTATTCGGATGCAGGCGGAAAGGGGCAGTTGAACGAATACATGCTGGAGGCGCTTTCCTCCCCGCTCACCGACAGAGAGCGCGAAGTCGCAGGTCTCATGGCGGAATTCCGCTCGGACCGGGAGATCAGCGAGATTCTGTTCATCTCCATGCCTTATACCAAAAAACTCGTCTCGTCGGTCAAGGAAAAACTGATGATCGAAAGAAGAGGGGATATTCGGAGATACCTCCTATGATACCCCACCCCCAAGGGCCGGATGGAGATTGTCAATCCGCAAAAAGAATGGTATAGTGTATCAGATGAAAACGATTGCGGAAAATACGAATCGAAAGCATAAAATTGCCGTGATCACCAACGGCTGGAGCAGCGAGTTTCTCAGCATGGCCCTGGAGGGCGTGCGCGAAGAAGCGCAAAAGGATCTGTCGGATCTTTTCGTGTTTGTCACCTTTAACCTCTCCGGCGGAAGCCCGGGGCAAAGCAAGAATCAGATGCAGATCATGGATCTCATCCGTCCGGAGGAATACGACGGGATCATCCTCTTTGCCAACACGTTTAACATTCCGGAGGAGCATGCACTGGCCAGAAAGCTGATCGGGAAGCATAACCTTCCTGTGATCAGCACCGAGCTGAAGATTCCCGGCGCTGCCATGGTCGGAACAGGCAACTATCAGGGCGTTTATGATCTTGCCTGTCATCTGATCGAGGAGCACGGTGTAAAATCCGTGGTCTATGTCAGCGGCTATGCGGGCAACGAGGAAAGCAACATCCGCAGGCAGGCGCTGGAGGATGCACTTTCCGCGCACGGTCTTTCGCTTACAGACACCATGCCGGGAGACTTCGGCTTTTACCGCAGCTCCATTCAGACCGCTCAGTGGATAGAGGACAAAAAACCCATTCCCGATGCCTTCGTGTGCGCCAACGATCACATGGCACTTGCTGTGATCAGCACGCTGCACAAACACGGCATCGAAGTGCCGGGAGATTGTCTGGTGACCGGCTTTGACCAGATCTACGAAGCCAAGGTCTCGTACCCTCTTCTTGCCACGGTGTCACGCCCGTGGAAGGAAATGGGCGCGACGGCCTTCCGTGAGTTGATCCGCCAGATCGACGATCCCAATCCGGACTTCGAAAAGATATACGATTCGCGTTTCATTCCTTCCGAAAGCTGCGGCTGCGAAGCGGATGAAACCGCCAGAGATGTCCGTCTGGACAAAATGCGGAATCACTACGCGGAAAGCAACGAAACCACGATGGTGGACTTCTTCTTTCAGGAAATACGTGTCGCTATGGCTCAGACCGGAAGCAAGGAGGAGTTTCACGAGACGGCTGAACAGACTCTGGGTAAGAGACACTTCTTCGGCAGAAATTACTGTATCTGCACGGAGCCTCAGTTCTTTGAACTCAACGAGGACAGTGAACCCATCGTTTCCACAGGCTTCAGCAGTGAAATGGACGTGCTCTTCGAACGCAGGGACGGGGAGCCGGCTCCTCTGCGGACGTTTCCCCTTGCCGAGCTCTATCCGGGCTACCATCAGGAGGAAGGCCGCTCCAATGTCTACATCTTTTCACCGATGAACAGCTCCGATATGCTCATCGGTTATCTGGCACTGAAAAATTCCCCTGAGATTCTCTATGATTCCCGTTTCAAGCGCTGGATCAACAACATGGAGTCGCTTCTGATCACCATCAGACAGTATATCTTCGCCCAGCAGGTCAACCGGAAGCTTCGGGAAATCTACATGACGGATTTTCTCACGGGCATGCACAACCGGACAGGCTGCGAAAATGTCCTGTACGCACGCATCTCTTCGGAAAAGGCGGCCGGCCACGAAATGCTCCTGCTTTTTGCGGACATCAACTGCATGAAGGAAATCAACGACGGCTACGGTCATCTGAACGGAGATCTTGCCATCAAAGCAACCGCGCAGGCTCTGCGCCATTCACTCCCGGACGACTGGCTGTTCGGCCGCTACGGAGGGGACGAGCTGATCGCCGTTGGGCGAAACGACTCATCCCGCACCATTGAGGATTACCGGAGAGATTTCTCCGCTGCGCTGAAAAAAATCGTGGACAGACTGAAGATCAGCTTTCATCTGAGTGCCAGTCTCGGCGCATACATCATCGCACCCGACAACACGGGCACGATCTCGGATTATATCCGCATCGCCGACGCCTCCATGTATGAGGAGAAGCAGAAAGCGCACGAAGCCATCCGCAGGATGATGGGAAAGCCTCTTCCTCAATAACGGATCCTTCTTATAACTGATCCAGCACCTCGCCGATCGGCTCCTGAATGACTATTTTTGCCTGCGCATCCCGCGCGGTGGCCTGCTTGTTGATGAGCACAAGCTTATCGCCGCGGTAGTAGTCGATGAGTCCGGCAGCCGGATAGACCGCCAGCGACGTGCCGCCGATGATCAGCACATCAGCGTGAGAGATGTAGTAGACCGCCTTTTCGATTGTCTGCTGATCGAGTCCCTCCTCATACAGCACCACGTCGGGTTTAATGGTCCCTCCGCAGCTGCACTTCGGAATTCCCTCCGCCTCCAGCACGACTTCAAAGCCATCATAACGTTTCCCGCATTTCTCACAGTAGTTGCGCAGAACACTTCCGTGAAGCTCCAGTACGTTTACGCTTCCGGCCTTCTGATGCAGGCCGTCAATGTTCTGCGTGACCACTGCTTTAAGCTTTCCCTCCCGTTCCCACTCAGCGAGCTTTTTATGTGCCTTGTTGGGCAGGATATCGGGAGCCAGGAGCTTATCACGGTAGAAGGCAAAAAACTCCTCCGTGTGCGTCCGGTAGAAGCTATGGGAGAGCATGGTCTCCGGAGGATACTTATACTTCTGGTGATACAGACCGTCCTCACTTCGGAAATCCGGAATCCCGGACTCCGTGGACACGCCCGCACCGCCGAAGAAAACGATATTGTCACTGCCGTCGGTGATTTTTTTCAATTCCGCAATCTTCGGATCCATTCTTTTCTCCCCCTGAAGCACCTGCTTAACCCAACTCTGCCTGCGTGTAGATATGTACGCTCTGCTCCCGTATCACCTCAATGGTTTTTTCCAGATCGGAGGTCTTTAACGCCAGAGATGCGCCCTCGATGCCCACGGAAAGGGTGTACATGTATTCAATATTGATGTCCGCCTCCGTCACGGATCCAAGCACCTGGGAAAGGGAGCCTACGGCATGAGAAATACGGATCGCAATGATATCCCCCACCTGGGACGAAAAATGTCCCTCCTTCAGCACCTGCTTTGCCTTGTCAGGATCGCTGACAATCAGGCGCAGGAGCCCGAAATCACTGGTGTCGGCGAGACTTAAGGAGATGATGTTGATCTCATTGTCCTTGAGTATCTTCAACGCCTCCTCCAGGCGACCCTCACGGTTTTCAAGAAATACGGAAAGCTGCTTCACATACATGGCATCAGTCTCCTTTCTTATTCACGCATACAGCTTGCGCTTATCGATCACATGTTTTGTCTTACCCTGGCTGTGTTCCAGTGTATCCGGTTCAACGAGCTTGACTCTGGCGTTCAGGCCGATGGCGGTCTTTAAGACGGCGCGCACCTTGCCGGCCAGGGTCTCCAGACCGCGGATCTCATCGGAGAAGAAGCGTTCCTCGACCTCGATCTGAACCTCCAGCGTGTCCTGGTTGTCCACGCGGTCAACCACCATGAGGTAATGCGGCGTGGTGCCGTCGATGGTGAGAAGGGCCGCTTCCACCTGCGTCGGGAAGACATTGACGCCCTTGATGATCAGCATGTCGTCCGTCCGTCCCTTGAAGCGCTGAATCCGTGCCATGGTGCGTCCGCAGGAGCAGGTATCATACGCAAGGCTCGTGAGGTCTCTGGTGCGGTAGCGGATGAGCGGCAATCCCTCCTTGGTGAGGGTGGTGATCACCAGCTCTCCGGTTTCGCCGGGAGCAACGTGGGCTCCGGTTGCCGGATCGACGATCTCGGGCAGGAAATGATCCTCCCAGATATGGAGTCCGGCGTGGGCTTCACAGTCGTTTGCGACCCCCGGTCCCATCATCTCCGTGAGTCCGTAAATGTCATATGCTTTGATATGCAGGCGCTGCTCGATCTGACTGCGCATTTCATCGGTCCAGGGCTCCGCTCCGCAGATGCAGCACTTGAGATTGATCTGGTCAACCTTGTTTTCCTTCTCCAGCGTCTCGGCGATGTGGAGCAGGTAGCTCGGCGTACAGGCAATGACCGTCGCCTGGAAGTCGATCAGCATGGTGATCAGCTTCTGCGTGTTGCCGGTGGAGACCGGAATGACCATGGCTCCGATCTTTTCCGCGCCGTAATGAGCGCCGAGGCCGCCGGTGAAAAGTCCGTAGCCGTAGCTGACCAGCACGGTATCCTCTCTGGTCACGCCGGCCATCGTCATGCAGCGGGCGACACCCTCCGCCCAGATGTCCACGTCCCGTCTGGTGTAGGCGCCGATCTTGGGTTTGCCGGTCGTCCCGCTGGTGGCGTGAATCCGGATGATTTCCGAGCGCGGCACTGCCAGCAGTCCCAGCGGATAAGCCTGATTGAGATCCTCGTTTGTGGTGAAGGGAAGCTTCTCGATATCCTGAATCCCCTGGATATCCATGGGCTCCAGACCCACTGCCTGCATCTTTTTGCGGTAGTACTCCACGTTGTGGTAGACGCGGTCCACCAGCTTCTTGAGCCGCGCGCTCTGCAGTGCCTCAATATCGGCACGTGCCATACATTCCTTTGCTTCATTCCAAATCACTGTTGCATCCCCCTTATCTCTTATTTTTTGCCCATGTTTCACACATCCCCCACTGCTTTTATGCTTATTGACCGTATCCGGCCAGAAAAGCCTGCTGATTGATCTCCACCGTCTTTGGCGGCACCTTGGCTGCGATCACGGAAAGCCAGGCTTCCTTCCGGAAATCCATGTGCCGTGCGGCAAGCCCCAGTACGATGTTGTTAAAGACTCGCGGATTGCCGAGCTTTTTGGCCTCCGCCATCGCGTCCACATGGTAGACACGATGCTTCTTTTCAAGCTCCTCAAGGATTCCTTCCGGATAGATGGCGGCGCCGGACACCACCGGCATCGGATCAATGCGCTGATCATTGACGACGATGACGCCGTCCTCCTTCAGAAAATGCGCATAGCGCATGGCCTCCAGACGTTCAAAGGCGATCAGCAGATCCGCGCAGCCCTCCTCGACAATCGGCTCCGCAACATGGTTCCCGTAGCGGACAAAGGTCACGACCGATCCGCCGCGCTGTGCCATGCCATGCACCTCGGAAAGCTTTACATCATAACCCGCATCGGTCATGATACCGCCGAGAATCCGGCTTGTCAGAAGCGTGCCCTGACCGCCCACACCGACAATCATGATATTCTTCGTTTCCATTTCCGCGCCCTCCTCAGACTTCATAGCGCTCGAGCGCGCCGAATTTACACTGCTGCACGCACAGGCCGCAGCCGTTGCACATCGTATCATCCACCTGCACCGTGCCGTCCGCCTTCTTTGTGATCGCCGGACATCCGGGCTGCAGGCACATCCCGCACTTTTTGCACTGATCGGACAGCGCACGCACCCGGTAGGGGAATTTCTGTCCCTTCAGCAATGCGCAGGGCGCGCAGACGATGATCACCGAAAGCGCTTCCCTGGCGACCTCCTCACGAACGACACGCTCCAGCTCTGCAACGTCAAAGGCGCTCACCTCCACCACATGCTCGATGTTCATCGCCTTGCAGATCTGGTAGATGGAGATTGCCGGCACCTCCTCCCCCTTCAGAGTCTTTCCGGTCGCCGCATGATCCTGGTGTCCCGTCATGCCGGTCGTCGAATTGTCCAGTATCAGAACCGTGCCGGTCCCCCGGTTGTAGGACATGTTCTCCAGCGAATTGATGCCCGTGTGCATAAAGGTGGAATCACCGATGACCGCCACCCAGTCCTTGATGAATTCCCTTCCACGCGCCTTTTCCATGCCGTGCAGCGTGGAGATGGACGATCCCATGCAGACCGTGGTGTCAATGACAGAAAGCGGCGCGACAGCGCCCAGCGTGTAACAGCCGATGTCGCCGGCCGCGTGGAGCTTAAGCTTTTTCAACACTGAGAAAGTCGCCCGGTGCGGGCAGCCCGGGCAGAGAATCGGCGGTCTCGCCGGCACATCCGCCGCGTCGCCGACATTCACGGGTTTTTTCAGAACCCGCTCCCTGAGCATATTGGCGCTGTACTCGCCCTGAACGGTAAAGACATCTTTGCCGTGACAGGCAATTCCCCAGGCGCGGACCTGCCGCTCAATCACCGGCTCCAGTTCCTCGAAGATGTAGAGCGTGTCCACCCTGGATGCGAAATCCCGGATCAGCTGCTCGGGCAGCGGATTGACGAGTCCCAGCTTCAGGACACAGGCGTCCGGACAGGCTTCCTTCACGTAGGTGTACTCAATTCCCTGGGTGATGAAGCCGATGCTCGTATCGCTTCCCATCTCCACGCGGTTCAAGGTGCAGTCATTTCCGTAGACGGCCAGATCCTTCATCCTCTTTTCCACAACCACATGACGTCCCTTGGCCATACCGGGCATCATGACGCGCTTGCGGATGTCCTTTTCATATTCTTTTACCGGCGGTTCGCTGCGGTCCTCCAGCGTCACCATGCCCTGAGAATGAGCCAGGCGGGTGGTGGTGCGCACAATCACCGGCGTGTCAAACTGCTCGGAGAGAGCGAAAGCCACCTTTGTGAAGTCCTTTGCTTCCTGGGAATCCGAGGGTTCAAGCACGGGGACAATGGCAGCAAGCGCAACAGCCCTCGTGTCCTGCTCATTCTGCGAACTGTACAGCCCCGGATCGTCCGCGGCGATCATCACCAGCCCGCCGTCCGCGCCGATATAGGACACGGAATAGAGCGGATCTGCCGCCACATTGACACCCACATGCTTCATGGATGCCATCGCACGCACACCGGAAAAGGACGCGCCGATCGCGACCTCCATGGCGACCTTTTCATTCGGCGACCACTCCGCATAGATCTCCGGATACTTCACCAGATTCTCACTGATCTCCGTGGAAGGGGTCCCCGGGTAGGCTGCACTCACTTTCACGCCTGCCTCCCATGCGCCGCGGGCAATCGCCTCGTTGCCCAGCATCAATTGTTTCTCTGCCATATCTTCCTCCTCTGTCTCCTCATATGATGCCCACGGATTGCTCCGTTGCCATGTAACCAATTGTCTCTCTGTCATATCATATGATGCCGACGGATTGCTCCGTTGCTTCGCAAAGCTTCGCTTCGCTCCGCATACACTCACACTAAGCTCATGCTGCGCATTCGCTAAGTGTTCGTAGTATCCCGCAATCCGTCCGTCCATTCGCAATCCGCTGCGATGCCCAAAATACGGGCATCTTGCTACTTGCTTATGTCCGGGCGGGTCAAGAACTCATGCGGCGATTCATGCACACTAGAAGTGCAGAAATCTTTGATTTCGCTGCACTTCTGCGTCCGTCTGGAAGCATGATCGCCTTATGAGTTTTTGACCCTGGCATCATCATACCACACTTTGCTCATGTTGACTCTCCCTTTTCCTCCGCGTCCCCGCTGATCGGCTTTCTGAGGTTGAAAAGGGTCTCGAACGCCTCGATGGTCATGTTCAGCTTGTCTGCGGCGGTCTCCATATCAATCAGACCGTCGTTGCAGAGATCGATCAGGGCGTCGATCTTTCCCTCGCGTTTGCCCTCAAGGAACAGGCGCATCGTCTGATAATTCAGAATGGACGTATTCATGCAAGCCTCCTGAAGACCGGGATGATGTCCAAAGGAGCCTCCGCCGTGATCACGCACCCGCCGTTGACCTTTTCCCCTGTATGGAGATTCTCCCATTCACCCGCCGGGAGATACACCTTGCGCTTTGTCATGCCCGGATACAGAACCGGCGCCACCAGAAGCTTTGAACCCAGCATGAACTGATCGTAGGTCTCCCACGCCTTTTCATCCTGCGGGAATTCGTAAAACATGGCGCGCAGGATCGGGGATCCGTCCTCATGCGCCTCGGCAAAGATCTGCTCCAGCTCCGGCTTCAGCGAAAGCCGAAGGTCCAGATACTTTTTCATGATCCGGAAGTTTTCCTCCCCGTAGCTCCACAGCTCGTTGGGCTGCCCGGTGTGAAGGTATCCGCCGCCCCAGTCGCGGTTATCCAGCGGCGGGATATTGTAGGGTCCCCTGTCTCCGTGCATCCGCAGGAAAGCGGTAAACGCGGCGAATTCATACCAGCGGATAAGCAGCTCCCGGAAATCCGGATCATCCACATCGTCGGTCATAAATCCGCCGATATCCGTGGTCCACCAGGGGATTCCCGCGAGTCCCATGTTGATTCCCGCGGAAAGCTGATCCCTGAGCGCCTCCCAGGTGCTCGGCACATCGCCGGACCAGACCACATTGGCATATTTCTGGCTTCCTGCCCAGCAGGATCTGAGAAGGTTTACCGGATTGGCATTTCCTTCCGCGATCTCATTGTCATAGAAGATCCGGCTGTAAAACTGGGGATAGATATTGGAGCAGGAAAGCGCCGGTCCCAGCCAGTAACGATAATTATCGAAGTCGTAGGTCACGTAATCCGGCTCGGAGTTGTCCAGCCAGAACACGTCGACTCCCAGATCGTAGTAATTGCGTTTGCAGATCTCCCAGACGTATTTCCGGGTCTCCGGGTTCGTCGGATCGATCTCCACGCAGTCACCCTGATAATCGTAGGTCTGGTTGCTCCCGCGCTCCGTGCGGATCAGCAGTCCCTTCGCATCCATTTCGTAGAAGTTTTCGCTCTTCTTGTCGACCGACGGCCAGACCGACACCACGACCTTGATGCCCATCTGATGCAGCTCGTCAATCATCGCCTTGGGATCGGGCCAGTACTCTTTATCGAATTTCCAGTCTCCCTGCAGGGTCCAGTGGAAGAAATCGATCACAATGACATCCAGCGGGATCCCTTTGTCCTGATAGGCATGGGCGACAGAGAGCACTTCCTCCTGCGTGCGATAGCGAAGCTTGCTCTGCCACAGACCCAGGTAGCCGTCCGGAAGCATCGGCGCGCGTCCCGTGACCTCGGTATAATTGCGCAGGATTTCCCGGGGCGTCTCCCCCGCTGTGATCCAGTAATCAATTTCCTCCGCGGCCTCCGCGACCCACTCCGTGCGGTTATTGCCGAACACCACACGACCCACCGCGGGGTTGTTCCAGAGGAAACCGTAGCCTAAATTTGACACCGCAAATGGCACCGTAATCTGGGAATTGCGCTGCTCCAGATCCAGGGTACAGCCCTTGAGATCCGTGCACGGCTGCTGATACTGCCCCATTCCGAACAGCTTCTCTCCCGGATTGGCTTCAAATCGCTGGGTGATCCGATAGGCTCCGCCGACATGCGCGCGGTATTCCCTTGCGGGAAGCTTCAGACAGCGGCTCTCCTTTGAAATCGTCCCGTCATAGAAACGGAAATGCTCCTGAAGAATCAGCCTGTCATCGCGGTAAAAGGACAGAATGCCGACACGGTTGACCGTCGCCTTGATCCGCCCGTTGGTGATCACAGCCTCCTTCTCCCCGATCCCGGGGCAATCCCGTGCAGTCCCCGTACCGTTGACCTGAACCGCCTGCGCGTAGGTGATCGAGGCGTTTCCTCGGTCTGCGGATTCGGTCAGCGCCCAGTTTTTGCCTGAAAATGCGGGATAGCGTGTTGCGCGTACACGGAAGGAATCCCTCCCCCACGGCTCGATGAGAAGCAGTTCTCCGCCGCGAAAAGCCTTCAATGCGCCGTTTTCTTCGGTAAAAATCATCATGCCCCTGCCCTTCCTTTCTTTTTCATAAAAAGACCTGTGACCCTATTATACGCCGTCCCGACCAGCACGCAAACAAAAAGCGTGACGACACCGGTAATCACTGCCGCCTGTGCGTAAGGCAGCTCATCCAGCTTGATCATCATGCCCCAGAACAGAACGGTATGGAGAAGATAGATGAACAGGGAATTTTTCCCGAGAATCGGCAACACTCTCCCCTTCCAGTCAGGAAGGACGGATGCGGCACCCAAAACCAGCACGGCAAAAAAGAGGTTCATGGAAAGCTCCCAGAAGAAGCTGGTCTCTGCGCCGCTGCCGCCTGTTTGTTCCATGCCGAGAAAGCTGACGAAAAACCCGATCGCCCCGGCTGCAAAAATGGCGGCCCGGACGGAGATGCTCTTCATCCGCTTCGGAAAGGCAAGTTCCAGCGTCGCTGCCACGATTCCGAGCGGAAAAGCCATGTTGGAGAGCTCCCAGAAATCCGCGTGTCCGCTTTGAACCAGCAGCACAGTGTAAAGAATCGCCGCTGCCAGCACGAGCGGAAGCCGTATCCGGCCGCCGAAGCGGAAAGCGATGATAAACAGGACATAGAACACAAACAGAACCTGCATGAACCAGAAATCCTCAGCCACCAGGTAATCCCGGATCACATGGAGCAGATTTCCCTCCCGGTATCCGCTCACCCACGCGCCGCTGTAGCAGTTGATGAGCGCCGCCAAAATATAGTACGGCAGCACGCTTCCGATGATTCTCGCCGCAACGAACCGTCCGTTTATCCCGCTTTTGCAGTTTTCCCCGCTGCCCCTGGCAGCGCTGACCGTCAGGCCGTAGCCGGAGAGCAGGAAAAAGATGTCGACCCCGATCGGCCCCCAGGTGCTGATCCAGTCATGGGCGCGCACATGCACCGGCTCGACAAACATCCACCCGGCATAATGGCTCCCTATGACGATCAAGATGGCGATTCCCCGCAGCATGAGCGAGTTTCTTACAGATATCATACACCCTCCAACAGTCCCTCTAATTTTACCACAGTGCTATTCCAAAATCATTAGTTTTGTGCTATGATGACAGGGCTAAAATATTTTAAAAGAAAGGAACATCCATGGAATTCAAACAGGAAGCAGCAACCAGCAGTCTGAAAATGGTCGGCAGCATCGAAAACACCATCAAGATGCGCGACGTCGCAATGAAATGCAAGCTGATCAGTACCGACAGCGGGCTGAAGATCGAATGCAACTATACCGGTCCCAACGCCAGCCAGTATCTTTCATTTATTGAGAAGCACCGGGAGGATCTCACCCAGTATCTGATGAATCCGGACACCATGGATTTCTATGACTGGATGGAGCAAAGCCACCAGACGCAGCTCAAGCTGAAGAAGCACGAAAAGGAAGCGCTGGTTCTGGGCGTCACCTTTGATCCCGCCACGCAGATTCTCGAAACCGGCATCATGGACGACAATCTGACCGTCAAGCTGGGTGCTCCGCTCATGAAGATCCGGATCAGCGACTACGACCGTGACAGCTTCAAGCTTCAGATCTACAACATGCTTCTGCTGGCGGACGAGATCGCTCTGGCCATGGGCAATGAAGCCCTGCGCCTCATGGCCAACATCGAAATGGTCAAAACCTACATGTCGGATATCTACGACAAATACGTCATCCCCCAGCAACCCAGCTACGAATAAACAGCAAATGCCCCGCCGCAAACAGCGGGGCACATTTTTTTGGCAGATATTTTAAAGCTTTCTACGCGTTTCTGCCAGCGAACAGGGTGCCGACAATCCTGCGGTCGACGATATCATACAGCTTTTCCGGCGTTTTTCCGTTGGTGATAAACATGTCCACACCGTGATCCATGGCGTATTCCGCCGCGTCGAGCTTGCTGATCATGCCTCCGGTGCCGCGATTGGTGGCTGTTCCCTCCGCAAGCGTGCGGATTCCCTCGTCGATTCTTTCCACGCGGGAGATCAGGCGCGCATCAGGATGCTTCTGCGGATTGGCATCATACAGTCCGTCGATGTCTGTCAGCACGACCAGCGTGGCTGCGTTACAGAACACGGCGACAATGGCCGATAACATGTCGTTATCGGAAAACAGCATCTTCTCCGACTGAATCTCATTGTGGCTCACGGAGTCATTCTCATTGACGATGGGAATAATCCGGTTCTCCAGCAGCGCATCAAAGGTGTTTGTCAGATTCTGCCTGCTCCCCTCAGCCTTGATATCATCACTCGTGACAAGAATCTGTCCGGTGATCTTGCCGTATTCGGCAAAAAAGCGGTCATAGAGATGGATCAGCTCGCACTGTCCCACGGCAGCTGCCGCCTGCTTCATGCGAACCTCCTTCGGCTTCTCCGGCAGCCGCATCTTATTCCTGCCGACCGCAATCGCCCCGGAGGAAACCAGAATCACCTCGTACCCCAGGTTCTGTACCCCGCTGATGGTCCGGCACAGCAGATCCATCTGTCTGAGATTGGCCTCTCCGTTTTCATTTGTGATGGAGGATGTGCCGACCTTGACGACAATCCGGTTTTTATTCAACGACATGTCTTTCCCTCCGGTGACGGCCCGTTTTTCAATGCCCTGCCAGCTGTCCCGCCAGCGCCTTCTCACAGGCGGCGATCGCATCCGGAATCCCCGCCGGGTTCTTTCCGCCGGCCTGTGCCATATTCGGCCTGCCGCCTCCGCCTCCGCCGACAAGCGGTGCGATCTCCTTAATGAGGTTGCCTGCATGTGCGCCGGCCTTTACTGCATCGTCCGTCGCCATGGCGACAAAGCTCACCTTTCCATCCTGATCCGTAAAAAGGACCACGACGCCGCTTCCGAGCTTTTCCTTGAGCTGATCTCCCAGATCACGCAGACCGTTCATATCGACACCCGGTACTGCGGCGGCAAGCAGCTTCATACCGGCCACTTCCTTCACCTGATCCGTCACCTCGCCGAGGGCCTCTCTGGCCTGCTTTGCTTTCAGGCTCTCATTCTCCGAGCGCGCAGCCTTCAGCTCCTCCTGAAGCTTCTTAATCGCATCCGCCAGTCCGTCCGGCGTGGATTTCACCAGCGCCGCGGCCTCCGCAAGCCTTCTCTCCCTGTCCTCATACCAGTCAAAAACATGCTCCCCGGTGATCGCTTCGATCCGTCGAACGCCCGCGGCCACGCCGCTCTCGGAGAGGATCTTGAAACGTCCGATCCGCCCCGTAGAAGGCACGTGCGTACCGCCGCAGAGCTCCACGGACCAGCCGCCCATATCGACCACCCGGACCTCATCTCCGTATTTCTCGCCGAAGAGTGCCATCGCACCGGTCTTTTTTGCCTCCTCCAGACTCATCACCCGGGTCGTCACGGGGAGATCCTCTGAAATCTTTCCGTTGACAATCTCCTCTACAAGACGGATCTCCTTTGATGTCAACGCCTGATGATGACTGAAATCGAACCTCGTGCGGCCGTCATCCTGGTAGGAACCGGCCTGCTCCACGTGATCTCCCAGAACCTCTCTGAGCGCCCGCTGCATCAGGTGGGTCGCGCTGTGATTTCTGCAGACCGAAGCGCGCCTTGCCTCATCCACCGCAAGCGTCACCTTCTCTCCCGTGTGAAAGACACCCTTTTGGACACGGCCCACATGGCCGGTTCTGCCGCCTGCGACATGTACGGTCTCCTGCACGACGAATTCCGCGCCGTCCGCTCCGCGAATGATTCCCGTATCGCCGGTCTGACCGCCCATGGTGCCGTAGAAGGGCGTCTCTTCGACGAGAATCGTTCCCTCTGTGCCCTCCGAAAGCGTGTCCGTCAGCGCTTCCGCGGAAGCCATGGCCGTGACTTTACTTTCTCCCGTCAGATGATCGTAGCCGGTAAAGGTGCAGGATACCGCGGCATCCAGCCCGTCAAAAAGGCCCTCTCCCGCGGAAAGCTTCGCGGAAAAATTCTGATTGTCTCTTGCCTTCTGCTTCTGCTCTTCCATCGCTTTCGAGAAGCCGGCCTCATCCACCGAAAGCCCCTCCTCCTGTGCAAGCTCCACCGTGAGCTCCAGAGGGAAGCCGTAGGTGTCGTAAAGGAAGAAGGCTGACTGGCCGTCCAGTTCCTTTTTTCCGCTCCCCTTTTGCTGATCAAGGAGCTTCTTGAACTCCTTCATACCGTTTTCCAGCGTCGCCTCAAAGCGCTCGATCTCCCGTGACAGCTCATCCAGCACAAACTGCCGGTTCTTTTTGAGCGTCGGATAGCTCTCGGCGTAGATCCGGTCGATATTGATTTCGGCGATCTGCAGAATGTCCTTTTTCTGGAGTCCCAACACACGCGCGTGGCGCACAGCCCGGCGGATCAGGCGCCGTAGGATGTATCCCGCTCCCGTATTGGAAGGCACCAGCTTTGCCGGATCTCCGATCAGCATCACGCTGGTGCGGGTATGATCCGCGAGAATCCGCATGGACCGCGTCTGCTTTTCATCCGCGCCGTATTTGATTCCCGCTGCCTTTTCGATATAGGCGATCACCGGAGCAAAGAGATCAATCTGATAGACGTCCCTGCTTCCGTTGAGGAAAGCGAGGATCCGCTCCAGTCCCCAGCCCGTATCTACATTTTTCTGTGCAAGCGGTGTCAGATGCCCGTCCTGATGCTTCTCATACTGCATGAAGACATCGTTGCCCAGCTCCGTATACTTGCCGCAGGAGCAGCCGGGGCCGCAGTCCGGGCCGCAGTCGGGCCGGTCCGAAATGTAGAACATCTCGCTGTCCGGACCGCAGGGACCGTATTCGAGCCCCCACCAGTTGTCCTCTGCGGGCAGATAGTAGATGTGTTCCTTTTTAAAGCCGGACGCAATACGAAACTGTGCGCCCTCCTCGTCCCGCGGGGCGTTTTCGTCGCCCGCAAAGACCGTCGCCGCCAGATGATCCGCATCAAAGCCGAAGACCTCCGTCAGCAGCTCGAAGCTCCACTTGCAGCGCTCCTCCTTGAAGTAATCCCCAAGGCTCCAGCTTCCCATCATCTCAAAAAAGGTCACATGACTGGCGTCGCCCACGGAATCAATATCATTGGTACGCACACACCCCTGCACATTGCACAGACGGTTGCCCTGCGGATGCTTTTTCCCCAGCAGGTACGGCATCAACGGCTGCATTCCGGCCACGTTGAACATGACGCCGGTGGAACCGTCGCTGACAAGGGATACTGCTCCGCAATCCACATGACCTCTGTCGATGTAGAATTGCTTCCAGGTTTTGCGCAGCTCATCGGACGTAAATTGTCTCATCGATCCTCTCCTCTAAAAAATGACACAGGCATTGCCGCACTATGAATCAGAAATCAAACTTGTCACTGAAATACTGCTCCAGGGTGTCGATCGACACACGCTCCTGCTCCATGGAATCGCGGAAGCGCACCGTTACCTGATGATCGTTCTCGGTATCAAAATCCAGAGTCACGCAGAAGGGCGTGCCGATCTCATCCTGCCTGCGGTAGCGTTTGCCGATGTTCCCGCGGTCATCATATTCGCAGTTCCACTTTTTCGCCAGACGGCTGTATACCTCCATCGCCTGCTCGTTGAGCTTTTTCGACAGTGGCAGCACCGCGATCTTCACCGGTGCGAGTGCCGGATGGAAATGCAGCACCGTCCGCATATCCGGTTTTTCCTCCGTGCCGATATTCTCCTCATCGTAGGCTGCGCAAAGGAAGGCCAGCACCACGCGGTCGGCACCCAGTGAGGGCTCGATGACATAGGGGATGTACCGCTCGCTTGTCTCATCGTCAAAGTAGGTCAGATCCTCTCCGGATGTGTTCTGGTGCTGCGTGAGGTCGTAGTCCGTCCGGTCGGCAATGCCCCAGAGCTCTCCCCAGTCAAACGGGAAGCGGTATTCGATATCCGTGGTGCCCTTGGAATAGAACGCCAGCTCTGCCGGATCGTGATCCCTGAGCCGCAGATCCTCCTCCTTTAAGCCGAGCGAGAGCAGGAAATCCCGGCAGAAGCCGCGCCAGTACGAAAACCATTCCAGATCCGTCCCCGGCTTGCAGAAGAACTCCAGCTCCATCTGTTCAAATTCGCGTGTGCGGAAGGTGAAATTGCCCGGCGTGATCTCGTTTCGGAAGGATTTGCCGACCTGTGCAATGCCGAAGGGCAGCTTTTTGCGGCTTGTGCGCTGCACATTTTTGAAATTGACGAAGATTCCCTGCGCCGTCTCGGGACGCAGATACACGGTATTCTTCGCATCCTCCGTGACACCCTGAGAGGTCTTGAACATCAGATTGAACTGTCGGATATCCGTGAAGTTGTGCTTGCCGCAGGACGGGCAGGGAACCTTGCGATCGTCGATGAACTGCTTCATCTGCTCCTGCGTCCAGCCGTCGACACTCGATTCCAGCGTGATTCCGTTTTCATGGGCAAAGCCCTCAATCAGCTGATCCGCGCGGAAGCGCTCATGACACTCCCTGCAGTCCATCAGCGGATCCGAAAAACCGCCGAGGTGTCCGCTGGCTTCCCAGGTTTTGGGGTTCATCAGGATCGCACAGTCCACACCTACATTATAGGGGGATTCCTGCACGAATTTCTGCCACCAGGCACGCTTGACGTTGTTTTTCAGTTCCACGCCAAGATTGCCGTAATCCCAGGTGTTGGCCAGTCCGCCGTAGATCTCCGATCCGGGAAAAATAAACCCGCGCCCTTTGCAGAGTGCGATGATTTTGTCCATTGTCTTTTCTTCCGCGCGCATAACCTGCCTCCTCTTTATTTTGCCAATAACAAAGCGGCTCTCTTCTCCGTCCCGGAGAAATCCGCTTCCGTTTCCGATACCAGAATCACACCTTTCGTGCAGGCAATGATCTTATAGGGTGTAACGATATGATCGTGTCCGTCCGTAAAAATCACGTGCCGGTTTGCGTCCTCGTCCCGGATCGTGTAGGACGCACCCTCAGCGTCCGTGAGAACGGAGGGCATCTCAAATCCCCGAAGGCCTGCCTGTCTCAATGTGCCGTAATAGAGCGTCTCCTGTGTAAACGCCCCGTAGTCCTCCGGCGTCTGATACAGGATACTGGTGCGCACACGGTTATCACTCTCACTGACATCATTCAGAACAACAGGCGGTTCATCCTCCGGGCTGCCCGCTTCCGACACGTAATCCGCGATTTCCGATTCGATCGTTCCGCGAAGCTCCTGACAATCGTAATAGGATTCGCCGAAATCCTCCACAACAATTTCCAGTACCCGTCCGTCCCGGTCTATTCCAAGCGTTGTCACCCCGACATCCTCACCTGTCCATTCCTTTTTGCCGCAGCCTGCAAGCAGCAGTATGGAAATCAGGCACATCAGGGCTCGCGCCGTCTTCTTCTCTGACATGCTTCCTCTGTATCTCCGATCATCTTCGAAAAAATGATACAACCAATTATTGTATCAAAGCTGTCCGTCACATGCAAGTACCGTGAAAAACCCGGGCGCCATCTATAAAAAAGCCAGACTGTTCAAATCCCGGTCAATGAACTGCCGTCTGTAAAGAGCGGCGATCCGCGCAAGCTCCGAGAGCACCCCGGCGCTTACCGTGAAGGTATAGAGCTTTTCAATGGGTGTTTCGACGATATACCGCACGGCATAACAGGTGGATTCCTGCCATTCCCCCTCCGGAAGCCCCGGAAACTGCCCGTCGATCACCAGCGACCGGATCTCAAATACGACCTGCACGAGCTGTCTGTCCGGTTTTCCGTTCTCCAGCGCGCGCAGCGACTGGTACAGGAGAGCCAGCAGCTCCCGGTTGACGTCGTTTTCCTGCGCGTAATAGTCCGCCAGTTCCAGAAACAGCATCCCTGTCAGAGAATTGTCCAGGTTGTCACGGACTCCCTCGAAATAATGCAGAATCTCCGCGTCCTCGACGGTGATGGAATTCCTCCCCTCAAAAACGCGGAAATTGCCGAAATGAAACGGCTGCATGGCAGCCGCCAGCCGGTTTCTCGGACGTTTGGCTCCGCGGGCAAAGGCACGCACCTTGCCCCTCTCCAGCGTCAGAAGCGTCACCAGCTTATCATATTCCCCCACCGGGCGCTCCGACAGCACCATGCCGCGGAGGGTTATCCTTCCGTCGTCCATAAACCGAAATTCTTCAGCTGCCGCACATCATCCCGCCAGTCCTTCCGCACCTTGACAAAGAGTTGCAGGTTGACATGGCAGTCCAGCAGCTTTTCCATATCCACACGGGCCGCACGGCCGATTTTCTGAAGCATCCGGCCGTTCTTCCCGATCACGATACCCTTGTGGGATTCCTTTTCACAGATCAGAACCGCATGAATATCACAGATTTTCTGTGGCGATGCGCCCTCAGATCCGGGGGGTGCCTGTTTCGTCCGGTAGCGCATGGTCTCCGTCACCACCGCAATGCCGTGGGGAACCTCATCATTCAACAGACGCAGCGCCTTTTCCCGAACGATTTCGGCCACGATCTCCCGCTCCGGCATGTCGGTCAGCTCGTCCTCGTCGTAGAGCGGTTCGCCGTATGGCAGCCGGTCTTTAATGGCCGCCCGGAGTGCTTCGATACGCTCCCCTTTCAGTGCCGAAACCGCGAATGCCGCCGCGAATGGGAACTCCTTCTCCACTGCCTGTGTGCGGGCGCTAATCTGTTCTTCAGACAGACCGTCCGCCTTGTTCAGGGCGATGATCACCGGCTGCCGCGCGCGCGACAGCTCCTCCCCGATCTGACGCTCGGCTTCACCGATCTGCCCGTTTATCTCCAGAAGCCAAAGAATGACGTCCGCGTCCTTCTTCACCTCGCCCGTCACGCGCATCATACGCTCGCCAAGCCTGTTTTTCGCCTCATGGATCCCGGGGGTGTCCATGAAGATCATCTGGGAATCCGGAAAGGTGACCACCGTCCGGATCCGTCCGCGTGTCGTCTGCGGTTTCTCGGATGTGATGGCGACCTTCATCCCGATCAGCCGGTTCATGAGCGTCGATTTTCCGACATTGGGTCTGCCGATCAGGGCGATAAAGCCCGTTCGAAAGGCGTCCCGTACCGCTTCCATCGTTCAGTTCTGCTGTTCGGGCGGCGTCATCGGCTGTCCGGGCGGCGTCATCGGCTGTCCGTTGCCGCCGGGCGCCTGGAAATCACTGCCGTTTTTCCTGGCTTTCTTTTTCGCCATTTTCTCAAGCTTGCGCTGCTCCCTGGGGGTCAACGGGCGTCCCGTGCCGTCGGCACTCATTTCCGCGAGTTTTTTCAGGTGTCTGCGGCGGATGAGACCGATCACCTTCACAACCAGAAAGATCACGATCGCCCAGATCACCAGCTGCGGAATGTGCGTCACCAGCCACACGAAGAAGACACGCAGTCCGTGTCCGACTGAGAGCAAACTCTCGCCGAAGCCCTCAGAGATCTCCTCCCAGACCGTCTTTTCCTTCTCCTCGACGACCGTATACTCGACCACCTCCTCAATGCCCAGGTAGATCGTGCTGTAGTTGACTTTATTGTCATAGGTGCGCAGCTGGGACTCCATGCTGTCGATCTGGTACTGGACGTTCGTCAGCCGCTCCTCCACCGTGAGCATGTCCTCGACGGTCTCCGCCTGCTCCATAAACTGCAGCAGACGGTTCTCCTCCGTCTTCAGCATCCGCTTATGAGACTCCAGATCCGCGTAGGAAAGCGTCACATCCTCAATGTTCTTTGACTGGCTTGTGATATTGGTGCGCTCCTGCACATCGCTGACAAAATCAGAAAGATTCTGGGCGGGAATCCGGATCGTCAGGCTCGCACTACGGTATCTTTGCGTTTTATCACCGTAATTCCGCAGGCTGCCGTTGGTCACATCGCTGGCTTCAATATATCCGCCGAGCGCAGCGACTTTTGCCTCCACGTGATTGAGCAATGCATCCATATCGTCGGTCTCCGCCGAGATATGCATCGTGGTGATGAGCTTCCGGGAGTTGTCCTTCGGCGTTTCCGCCTGTGTCGTCCCGTTTTCGGAATTCATCTCCATGGTCTCTTCCGCGACATCGGTCTCATAGAGCGCCGATGTATCGTAATCCATGTAGTCGTTGGCTGCCCCGGCCGCCTCCGGCGCCATGGCTTCACTCGCGGCATACTTCATCGAGCCGGAATCTCCGTGTGATGAGCCGCAGCCGGCCGCAGTGAGCATCACGGCCATCATCACCGCCGCCATGCGCAGGCCTTTTCTTCTTCTGTTCTGACTGATTTCCGTCACGCTGTCATCCCCCTGTCACATCTGTTGTTCACTTCCTCAATCCGTTTTCGGCCGAACCGGAAGAGGCTCGCTCACGTTCCCGAGAGCGGCTCGATCCGGGAAAAGAGCCCGCCGTGCTGTTTGATTTTTTCCGCTCCCCCGACCACGCAGATCCGGTTGTCGCTGACGAACGCATCGAGTAGATCCGCAAGTGCCCGGATATCCTCCATGGTTGCATCAAGCAGCTCGTTGCGATCCCGCTGGATCATCTCCTGTGTGATCTTTGTCAGCCAGGCATACATCGAATGCACGCCCCTGGCACCCGGCGTCTTCGGTATATCCAGTTCGCTCATCGCGCCGATGATAAACTGTGTCATCGTCCGTTCATCCGCCTCAAACCCGCGAATATAGGCAGCCGCCTCCCGAAAGACGGAAAGGCTTCTCTCCAGATGCGGATCCCTGTAGGTGACAAAAAATGCCTCCCCGTTTCGGCGGTACATATTGGAGCAACCGTACGCGCCGCCCTTGACACGGATATTCTGCCAAAGGTAATCGTATCCCATCATCACCTTGAGCACACGCATCGCTCCGGTGTATTCAAAGCCATGCCTTCGGTAATTGCCGGCAAGAGCGACATACTGCACCTGGCCGGAGGTTGTGAAAGCCTCCTGTTCGACGGGATCCGGCCCGCAAACATTCTCATATCCCTCGATCAGCTTCTTTGCGTCCGCGATCGCCTCTTTTGTCGATCCGGTATGAAGCGATCCGGCGAATCCACGCAGCTCCTTAGCAATTTCCTCTTCCGCTTCTCCCTTTGTCGCGGTGACATCCAGAAGAAGCTTTTCCTTTCTGAAGAGAAAGACCGACAGATTTCCGAACAGCCTTGCCAGCTCCTTCGCCCGCTTTTCGTCCCGCACCTCCTCGCAGAGATGCTCCACCAGACGCAGCCCGCTCACACCGGAAATCCGCTCCGTCCGGGCCGATGCCCCGGAGACGCCCGCCAGCGCTCTCATCGCCGCCGTCTGATTGCCGCCCGACGCAAGCATCGACTGTGCCCGCGTCCTCGTTTCCTCCAGAATTTCCTTCAGACGCGCCGGGTTGTCAAACGCGGTCGTCATCAGCACCTCGTTCACCAGTTCGAACGCGTCGTGCACGTGCTCCGTGAGCACCTTGACACTGACCTCAAAGAGCGTTTTGAAGCGATCGCTTCCCGTCTCCGGGTAGAGATTCGGCATGGTTCCCATCCCGCCTGTCCGGATGTTGATCTCATTGGCCAGATCCCCGTAGGTGTAATGTGCCGTATCCATCATCAGCAGCAGGAAACGGAGTGCGGCGGCATAGGGCCACAGCTCCTCCGGAAGCCCTTCCATATCAAACGCGAAATCCAGATACACAATGCCGTTGGTAAACACATCATGGCGAAGGACAGAGATTCCATCCGTCTCCGACAGCGCATTGATCAGCGGCTCGGCCTCGCGCTTTAAATCCTCACGTCTGAGCATGGGAATCTTTGCGAGATCCTCCGGTGAATCGGGCTCATCCTGCCAGGCCGTGAGTGCCTTCGTATCATCGACGATCTGCTGACGCTCCTTTTCGGAAAGGGAATCTCTATATGCGGCAAGCTTTTCCTTCAGCGCGGCATCCTTTTCCTCCGTGAGGCCTTTTTTCGGACGGAGGGTCAGCACCGTGCAGTGCGGGTTGTCCAGCAGGTACTGCCTGGTAAGCTCCTCGAAATACCCGCTGTCCACTTCCTTTTTCAATTCCTTATAAATCGATCCGGACTCGATATGGATCCACGGCTTGCTGTCATCATACAGCCAGCTGTCAAGCATCTGGAGTCCGTAGAGCAGTCCCTTCGGGAAACGTCCGTAATCCGCCTCGCGATACTTGAACTCGTCGTTGTTGATCGCGGCAAGCAGCGCTTTTTTGTCATATCCCTTCTCAATCTGTTCCTTCAGCACACGCCGGATGATCGAGCAGAATTCCTCCTTCTGCTCCGGATCCGCATTTTTGGCCGTGACTGAAAAATAAGGCTGCCTGATCCCGCTCTCCCAGGTTGAGTAGACCTCCTGCCCGATGCCGGCATCGATCAGCGCGCGCTTGATGACCGCACCCGAAGAAGAGCACAGAGCGTAGTCCAGTGCGCCGAACGCAATGGTCAGCTTGGGATCCAGACTCGTCCCCACCGAACAGTTCCAGGTGAGAAAGGTCTTTTCGCGCTCATCCTCCTCCGGCATCACCGGATAGAAGAATTCCTTTTCTTTGGGGCTGTCGAAGGCCTTCTGCAGAGAAATGCCGGAAGGAACCTCAAGCGCATCAAAACCGGAGAGATAGCTCTCATCTATAAAGGTCAGGTGATCAAAAACATCCATGTCACCGTACAGATAGATGTAGCTGTTGGACGGATGATAATACTTTCTGTGAAAATCCAGATAGGCCTCCCTTGTCAGATCAGGAATACAGTCGGGATCGCCGCCGGATTCGATCGCGTAGGTTGTGTCCGGATAGAGAGAATTGAGAATCTGCCGCTGTAACACCTCGTCCGGGGAGGAATAGGCGCCCTTCATCTCGTTGTAGACGACTCCGTTGATGGTAAGCTCCGCGTCAGCGGATTCCATCTCATAATGCCATCCCTCCTGTTTGAAAATCCGGGGATCCTTGTAGATATTCGGATAGAACACCGCGTCGAGATACACATGCATCAGATTGCGGAAATCCGTTTCGTTGCAGCTGGCCACAGGGTAGATCGTCTTATCCGGATAGGTCATCGCGTTCAAAAAGGTGTTCAGGGATCCCTTTGCCAGCTCAATGAAGGGATCCTTGACCGGAAACGCCCTGGAACCGCAGAGTACCGTGTGTTCGATAATATGTGCCACGCCCGTGGAATCGGCCGGCGGTGTGCGGAAACCGATGTAAAACACCTTGTTGCTGTCATCATTGGACAGAACAGCAACCCTGGCCCCCGTCTTTTTATGCCTCAAAAGGACGCTGTCGGAAGCAAGATCTCCGATGCGCCGCTCCTCAATGACCTCATAGCTCTCCGGTATTCTCATTTTCAAGCTCCTCTTTTCAACCTTTACACGTCGAAATCATCCTCGCCGTTGACGTCAAAATCAAACTCATCCGATCCGTCCGCGTTGAAGGCCGTGTTTCGCACCAGACTGGGCTGGGATGTCTGCGGAGCCTTTCCTGCAAACGGGGAGATCTCGGACAGTGTCTTAAGCGGCTGCGCTGCCGCCTGCTGTCCGGGAGCCGGAACAGGAGGCACCGCCGGTGCAGCCGGCTGCGGCGCCTGCGCGGATTCCGGGACCGGGATTTCCTGGGGAACCGGCACTGTCTGGGGCATGGGTGCTTCCGGTGAGATCAGACCGGCCGCCACCGCTTCCTCATACTCATCATCTTCATCAAGCCGCTTCAACCGCTCCCTCTCTGCCTTTTTTGCAGCCTTCTGTGCCTCTCTGGCAGCTTTTGCTTCCGCTTTGGCCTGTGCCTTCTGTGCCTTGGCTAACGCCTTCTGTTCCGCCTTGGAAAGCACCTGCTCCGTCTGACCGAAATTCTCTCCCATGATGTTAACTCCTTCCTCTCCGCGGTCTAAGCCGATCGGTTCTCCTGACATCCCGCCGTCAAACGCATTCATATGGGATACGCCGTCATCCAGCCCGTCTCCGGTCGGCAAAATCATTCCTTCCGGAACGGCAGCGGCCTTCGCGGCGATTCCTGCAGCAGCAGACGCCGCCTGTACCGCTGTTCCTGCCAAAGCCGCGGCGCCGATTGCCGCAGCACCTGCAGCCGCTGTGCCTGCTGCAGCCGCCTGTGCCGGTGCTGTCGCACTTTGTGCGGCCAGTCCTGCCGCGGCGGCGACCGGCGACATTGCCAGTCCGGCTGCAGCCGCCACGGGCTGCAACGGCAGTCCGGAGGGTATATTCATTCCCACGGGCGCCGCTGCCTGCGGCATATCCATTCCCACGGGCATCGCTGCCTGCGGCATATCCATTCCGATGGGCATCGCTGCCTGCGGAATGTCCATTCCGATGGGCATCTGCTGCAGCATATCCGCGGGTACCGGCTGAAGGGTGCCGTCCGGCATCATGACCATCATCATTCCGTCCTCTGCTGCCGGCTGCGCGGAAGCATCCACAGGCTGACCCTTCTTCTTCGGTGCGGCTATGAGACAGGTGACGCCGGAAGCGATGACCGTCGCATAGCAGAAACACAGCAGCTCCTGCGCATTGAGCCGTGTGGGGCCAAACCTCGGTACGAAAAACGCCGATGCGAGAAACAGAAGCAGCCAGAGGGTGGTTCTGTCGCGCAGCCGGTCGCGCCAGAAGGTCACCAGCACGATGGCCATGAAGGTCACAACCAGAATATGCATGGGATATGCGGATAACGGTACATGAAACAGCAGAACGGTGTTTACACCCTGGAAATAGGTCTCAAACACCGTGGAAAAAGTCGACGGAAGATCACTGATGCCGTTTTCCTGCGCAAGCATCAGCAGAAAGATGATGAGCGATGCCGCAAAGATGATGATGAGCCGCACCACCTCCTGCACCTTATCGTTGTGGAGAATCAGCAGGGACAGCAAAAGCGGAATCCACAGAATCACCGTCGCCAGATCGACATAGGCGACATATCCCATCGCAGCCCCCACCGCGACAAACCAGATGGCCTGCCATCCCTTGTTGTAGGAACCCCTTGCATCGAAATAAAGATACAGGGCAATGATGAGCAGTTCCATCGCAAAAAGGGTAAAGAAAACCGGTTCCGTGCCGACCCGCAGCATGCGTTCGTAGCAGACCGGGAAAAACCCGGCAACACCGGTACTGACCAGTGCCGCAACCCGGCCGGCGAGAAGACGCACGGCAAAATAGAAGCACACAATCATGAGCAGCTGCATCACAGCAGTCGCCACGGACGCAACGACAATCCGGTTTCCGGCGATGCGAAGAAACAGACGGACAATACGGATCGTCAGGATAGACAACAGGTCTGTCGGCTCATCCGCTCCCTCCGAACCGATCATGGCCGCGTCAAACAGCCCGTCCGGATCGCTGATCTCCTTCACGTGCCGGGACAGATAGAAGATACGGGCGAGGAACGTCGACAAAATGATCAGCCCCGCCGCGATGTCTCCGAGGATGGAGAGCACCTGCCTGTCGGGATGCAGTCTGGGCCGCAGATACTCCGTCAACCGCCCCGCAGCAAACGCCACCAGACAAACTGCCAGCACGGTGAGGATCGTCAGCGCGATCGAAAGCAGAATCCTCTGTTCCTCCGGGAGATATCCGGAGAAAAACCAGAAGGCGGCGAGAATCGCGGCGTGAAACGCGGCGAATACGCCCCATATAGAATAACTGAACCAGGTCTTCTTAATCAGCATCAGGCTCGTCCCAATTGTGATAGACCGCCTGCACATCGTCGTCGTCATCCAGCATATCCAGGATCCTCTGCAGGCCCTTCACGGCATTTTCATCGGTCACCGACACGTAGTTCTGCGGCAGCATCGTCACCTCTGCCGAAACGGTGGGGATGGACGCCTTGCCGATCTCCTCCACCACCGCCTGAAAATCCTCCGGCGAAGTCAGGATTTCAAAACTGTCCTCCTCTTCCTTCAGATCCTCCGCGCCGGCATCCAACACCAGCATCATCAGATCGTCGGCGCTCATTTCGCATTCTTCTTTGTCGATGATGATCTGTCCCTTTTTATCAAACATGAAGGAAACACAGCCCGGCGTGCCGACATTGCCGCCGCCCTTGGAAAAAGCGGCGCGCACATTCGCTGCCGTCCGGTTGGCATTGTCCGTCAGGGTTTCCACAATGATCGCCGTGCCGCCGGGGCCGTAGCCTTCATAGGTGTTGTTTACGTAGTTGACGTTGCCGCCCTCGCCGGCCGCCTTCTTGATTCCGCGGTCGATCGTGTCATTGGGCATATTGTTGGCCTTGGCCTTGGCAATCACCGTCGCAAGCTTGAAATTGTTGCTCGGATCAGGTCCGCCCTCCTTGACGGCAACGGCAATCTCACGGCCGATGATCGTAAAGATCTTGCCCTTCGCCGCGTCATTCTTTTCCTTCTTGTGCTTGATGTTTGCAAATTTACTGTGTCCTGACATACCCTACTCCTTCGCTTTGCTTTCCTCGTTATTGCCTTCGCACCGCTCCTGTTCTCCGGATCCGGCGTCCTCCTCTAAAGACACCTTCCTCACCAGAACATTTTCTATGCGGTGCGCACGTACCTGATTGATTTTAAACTCGTAGCCGCCGACCACTGCGCAGAACCCGTTGTCCTCCCCCTCCTCGGGAATCCGGTCGAGCTTCGAAATCAGAAAGCCGCCCAGGGTCTCAAAGTTCTGCTCATCGAAGGAAATGCCAAACCGTTTTTCCAGATCCGAAAGCGGGGTCTTTCCCTCGATCAGAAACTCGTCCTCGTTGGCCGTCGGCTCAATGTAAATCTCGTCCTCATCATACTCGTCCAGGATGTTGCCGACGATTTCCTCCAGAATGTCCTCCATGGAGACCAGTCCCGCCGTCTGGCCGTATTCATCGATCACGATGACCATCTGGGTCTTGGTCGACTGCATGCTGCGGAACAGCTTGTCAATATTTCTGGTCTCCGGCACGAATCTCGGCTGCCTTAAGAGACCCTGGATCTTTCTGAGCGGCTGATCGTCCGCGTCGCCCTGGTACAGGCGTTTCATGGCATCGCGGATGTTCAGAATGCCGATGATATGATCAATGTTTTCAAGATAAACCGGAAAACGGCTGTTGTTGCCCTCCAGCATGAATCGTACCGCATCCTTCAGCGACATGTTGCCGTCGACACCGACGATCGATACCCGATGCGTCATGATATCCTGCGCCTCCTTGTCGGAAAACTCGAAAATATTGGATATCATATCGGCCTCGGAAGCCTCCAGGACGCCCTGCTCCTGTCCTTCCGTCACAATGGAGCGGATGTCCTCCTCCGTGACATCGGAGGCGCCCTTCAGCTTATCGAGAAGGGCGGTGAAAAACGTTTTTCTGCCTGATCGCGGCTTGTCACCCTGTGCCCGATCCGCATCCTCCGTCTGTTTTTTCTGATCTGCGGCAGGTTTGCTTATGCCGTCGTCCATGCTGCTCCTTTCCCTGCAGGAAGTCGTCCGGATTCCGATCCATGACCCGGTACGGCACATAAATAATCAGGTTATATGATAGCAAAAGCCCCTCGCGGCGTCAAGTACGCGGCTTAACGGTATTTTCTTTTCGCCTCCGCATACTGGGCGTTGATTTCCTGAATGGCGGAGGTATCACCGTCCTGATTGTCCGGGTGATAGATTTTTACAAGCGAACGGTATTTCTTCTCGACACCGGCGCGATCCCTGCATCCGGCGAAGAAATCAAAGGCGCTGCGGGAGACCGGCGTTTCCTCCGCGTCGTCATCGTACTCATCCTCGTCATCATACCTGTCGTCATCATACCCGCCGTCATCATACCCGCCGTCATCATATCTGTCATCATCATAGACCGACTCGTCATCGTACTCGTCTTCATCATAGTCCGCCCTGTCATCGTAATCCGGCTCGTACGCGTAGTCATTCCCGCGGGCATCATCCGGCTCGTCATAATAATCCTCGATGTAACGATGCTTCCTGTCCCTGCGGTCCACGCGGCGGCGTCTGGCATCAAACAGTTCTTCGTCACATTCGCGGTCGTATTCCCGGTCATACAGGGGTTCGTCTCTGCGCGGATATCCGAAGCGGTCCTCTGAAAACTCATCCGCGTGCCGCCTGAGCCAGGCGTGATAGTTTTTCTCGTAATGACGGTTCGCGCTCTTGGGGAACAGGGCAAAATAGCGGTCGCGGATCTGCAGAAAGGGCGTCTTTCCGGAAAAAATGCCATAGATTACATAGACCGCCAGCTCCGCAGCAAGAAGGATGATCATGACCGGAAACAGGGCGATGGCGGCGTGAGACAGGAGAAGCGCCAGAAGCACAGGCACAGCAAGAACCACGGCAGCGATCAGCACCAGGGTGCCCCAGATGCCGGGATACAGACCGGCAAGATCCCTGACCATAAAGAGGAGCGATCCGAGAGACATCAGGAAAGGCCGTCCGTTCGGCACATAAGGAAGGAACGTGGGAAAAGGATTCGTCCCGGTGAAGGAAAACCAGACCAGGTAACCGCAGCAAAAAAGCAGCGCCGTCCCCGTCACCGGCAGAGCACTCAGAAGCAGTCGAAGCACACGCCCCACCAGCTTAAGGAGAAACCCCACCACCGAGAGAATCCCCTTTAAGAGGGTCACGCACGCAGTCACGATCACCGTTACAATCAGATGAATCATCGTCAGTTGCTCAGAATCACACGCGGAACGCGTTCACTGATATCACAGACCAGTTCGTAGTTGAAGCGTCCGCTGCGCTCCCCCAGCTCCTCCGCCGTGATCTCCTCCGGCCCGTCGCGTCCGATCAGGGTCACCTCGTCATCCTCTGTGATCTCTGGATAAGGGGTGACATCCACCATCATCTGATCCATACAGACCCGGCCGATGATCCGGACACGTCTGCCGCGGATCAGCACCTCCCCCCCGTTAGACAGACTCCTGGGATATCCGTCCGCATACCCGACAGGGATCGTTGCGATTCTGGTCGGCGCATCGGCAACCCAGGTTCCCCCGTAGCTGACCGGGGTGCCTGCGGGCACCTGCCGGACACAGACCACATGACTCTTCATTTCCAGTACCGGCTGCAGATGAATCATATCCAGATTCATCTCTGCGGACGGCCTTAAGCCGTACATGGTGATTCCCGCGCGGGCAAGATCCTTGACACCGTGGTGCAGAACAAGCATACCGGCGCTGTTGTCGCAGTGAATCAGCGGAATATCCACATTTTCCCTGCGAAGCGTGTCCGCAAAGCGCTCGAAAAGTTCCACCTGCCGGGTTGCGGAGGACAGATCCGCCTCATCCGCCCGCGCAAAGTGGGTAAACAGCCCCTCCACCTCGATGCCGCGCGCCTCCCACGCCCGCCGCACAAAAGCCGCGCCCTCCTCATCCGGGCGGATACCGATCCGGCTCATGCCCGTATCGACAGCGATATGCACCAGCGCGTTTTTGCCGACGCGCTCCGCTGCCTCCGACAGCTGTCCGATGGTGTCCTCCCGAAACAGCGTCATCCGGATGGCTCGGTCAATCAGGGCATCATAGGCATATTCCCAGGTGTAACCCAGGATCATCAGCGGCTTCCGGATCCCGGCATCCCTGAGCGCGATCGCCTCCTCCGCGGTCGCAAGCGCATATCCCCACACACAATCCTCCCGCTCCAGCGCATGCGCGATGGCCGAGGCGCCATGACCGTATCCGTTGGCCTTCAAAACAGCAAGGAGCCTTGTCCTGCCCGGCAGGATCTCCCGCATGGCATGCAGATTATCCAGGAGTCTGTCCATGTGAATATAAACCGCCACACGGGCTGTGCGTTCGAGGTATTTCTTTTTCATATCCCGATCTCCTTAAGACCCGTGACGATATCTCCCGCTGTCATCGCTGCTTTCCCGAACCGGGCTGCTGCCCTGTCGCCCGCAAGGCCGTGCAGATGGCTGCCGACAGATGCCGCCTCCATCGAATTCATCCCCTGTGCAGCAAGCGCCCCGACAATTCCCGCAAGCACATCGCCGCTGCCGGCGGTCGCCATGCCGTTGTTGCCGGAAAGATTGATCACCTGCTGCGTACAATCCGCCCGCGCCGTGACAGAACGTGCGTCCTTACAGAGCACCGTGCAGGAAAGCTCCCGGGCCAGCTTAAGTGGCGCGGAAAGAATCACCGATTCGCCCTCCGCGGCTCTGATTCCCGTAAGGCGCGCAAACTCGCCTCTGTGCGGCGTCAGAACCGGCCACCCCTCCATGGGTCTGTAGGCCTTCACCGCTTCCCTGACCGACGGATCTGCCGCAATCAGATTGCAGCCGTCCGCATCGATCACAAGCGGCAGCCTGTTCTCCGAAAGCACCCGCATAAGCATCCGGCGCGCGCTCTCCCCCGTTCCGATCCCCGGTCCGATCACGCAGGCATTTGCCCAGGAAATCGCCGCATCGAGCGTATCATCCATCCGTTCTGCGGGAAGCGCCTCATCCCAGGTGTCGATCAGCGCCTCCGGCAGCGCCTGCAGCAGAGCCGTCCTGTTTTTTTTCTCCGTAAACACGCGAACCATGCCGACACCGGCTGACAACGCGCCGCGTGCGGAAAGAATCGCGGCTCCGCCGATGGAACCGTTCCCTGCGATGATCAGAAGTTTGCCGAAGCTCCCCTTATGGGAGGCATCCGGCCGCGGTGGAAGAAGCTTGCCCGGCTCCTCGGTAAAAGCGACCAGTTCCGGCTTCTCATCCTGAAAGCTCTCCGGGGTGATCCCGACATCCGCCGTCACGATCCGGCCTGCGGCTTTCGCTCCGGGAAACAGCACCATGCCGCGTTTTTTGTAGTTCATGGTGATCGTGACATCCGCCTGCACGGCAATTCCGCAAATTTCTCCGGTATCCGTATTGATTCCGGATGGCAGATCGATGCTGACGACGAGAAGCGAATCCCGCTCCGTCTCCCTCAGGCTGTTGATCAGCGCAACCGCTGCCGAGTGCACACCGGTAAGCGGCCGGGTCAGGCCGATGCCGAAAAGAGCATCCACAAGGTAGTCGAACCGGCGCTCCGTAAGCATTCTGACCGCTTCCGTCTCCTTTGCCTGACGGAGACAGATCATCGGCACATCATACCGCATCGCCGTATCCAGCTGCTTTTGAGCAATTTCGTGATATTTCCCGATCTCACCGACAGTGACTAACAGCACCCTCGCGCCGCGCTGGTGCAGAATCCGCGCCACAGCGATTCCGTCTCCGCCGTTTCCGCCGCTGCCGGCGAAAACGAGGACACAGGGGGTGTCACGTCCGGCCGCAGCTGCCTTATCTTTCCATTCCTGACTGAGGAAGTCCGCAACCGCAAGGGCCGCGCGCTCCATCAACACCTCCGGTGAAAGGCCGTAAATCTCCGAGGTGTTGCGGTCGGCCGTTTTCATTTCCTTTGCGCTGACAATGTACTCCATGCCGTCACTCCTGTCCCGTCAAAGCCCCTTCAGGAGCCTTTCTTAATCCCGTTGTCGTTGAGGGCACCCGTCCGGGCGTTGATGTCCATGGTGCGGATCGGATGCTGCTTTTCCGGATCGTAATTGATGTCAAAGATCTCCATCACCTCCGCGCCGAAAATGTGGTGCATATACGAATAGAGATTGAAGTTTTCGATCTCCTTCTCCTGCTTCTCTATGACCTGCTTTTTTAATTCCACGCGGATCCCGGCGATCCACTCGTCAATCACGGAAATCTTTTCACTGTTGCGATGAAGCTTCTCATAGCAGATGTCCATGGACAGCATCATCAGCCGCAGATTCTTCTGATAGATCTCTCTGGGAAGGCCGATCTGTTCATCCTGATACTCCTCGATCTTTTCGTTGCATTCGTTGATCAGACGTGTGTGATCGTCCAGTTCCCTGGCTGCGCGCGACTTCTCCCCTTCGCTCATCACCTGGGCTCTGAGCTCCATGATCTCCCCCATAAGCTTTTTCTTGAGCGCCTTCACCTTTTTCTCGTCCTCACGGAGCTTTGCCTGGCGGCTCATCAGCTCGGTCACCTCCTCCGCAAGCTTTTCGATTTCCGGCGTTTTCTGTTTCTGCGTAAACAGCTTATGCCAGCGATTGTCCAGCGTCAGGATCGGGAGATCCTTTCCCTCCAGTGCTTTTTTGAAATCTCTTTCGTTTGACATGATGAGCAGCCTCATTCCGGCAGCTTCGGCCGGTTTTTACAGGGAGTACAGTTATGCCGCGGGAGCAACCCCGCGGCATCCGGTACTCGCATTTCCGATTATACTCGCGATCGTAATGGAGAGCTTCCCGCTTACGCGATGGTCACAATGGCCTTCTTCGGGCACTTCTCCGCACACAGGCCGCAATGCTCGCATTTTTCCTGATCGATCCGTGCCACATTGTCCTCCACCGTAATGGCTCCGGCAGGGCAGTTCTTCGCACAGATCCCGCAGCCGATGCAGCCAGTCTTGCAGGCCTTCATCACCACCGGTCCCTTTGCTTTGGACATACAGGTCACAGACTGGGTCGCCTTGTAAGGCACCAGGTCAATCAGATGTCTCGGGCAAATGACCACGCACTTGCCGCACGCTTTACAGGCATCTTTGTCCACTACGGCCACGCCGTCCACCACATGAATCGCATCAAACGGGCAGACGTTCACGCAGGTTCCTCCCCCAAGACAGCCGAATTCACACACCTTGGGGCCACCGCCGGGCACCTGATCGATCACACGGCAGTCGCTCGCTCCGTAGTATTCATATTTCACCTCCGCATTCTCCGCGGTTCCGCGGCAGTGCACGAAGGCGACCATCTTCTCTCCGCTGCCGGCTTCCACGCCCATGATGCCGGCAATGACCGCCGCAACCGGCTCCCCGCCGACCGGGCACTGTCCCACCGGCGCTTCGCCCTTTGCGATCGCCGCTGCCAGTCCCGAGCAGCCGGGGAAACCGCAGCCGCCGCAGTTGTTGCCGGGGAGCGCTCCCAAAACGGCAACCTCCTTTTCATCCACCTCCACATGAAGCTTGTTCGACGCGATGCCCAGGAAGAGTCCGATCAGGATCCCGACGCCTGCAACAATCAACACCGATAACAATACCCCAGTTACCATAGCTGCCTCCTATCCGATCACCGTCCGCTTATCTGAGCCCTGAAAAACCGACAAACGCGATTGCCATAAGTCCTGCCGTCAGAAGCACCATCGGCATTCCCTTGAAGGATTCCGGCACATCGTTGTATTCCATCTTTTCGCGAAGTCCCGCAAGGATGACGATCGCGATCGTAAAGCCAAGCGCCGTGGCAAAGCCGCAGATGATGCCCTCCAGAATGTTGTATTCGTTCTGGACATTTAAGAGCGCGACTCCCAGCACCGCGCAGTTGGTCGTGATGAGCGGAAGATACACGCCCAGCACTTCATAAAGGGAGTGCACATACTTCTTCAAAAACATCTCCACGAACTGCACCAGCATGGCGATCACGAGGATAAACACGATCGTCTGAAGATACACCAGATCCAGCGGTGCAAGAATGAACTGATAGATCAGTCCGCAGACCGCGGAGGCCACCGTGATGACAAAGATGCAGGCGCCGCCCATACCCGCCGCGGAGCTGATTTTCTTCGACACCCCCAGAAACGGACAGAGGCCGAGGAACTGGCTCAAAACCACGTTGTTGACCAGTGAGGCGGTGATCATGATCGAAAACAGAACAGCGATTGTTGCACTCATGCTTCGGCACCTCCTTCACTCACCGCTTCCTTCACCAGGGTGTCCGTATCGGACGCATCGCGGAACTTTGACACATCCTTCCCCTTCTGCGCTCTTGATTTTTTGATCTTATTCATCGCCGCAATCATGAAGGCCAGCACGATAAAGGCTCCCGACTGCATGATAAAGATCGACACCGGCTGGTACATCCCGAAGAAATTGCCGACGGGACCGGGAAGAATCGTGCCGTCGCCCAGAATCTGGATGCCGAACGCCGTGCCCGCGCCGATAAACTCGCGGAAGAAGCCCATGATTGTGATGGAGCAGGTGAATCCCAGTCCCATGCCCAGCCCGTCAAAGAAGGACGGAATCGCACCGTGCTTCGATGCGTAGGCCTCCGCTCTGCCGAAGATGATGCAGTTGACGACGATGAGCGGGATATATACGCCCAGCGCGTCGTTCAAGCCCGGCAGATAGGCCTGGATCAGCAGCTGCACCAGGGTGACGAAGGAGGCGATCACGACGATAAACGCCGGAATACGCACCGTGTCCGGGATGATTTTCCTGAGCAGGGAAATCATCAGATTGGACAGGGCAAGAACCGCTGTCGTCGCCAGTCCCATGGTCAGTCCGTTGGTCGCGGAGGTCGTGACCGCAAGCGTCGGACACATACCCAGCATCAGAACCAGCGTCGGGTTCTCCGCGATCAGTCCGTTGAAAAAGCGTTCTCCCGAGGAATCCGCCGGCAGACCCAGCGCTCCCTTTTTTGCGCCGTCGCTCATCATGACACCTCCTTTAAGTACGTCTCATAGTACAGAAGACCGGCATTGACACCGTTTGTAATGGCACGCGAGGTAATCGTCGCGCCGGAAATCGCATCGATGGTATCCGAAAGATTATCCGCGGTTTTGGTCACCGTGAAGAAGGACGCCGGAATATCCACGTCGTCAAACTGCGGCACCAGCACCTTTTCCGCGTTCATGCCGAGACCCGGCGTCTCGTTGATGGAAATGAGGGCAATTCCGTTGACCTGACCGTCGTCTGTCAGGCCGAGCGTCCAGGTGATGTCGTCGCCGTAGCCCATTGTGGTGATCTGGATCACATAGCCCGCAGGCTGCCCGTTAAGCTTTGCCACCTGCACATCATTGATGGAAACCTTGGCATATGCCTCGTCCCCGGAAAGCAGAGCGGCTGCCTGTGCTTCGTCAAAGCCTTCATACTCCTCGAAGGTAGCCTCCGGATAAGCCTCCTGGCTGGCCTTCTGCTCCGCCAGTTCCTTCTGTATGCGGATCGGTTCCTTGGTCACCTCATAGACAATGCCGAGCAGCGCACCGGCAACAAGCGTGATGGCGAAAAGAATCAGCGCGTTCTTGATTGTGTCCTTCATGCCTCCTTCGCCTCCTTTCCCTTCCCGGATGCCTTCACCGGCTTTTTGATGCCGAAGGCCCGCGGCAGCGTCCATTTCTCAATTAACGGCACGAGAAGGTTGCCGAGGATGATCGCATAGGAAACGCCCTCCGCACTCGTCGCAAACATACGGAAGATGCCGGTCATCAGGCCTAGAAAGATGCCGTAAATATACTTGCCCTTGTTGGTGATGGGGCTGGTTACGTAATCCGTCGCCATGAAGAACGCGCCGAGCATCAGACCGCCGCCCGCAAGCTGCGCGGACAGGTAAGCCGGATGGAAGCCGTTGCCCTTCACCAGCTGCACAATCACCACAAAGGCGGCGAACGAAACGATGTAGCTGCCAGGAATCCTGAGATCGATGATCCCGAGCAGAATCAGGATGCACGCCCCGATCACAATGGCGATCATGGAGGTCTCTCCGATCGTTCCGGGGATGTTGCCGATCACCATGTTGAGCACATTAACCTCCTCACCGTTTTTGATCATGGCAAGCGGTGTCGCCGTAGAGACGGCATCGAGGGCAAAGTTGGTCATGGCTGCCGGAAACGAAATCAAAAGGAAGCACCGACCGGCGAGAGCCGGATTCATGAAGTTCTGACCCAGGCCGCCAAAGAGCATCTTCACGACCACAATCGAAAAGATTCCGCCCAGCACCGGCACATACCACACCACGGTGGAGGGCAGGTTCATGCCCAGGAGAAGCCCGGTCACCACGGCGGAAAAATCACCGATCGTCACCGGCTTCTTCATCAGTTTTTCGTAGATGTATTCCGAGCCCACCGTGGACAGGACAGACAGCAGAAGAATCACCAGCGCGTTTGCGCCGAAATGATAGACGCCGTAGCCTGCTGCCGGCAGAAGCGCAATCACGACCCAGAACATGATGTTGGAGGTGGTCACTGCGCTGCGGACGTGCGGATTGGATGAAACCCTTCTCAGTTTGGTATTCTCTTCATTCATGGATTCTCATTTCCTCCTCTTCGCAAGCTGGATCTTGCGCATGCCCTTGATCAGCTGGGTGAGCTGCCTTCTGGCGGGGCAGATATAGCTGCAGCATCCGCACTCGCAGCACTCCATACCGTATTCTGCAAGGAAGCGCTCCTCCTGGCCGTTTTCCACGGCATCGGCGAGATTCTTGGGAATCAGGCGTTCCGGACACACGTCGACACATTTTGCGCAGTTGATGCAGGCGCTCGGTGCAAGCTCCGCCACCGCGTCCTTTGTCAGACAGGTGATCGCGGAAGCCGTCTTGGTCGTCGGCACATCGAGATCAAAAATGGCAAAGCCCATCATGGGGCCGCCGGAAATGATCTTGGCAGGCTCGGAGACAAAGCCCCCGGCATCCTCGATCAGATCCCTGTAGTTCATGCCGATGCGCACCTTATAGTTGCAGGGATCGGTGATCGCATCCCCGGTAATCGTGACAATCCGCTCCATCAGCGGGCGTCCCTCCCGGACGGCCCGTCCCACGGCGCAGAGCGTATCCACGTTGTCCACGATGCATCCGGCATCGGCGGGCAGCATGGAGGAATTGATCTCACGCCCGGTGCAGGCATAGATGAGCATACGCTCCGCCCCCTCCGGATATTTTGTCTGCACCACCCTGACGGAGAGCTTGGGATCATCGCCGAGCTTTTCCTTAAGGAGTTTTGCGGCATCCATCTTGTTGTCCTCGACGGCAAGAATGCCCCGCGCATTCGGGAACAGGCTCACCGCGATGCGCAGACCGTCAATCAGAAGCTCCGGCTCCTCGATCATCCGTCTGTAGTCCGAGGTCAGATAAGGCTCGCACTCCGAGCAGTTGGCGATCACGTAGTCGATCCGATCCGGCTCCTTGGGTGAAAGCTTGACAGCCGTGGGGAAGCCAGCACCTCCCATGCCGACGACACCCGCCTCACGGACGAGGGCGATCTTTTCCTCCGTGGTCATCTCCTCCACGGGCTTCATTTCGGGCCACTCGACCTCTTCATACTGATCGTCGTTTTCGATGATGATGGAATCCACCATCGCTCCGGTAACCACCCGGCGCTTTTCAATCCCCTTCACCGTGCCGGAGACCGAGGAATAGATCGGAGCGGAGACGAAGCCTCCCGCCTCGGCGATCTTTGTCCCCACAAGGACATGATCCCCCTTTTCAACGATGGGCTTTGCCGGTGCACCGATATGTTGAGACAATGGATAGACCAGTTCCTTGCCCGGTAAAATGGTCTTGATGGGCTTATCCTTGGAGAGCTCCTTGCCCTCGTACGGATGGATCCCACCGAAAAACGTTCGATTTGCCATCTCCCACCCCTCTTGAAATGAATTGTGATGTTCCGGTTACATCATAGGATGTCCACGGATTGCTTCGTTGCTTCGCTTCGCTGCGCATACACGCACAATCCTGACAATATTTCATTATACTCCCGTATCCGGGATATTACCAGTCAAATCATCCGGAATCCTCACGTGTGATCCCACGCGGTTGTTACCTTTTTCGTGCTCTTCAAGCGGCCGGCAGGGCGCCGGAGATTACGGCGCCTTTGAAACCGTCACGGTCACCTTGAGCAGCACACCGTCCACTCTGGCCTGCAGTACCGCGTTGCCGGTCTTGCCGATGGTGTTGGCGTGCACCGTTCCGTATTCATCCACATAGGCAATTGTCGCATTGCTGCTGGTCCAGAATACATCCTGACTGATATTGCCGTAGTGCTCCTTCAGCGAGAAGGACTGACCCTCCGTCAGGGACAGGGTATACTGGCCGGTCTTTGTCCCCTTCGCGAAACCGGCGGACGCATCCTCGCGCAGGGACGGATTCTCCACAAACACATCGTAGTAGTAGGTGAATCCGTTTCCGGACTCCACCGGCTTCCAGCTGCATCTGACCTGTGCGTGTCCGCCTTCCGCTCCCTCCGGCAGAACAGATGTCGCCTTGACCTGTCCCTTCTCCCAGGAAGTCAGCACATTGGCATCGGAACCGGACACGGTTTCCCAGGCAGCAGCGTTCGCCTTGAGTCTCGGTGCGGTGAGCTTTTTGCTTGCGCCCGTCTTTAAATAAACCAGCGGATTGGAGGGAAGCGCGCGCACCTGAATGTGCAGGGTCACCCTTCTTCCGCCGTTCTCACCCACAAGGGTGGTCTCTCCTTCTCCCACGGCGGTGAGCTTTCCGTTTGAGAGCTTCACCTGCACCACGCCGTTGCCCTTCGCCGTAACGACGCTCCGGGCGTTGACGGCCGTGTCCCTAAGCGGATCGTCCGCGGAGCTCCATGTCGCATTCTTCGGCTTGAAGGAGCTGTATTTCAGCACCACACTCTGCATCGGATCCATCACGATCGTCGCTTCGGAAGCGATTTTTTTCGGTATAACCGCTCCCGCATTGGCAACTGTCAGGGTGACCCGGTAGGGTTTGCCGCCGACATAGGCCGTGACCTTTGCACTGCCCCTGCCGACCGCCCTTGCGGTTATCATGCCGTTCACCGGCGTGTCAAGGGAAATAACCGCCGGATTGGAGGACACCCAGCTCACCGGATAGTAGGAAAGATAGGCGCCGGGAATACCCCCGAGGGTGACCTGTGCGCTGCCGCCGAGGGTGAGCCTTGCGCTCTTCTTTCCTCCCACCTTCACCGAAGGAAGAGACACATAAACCTTGCAGATCTCGCCGTCCTTCGTCAGCGTAACGGGCTGTGAATCTGCCTTTTTGGCGGTGATCACGCCTCTCTTCAGGGTGATGATCTTCGTGTTTCCGTTAATTGCCCATCCCTCGCCGATGACATGGGTCTGTCCCTTCACCAGGAACACCTTGCCGTCCTCCGTCATGGTTGCCTCGGGGCTCAGACCGGAAGCGGAATCCGTCGGCGTCGGTGTGGGCGTCGGATCGGGTGCTCCCTCTCTGACCGTAACCACACAGGTGTCCTTCTTTTCTCCGTCATGCGTGATCACGGTGATGGTCGCCTGCCCCTCGGAAACACCGGTCACTCTGCCGAGGGAATCCACTCTGGCGACCGACTCTTTGTCGGATGTCCAGGAAACCGCCTTATCGGCCGCATCTGCCGGTGTGACCGTCGCCGTCAGCAGGTAGGTTTTGCCAATGCCGAGGGTGAGCTCGTTCCGGTTCAGTTTCACGCCCGTTACCTTTTGCTCTTCCGATGAATCCGTCACCTTCACCTTGCAGGAAGCGGATCCGCCGTTTCCGGCAGCGGTTGCCGTAACGGTTAACTCATAGGGACACGCTCTCACTCCCGTCACCCTGCCGCTCTGGTCAACCTTTACGTAAGTCTCATAGTTGTCGTCGCTCTTCCACACCAGACCGGGCTTCGCGGCGTCCTCCGGAACCGTAATCACCGTTGCTGTCAGCGTCCTCGTCTCTCCCTTCCTGATCGTGATCGACTCCTCCTCCAGACGGACAGCGGCTGCCGAAGAGGATACCAGACGGTGATCCGATTCCCAGTTGTAGTTCCTGACTGAATCGCTCTCTGTCGTCAGCACGATCCCGCACTCGTTCTCCACGTAGAAAGCCTTCGTTCCGATCCCGGTCACGGCGTAGGGTGCAATCAGATGCACCAGATTTGCGTCATTCGCGGCAAAATAGCCGGGCAGGGTCTGCGTTTTATTCGAAAGAGTCACACAGATCAGGTTCGGACATTCGGAGAAGGTGTCCCCCTCTCCCGTCAGAACATGATTGGTATAATGATAGCCAAATTCAATTTCGGCGGGCACACCCGCTCCCTCGTAGTTCTCAAAGGTCACCGTTTCCAGATGACCGCAGCCGCGAAACGCGTCATATCCGATGTGGCCCACACTCGCGGGAATCACCACATCCCCGTAGCTCGTCTGCGTGCCCCCTCCCATCAGCGATCCTTTGAACGCTCCGGTTCCAATGGATTCCAGGGTAGCAGGGAACCGGACGGCAGGCAGGCTTGTGCAGCCTTCAAA
>JAIKYU010000043.1 GCA_024682835.1 Lachnospiraceae bacterium | reverse complement strand
CATCGACTTCCCACTGCTGAACACCAATCAGGAACGAGAAGGCTTGACGGGCATTTTGATCTCGGATATCACTCTACAAATCTTGGCATATGTTGCTCAGTCCGAGCGGGAAATGATCAGGCAACGCCAGGCGGAAGGGATAGCTATAGCACAGGCGAACGGCATCCGCTTTGGTGCGGAACGTAAGGCTACACCGGACAGTTTTGACCAATACTACACTCTCTGGAAGAGTGGAGAGTTATCATCAAGACTTGCCGCCGATCAGTGTGGTATGAGCCATAGCACTTTTTTCCGGCGTTGCAAGGAGCGTGATGCTAAAACGATCAAGGAAACTTGTTTCGAGAAGTAGGCTTTAAGAAACACCCCATTTCCGAAAGCAAATCTATATCAAAGCCCCCGAAAAATCGCGTGTTCATATTATATCATGAACTGTTTCAGAAAGTCTACTTCTCGAAACAAGTTTCCTTGATCACTTTAGCATCACGTTCCTTGCAACGCCGGAAAAACGTACTGTGGCTCATGCCACATCGATCGGCTGCACGTCTTGATGATAACTCGCCACTCTTCCAGAGAATATAGTACTGGTCAAAACTTTCCGGTGTGACTTTACGCTCCGCGCCAAAGTGGATGCCGTTCGCCTGTGCGATAGCGATCCCTTCCGCTTGGCGTTGCCTGATCATTTCCCGCTCGGACTGAGCAACATATGCCAAGATCTGTAGAGTGATATCCGAGATCAAAATGCCCGTCAAGCCTTCTCGTTCCTGATTGGTATTCAGCAGTGGGAAGTCGATGACCTCGATATCCACATGCTTCTTTTTACACAGGAGCCGCCACTGTTCAATGATCTCATCATAGTTTCTCCCAAGCCGGTCAATGCTCTTGACCACCAGTACATCGCCCCTGTGAAGTTTTTTGATCAGTGCCTTATATTGCGGTCGATTGAAGTCCTTCCCGGATAGCTGATCAGAATAGAGATTCTCCTCAGCGATTCCGTATTGCAGAAGCGCCTCGTATTGCCTGTCCAGGTGCTGATCCTTCGTTGAAACTCTGATATAACCGAATTTTTTCATGTATGCCTCCTTAATGACAGCGATTGACCTGTTTTACCTCGGGTTTTGGCTTGGGGGCCTGCGGTTGGGATTCTCTGTTCTGATCCCTCGTTTCTATGTCCTTCTTTTCTGTCCGAAGAGCGCGCAGTTCTCCATACAACCTGCTTCGCGCGTCCAGAAACCACGCTATAGTATCTTTCCCCACCATCATGAACCGCCGGCGTCCGATCGATTCCCTGTTCCTTAAGGCTACGATGATCGATCTGTTGTTCAGGGGATAGATATCTGTTACAGATCTCGGCCCATTCTCTGCGGGCAGCGAACAGGAACTCCTTTGTATCCCAGTCATTGACCCGGATCTTCTCCCGATAGTATTCCTTTCTGCCGTGTTTCCCGACCTTTTGTATCCCACCATACTTGAAATCCGGAACAGCAAACCAGCGTCCATTTGGATCACGGACAGCCGTCAACATCGTACCGGGTAGCGGCACCGGGATCTTCTCACCATTTTCATCCAGCCGGTACACGGTACGCGTTTTCGACTTGGAAAAATATCCATTCCTGTCGATCGGACGCATGGTCAACATGCCATGGATATGCGGGTTCGGAATATCCTTATCCGGATCGTGTATGGCCAGATCAACGCACATTCCTTGATCAGCAAACCATTGACCATATGCATCCCTCCCTTTGTTTGATGTACTTTGTAACATAGCCGCCGCGTCGTTCCTGTTCCGAGATGAAATCTGCAATGGACCGGATCTGTTTTTCAGTCGGATCCCGGATCTGCAGCCTGGAACAGATCTCCGCGCCCAGAAGGATCAGGTGTCTTGTTCGCTCTTTTCGTTCCTTCGTTTTCGCCCGGTTTTCCAGAAGGATCCGCTGCTTTTCGAGTTGTTCCAGTTTCTTCTCAAGGGAATATGTGGTACTCTGCTCGCTCATGACTGATCACCTCCTTTCTTTGTGCAAAAAAGCATTCCTCTCTCCCGCATGGAGATACCGGATTACTTTGAAATGAACTGTTTTAACCAACCATGAATGAGCGGCGGAGCCGCCGTAGTCGTCGTAATGGCGTTGGAAAAGTGGGAAAGCGGTCTTTGCTTTTCCACTTTTTCAATGCCTGTAGAGAAACCGGTATATCCATATGAGAGGGGGAGGGTTTTCCCCGGATCGGTGACGTTAAAACCCTGCGCGGAGCCTTGATCTGTATGAATCTGACCGATTTGACGACCGAACTGAATAATGCTACGCTATCTCCTGAGGAAGCCGCTGCACTTATGAAGATGATCGATAAGAAGCGGAAGATTGCTACTGTGGAGAGACTCCACACCAACAAGATCTGTGAAAGGAGAGACGGACGCCTATATACAAGTATCGGTGATGGAAAGAAGCTCACATCCCGCGCCGGAGAAACCCGGGAAGACTTCTTGCTGCGGCTGTATGACTCACAATACGCAGAAGCCATCAAATGCCTCGACAGCATCTGGAATGAGTTCTTTGAATCCTACAAGCCCGGTCGCGCAGATGAGACCTGGCACAACGCCGAGGTATATTTCAACCATCATATCAAGGGGAGCCGGCTGGCAACCATGCCTCTCCGGGACATAACGAACGGTGATGTGGACGATTTTTTCGACGAGATATCGGCCAGATACTGTGGGATCCATCCTGCCAAGTTCTATGGCAAGCTTCGAACGGTGCTCAATGCCATGTTCCGCTATGCCAGCAGGAAACGTTACATCAGCTACCTGCCGTACTCGGCGGACTTCACGGACATCGCCACACGCTTCAAGCAACAGACACCGGCGGAAACATGGTCGCTTGGGGAATATGAGAAGCTGCTTTCTGTGATCGATGACAATGATCCTTACGAAAGATGTCTTCATCTCCAGACGCTCATCGGATGCCGGACAGGTGAGATCCTGGCACTGCAGTTTGATGACATGACGACAGATCAGTTTGACCGCCCGGTTCTGCGTATCCACGCGCACAATGCGACAAAGATCACGCAGGATGAGGATGGTGCCTATCACAAACGATTTGAGAAGGTGGAAGGGACAAAAGGCAGAAGACGCCGCGGGATCCATGACATCCCTCTCGGAGATGAGGCAGCCGGATTGATCGAGATCTCACGATCCCAGTCGGTGGAGACGTCCGGATATGTTTTTCAGAAACCCGATGGGACAGGAGAGCCTCTGTTCCCTACTACCTACAATCTTCGGGTAAAGAAACTCTGTGAGCGTGCCGGTGTTCCGTATCATTCCAACTATGCAGCGCGCCGTCTGGTGGTCAGCCGCCTGCAGACCAGCAATAACCATTATGAGCTCATGCGCGTGATGGGATGGTCCAGCGACTGTACCGGCAATTATGCAGCTGCGATCGACGACAGCATGTACGACCGCGTCACCGC
>JAIKYU010000021.1 GCA_024682835.1 Lachnospiraceae bacterium | reverse complement strand
GGAGTTCTTTACTGTGACGTTTGACTTAAACGGGAAGCCCGGAACGGCGCCTGCGGCACAGACGGTTGAAAAGGATGGTTGCGTGAAGGAACCGGCAGTTCCGGAAGCGGATGGTTTTACTTTTATCGGATGGTTTACGGACGCGGCATGCAAGACAAGATATGATTTCTCTACACCTGTGACGACAGATCTAACACTGTATGCCGGTTGGAAGGCTGTGGCACCGGAACCGGTCGTCATCGATGAAGGGGATGCCTGGAACCTGTATGAGGATGCTTCCGAGCACGAGTATCAGATTCTGGGCATACGCCCGTCGGAAACAGTGGCGAACAGCAATGTGAAGTCCAAAGCCTATTATGACGCAAAGATCACCGGCTCCACCATCACCGTGAAGGTGACCGGCGACAGGAAGAAGGCGGCTCTTGCGGCAAACACGATTCTGGAGTTTGACCTGGGCAGCGCCGGTGTTGTGGAATATACCCTGCCGGTGAGCTACGTAAAGCCTGTGTTTAAGCTCAGTTCCACCACAGCGACGATCAGGACCGGTAAAGAGACGACACTTAAGACGACGGTTCTTGTGAAGAATGCGGACGGCAGCTTTGCACCTTACGACATGACGGATGTAACCGTTTCCGGAAGTGGACTTGGCACCGTGACGAAGGGAGAGGACGGAAGCATTGAGATCAGGACCTCGACTGCCGGAAAGGGGAAGATCAGCATCGTAAAGGATGCCTGGGACGGCGCGAAGGCAGTGAACCTTGCCTATACCGTAAAGGGCTCCCAAAAGGATGTGCTTTCGGTGGATCTTCAGGGGCTTAAGACCGTGGTGGTAAACAGCAACGCCAAGGGACAGGCGTTTGGCTTTGATGTGATGTTTAACGGTGCATCCGTTTCTTCCTCAGATCTCCTGCCGATCGTTGACAAAAAGAACACCGGTCTGGCTACAATCAGCGACGACGGAAAGCTGGTGATCGCATACAAGGATGGCATAAAGAACGGGACGTACACCGTCACCCTGCAGTCCAAAGAATCGAAGGAAGCGAAGACCAATGTGAAGATCCGTGTGAACGGCAAAAAACTGGATAAGGCGATCACCACAAGGATCCTCAGAAAGTACGACGTGGTGACGAAGCAGTCCATGGTGGTGGTACCGAACCTCAAAGACGTAGGCGGACGGATCGAGACGGTGTCCGTAGCGGAAGAGGGCTTTACCGCAAAGCTGAATGCGGCCGGGAATATCGAAATTGACTATATCGGTGATACAAATGACACGGAAAGTTCTAACACCAGTGAAAAGAACGGTGTAGAGAGCGCAGGCACCGATGCTGCGAATGCCGCTGAGAATGCAAGTACTGAGGAGAAGTACAACGTCAAGAACCTGAACATCGGCACGCTGACCCTTTCCCTCACCATCACCGGCATAGACGACCCGGTTACCTTGCCGCTCAAAAACGTGCGGGCAAAGAAGACCACGCCCACAGCAAAGGTGGGCATCGTGACGATCCCCGCGGGAGTCACCCCCGCCGAGGGACAGGTCATCGGAACGGCGAACATCGTGAGCACCTATAAGGTGAGCTCCGGAATGTACAGGACCATCAGGCCTGTAAAGTCAGAAATCCTCGGAACCCCGAAGGGTGTGACAGCAAAGCCGAACGAGAACGACCCGTCCGAGATCGCCATCTACAGCATCACCAAAAAGAATGCTTCGTTCAGGGTGAAGCTCACCTACGCCGGAGGGGTGACAAAGACCGTGACGGTCAGGGTGAAGAAGAAGTAACAAAACTGGATAAAAGGAGGAAAATACGGTATAATATCCAGCATGGAGCGCAACGATTACCTGATCCGGAAAAAGATCAACAAGTATATGCTGACGGGGGTGATGACCACGGTGGCCATTCAGCTTGGCAACGTGGTGGACGCCATGATCGTCGGCAATCTCCTGGGGAGCATCGGGAACGGCGCTGTCAGTGCGGCGACGCCGTTCCTCTATATTTTACAGGCGGCAGCGATCTTTCTGGGGAGCGGCGGCGCAGTGGCCATGGCTGTGCGGCTTGGCAGGCGGGAGACCGAAAATGCCGGCAGGATCATGGGCATGTGCATGCTGGGAGCGCTTGCCTGGCCGCTTTTGTTTACGGCGCTCACGCCGCTTACCGTGCCGGCCTATATCCGCTATATGGTGCATGCCGGCACGCTGTCCGACATGGTCCGGCAGATCATCACCGTCTATTCGCTGGGGATGCCCGTTGTTTCCTTTGTTCTGGTGATGGCCTACCTGATGAATGTGGATAACCATCCGTCCCTTGCCGCATCCATGCAGATCGTGGCCAATGCCGTCAATCTATGCCTGGACTTTATCCTTGTGAAATATACACCGCTCGGCGTCACCGGATCGAGCCTTGCAACCATCCTCGGCTATCTGGCCGCCGGAATCATCTTTATTCCCCGCTACTTCAAAAGCAAAAACCGGATGGTGCAGCCTGTCCTGAAGGGCATTTCAAAGAGCGGAGCGCTTTTTTCCGACATCCGGCAGAAGGGTCTTCCCAATCTGATCTATCTTCTGATGACGGTGATCAGCGTCTCCATCATGAATTCATCGATCATAAAGCAGCTCGGCGACGCCCGTTACAGCGCCTACGCAGTCGCGAACAACACGCAGCTGATCGTGCAGATGTTCTTCAACGGCGTGGCGAGCGTCATCACGTCCGTGGCGGGTGCGCTTTTCGGCGACAGGGATTATTACGGCATGCGCCGGGTGGTAAAACGGGTTGTGATCATGGGTCTTGGCATTGCAGGGACCATCATGCTTGTTTTCCTCCTTGTCCCCGGGCTCATTTCCGGTCTGTACGGATTTGACAACCCGGAGCTTACGCCTGAGCTTCACCAGTGCCTTCGCATCTTTTCCGTAAGCTTCATCTTTTTCGTCCTCAACGCGATTGTTCAGAACTATTACAAAACCATCGGATACAGCTATCTTTCCACGACGGACAACGTGTGCGAGATTCTCCTGCTGAAGGTCCCCTTAGCCCTTCTGGGCATGCACCTGAACGGCCTTCCGGGACTCTTTGCAGCGCTGGTCGTAAGCGAAGCCGTCACCTTTATTCTGATCAACCTCTTGCGCCTCCTGCTCCAGATGAGAAAAAAGGTTTCCCCTGTCGGTTTTATGGCGATCCCTGCGGAGCGGGACGACAGCATCTGTGACATCACAATCCGCGGAAACGACAGCGAGGCCATCGCATTGACGAAACGGATCATGAAATACTGCGAGGAGATCGGTGTGAGCGGAGAAAAAAGGCTCGCGCTCGGAATGGCGGCTGAGGAGCTTGTCTCCAACATCGGCAGGTATGCCTATGACGATCCGTCCGATAAGTACATCGACGTCTGCCTCTCAAAGAAAGAAGACACGCTCTATCTGCGTCTCAGAGACGACGGTAAGCCCTTTGATCCTGTCCGCTATGAGCCTTCAGCGGAGGCGGAGGAGGAGATGCGGGGGCTTGCGGTCATCAGGAAGCTGAACATCAAAATGAGTTATGTGAGAGTGATCAATCTCAACAACACGGTGCTGGAGATGGAGATCTCATAATCCCAGACGCCGGGATAAGGAGGGCTTTAAACATGACGGAATATATGAAGCTGCTGTGCGAAGCGCCGGAAAAGTTTGCGGACAACGTCGCGCTGGTAGACAGAGGCGGATCGAGGAAGACGGATTACAAAACCTGGGGCGATCTGATGTTTCGCACGGCTGCCTGGATTCATCAGAAAAATCTTCCGGAGCGCTCCTTCATTCCCGTCCGGTTTGAGTCGTCGATGGAATTCGCAGCGGCGGTCTGCGGCGTGTGGATCGCAGGGCATGCGGCG
>JAIKYU010000003.1 GCA_024682835.1 Lachnospiraceae bacterium | reverse complement strand
CTGACGAGCTGATGTACAAGACCGCCTACTACCTTTCCCATGACGAGGTGCGGCAGCGCATGGCGATAAACGGGTATAAAAAAGTCAGGGATCAGTATACCTACGAAAAACAACTGGCGAAGATCCTGGAAAAGGTGTCGGAGACCGAGCGCTGGGAAGGGACACTGGAGCTGACGTAGAACTGTATTGATCGCATTCCGAAGTGAACGTTGCGATGAAATGATAATAAAAAGCAGGGATCATGTACCAGATGAAAAATGAACGGGAAAAGAGACGCGGATAGAATGTCGCTGCATGTACCGGAAAGCTTTCTGAGAGAAGAAGAGCGGGAAGGATTTGTCATCTCTCCCATGATGAAGCGCGCCTGGGCCGCCCAGATGAAGCTGCTGTCCCTGATGGCGGAGATATTTAAACGGCACGGACTCACCTGGTGGATGGACTACGGGTCACTCCTGGGCACCGTAAGGCATCGCGGATACACCCCCTGGGATGACGACATAGACATCTCGATGCCCCGCCTGGATTATGAGCGGGGGCTTAAGGCGTTAAGGGAGGAATTGCCGCCGGAATGCCTTGTGCGCAAAATTGAATTCTCCTATCTGATCCCATGGGCTGTGGTGAGCAACCGCGGCGGCATGGATACGGGAGATGATCCGGCACAGAGAGCAGTCACGGAGGCCTGGTTTGATTTTCCTTATATCTGCAATATTGATGTCTATCCGCTGGATTACATCCCCCGCGATCCCGCAGCACGGGAATACTTCTACAGGTTGATGCAGGTCGTGGACGGCACGGCCTATTACTATCACGAATATAAGCAGGCGGGAACGCTGGAGGGCTGGCTTGAAAACGTGGAGGAGGGAAGCGGGCGCACGCTGCCCAGAGACAGGGATTGTCAGGTCGATCTGTATTATCTGCTCGATGAACTGAGTCAGGCATACGCGGACAGAAAGGATGAAAGCTGCGGACTGGCGATGGTCGATGAGTGGGCCTGCCGCGGCAGACAGATCCGTCCGCTTGAATGCTACGAAAGAACCGTCCGGCTTCCCTACGAGATGATGGAGGTGCCGGTGCCTGCGGGATATGAGAAGATGCTTGCAATCGAATATGGCAGCTGGACCACACCGGTGCGGGGATCCACCCACGATTACCCGTTCTACGGAAAGCAGGAGGAACTCTTAAAACGAATGAAGAGCGTTAACGAAAAGAAGATTGCGTTTATCCTGTGCGTCAATGATCAGGCGGCTTTTTCGATATGCAGGTGGTATCTTGACCGGCTGGTGGTGCCGGACGGCATGGAGGCAGAACTCATACCCGTTGAGGACGCCCCCTCCATGTGCGGGGGATATAACCGGGCGGGTGAGCTCACAGATGCGAAATACAAGGTTTACCTGCATCAGGACACGCTGATTCTTAACAGATATTTTATAGAAAACATGCTTATCCTGTTTGCGGATCATCCTGATGCGGGGATGATCGGCATGGTGGGCAGTGAGCGGCTCTCGGATACCGGCGTGATGTGGAGAGGGAAGCGCACGGGCAACCAGTACCTGCCGGACGACGGAGCCTATGCGGAAGAGCGGATAGAAAGCGGACATCCCGTCACCTGCGCGGAGTGCGTGGACGGATTCCTGATGGCGACCTCGGCGGACATCCCCTGGAGAGAGGACCTTCTGGACGGCTGGGACTTCTATGATGCGTCGCAGTCTATGGAATACCGTCGGGCGGGCTTTCGCATTCTGGTTCCGCATCAGACATCCCCCTGGTGCCTGCATAATGACGGCCGCGTCCTGACCCTCCTGTCCTATGACAGGTATCGGCAGATCTTCCTGAAGGAGTATGGGGCGGAGGTGGAAAAATACGCCTGCATACCGGGTTCGCGCCAGAATCTGACCCCTGAAGATGAGGAGTATCTGAAGCTTCTTGGTGAACTCGCATCGAAGAGAGAGGAGCTGTATGCTGCCCGTGCAACAATCCTGGATGCGGTCGATGCTGCCTTAAAGAACGGGGACAGACAGGCGCTCATCCGGTGCGGAAACCTGTTCTCCACTGAGCCCGGACGTACGGCACTGGTGCGTTTCTCAGAGCTTCTGAAGCTGAGCGAGCTGCTCGAGGCGGTGAAGGCGGAAGAAACGCTGGGACTTCAGACCTTTGCGGACGGAGTGGGGAGTCTTTCGGCTTTTTTCGAGAAGCTGCAGCACACAGAGCAGGCATTGAGAGTGATCGAGTTTGGCTTTTCGTCTGAGGAGACGGCGGAGGCGCTGTGCTGGCTTCGGGATCACAGGATCACAGCTTACAGTGCAGCGGCAATGATATACGGGATGACATCCCTTTTGGGGCACAGGGAGCAGCTGCTCCTTAAGATGGCGGAGGATGCGCTGGATGCCGGAGAGATCATGCAGGCACTGCAGTTTATCACCGTGATACGGGAGCCTTCTCCTGAGACGTCGGCATTGAAAGAAGAACTGACCACACTTTTGACCGGAGGCGCTGGATGAAATCCGTTCTGTGCATCGACTGGGGCGCCCACGGGATCGGGGATGCCGCGGAAGCGCTGGCGCGTCTGGGCTATGAACCGGTAATTGCCGGGATCGCCTGGGACGATATCGTCAACAATCCCGGATTCCCGGAGGCAGTAAAAGAACTGCTTGCCCCTGTGACCGGAGAACGGCCGGCCTTTGTCTTTACCCACAACTTTTTCCCGTCGATCTCCGACGTCTGCGAAAAGCAGGGGATTCCCTACCTTTCCCTGGTCTTTGATTCGCCGCATATGACGCTCACCTCCCGCGCTGTCACAAACCGTGTGAATCACATCTGGCTCTTTGACCGGGGGCTTCAGGAGGTTTTGACCCGGAAGGGCTTTCCCGGACTGCATCACACGGTGCTTCCGGCGAGTTCACGTATGGCGGAGCAGGCGAAGCGGGGAGGTTTGACAGGAGAATCGGCTCAGACGGCGCAGGACACGGCAGAGAGCAGGCGGTATGCGCATGAGGTCTGCTTCCTGGGATCGCTCTACCAGCGGGACTATATCTTCTATGATCAGATCGGCTACCTGCCGCCGGCGCTCAAGGGGTATCTGGACGGCGTGATCGAGGCGCAGCAGCAGCTCTTCGGCTATGACATGATCGGGGACGAAAAGATCCTCCCGGAGGAAAAGATCAGGGAGATGGCGCAGTATGTGCATTTCGACATCGGGAAGGATTACCTGCCGGATCCGTCGCTCCTGCTTCGGGATATGCTTCGCAAGAAGGTGACCTCGCTGGAACGTTTTCGGGTGCTGGAATACCTGGGTAAGCGCTTTCCGGTGGATGTCTACACCACGCCGGACGCGGCGCTTCCCGAAGGTCTTCGCAACCTCGGCTACGCGGATTACGGCACGCAGATGCCGCAGGTGTTTTATTCCAGCAAGATCAACATCAATCTCACGCTGCGCACGATCCGTACCGGCATCCCGCTTCGCGCCATGGATATTCTGGCTTCCGGCGGATTTCTGATCTCCGACTGGCGGCCGGAACTGGCCGAATGCTTCCGCGACGGGGAAGAGGTGGTGCTGGTGCACACAAAAGAGGAAATGGCGGACAGGATCGCCTGGTATCTGAACCATGATGCGGAGCGGGAGGCCATCGCTGCAAACGGGCAGAAAGCCGCATTGGAGCGCTATTCCACGGATCGGGTGTTCGGCAGAATGATCGAGGAAATGGAAATATAGAGGAGAGAGGCCGGTTGCGTTTGATGCCAGCAGATATTGCAAAAGTTCAGATGCCGGAATCGTTTTTCGCGGAGGAGATGCGGGATGGTTTTCTCGTCGCGGAAAAGATGAAGCGCGCCTGGGCGTCCCAGCTGCAGGTGCTTAGCATGATCGGTGAGATCTGTGACCGCCATGCGATCCGCTGGTGGGCGGATTTCGGCACTCTGCTGGGGGCAATCCGTCACCGCGGCTATATTCCCTGGGATGATGATATCGATATTGCCGTGCCGCGGGCGGATTACCAGCGTCTGATTCCGATCCTGTCCGCAGAGCTGCCGTCCTTCTGCAAGGTCTGGTCCAATCTGCTGGATCCGCAGTACAGAATGCTCTCCAGCTTTGTGGCAAACCGGGAAAATGTCGATGCCGGAAACAGTGACGAGGAGGCGGAGATCACCGCGTTCTATTTCGACTGTCCGTATGTGACGGGCGTGGACGTCTATCCGCTGGACTATGTGCCTGCGGATGCGGAGCAGCGATCCGTCTGGACGGAGATTCTGGCGGCGGTTTACTATGCAGCCAACGGCTTTGACGGCGTGGTCGCAAGAGGGGAGCTGGAGGAGCGGCTTAAGAATATTGAAGAGGTTACGGGTGCAACGCTTCCCCGGGGGGAGGAGGCGCGGGCGGCCCTGTGGCGGCTCGCGAACCAGCTGTCCATGATCTGGCAGGAGGCTGACGCGGCCGGGTGGCTTTGGACTTCGGAGCTGGTGACCTGCGCGGCACCGCGGCTTCGCCCGCTCGACGCCTATGCCCGGACGCTGTGGGTCCCCTATGAGTTTGTCGGAATGCCTGTACCCGCGGGCTATGCCGGCCTGCTGAAGATCCGTTTCGGCGACTGGGCAGTGGGACAGCGGGGCGGCAGCGCCCATGATTATCCCTTTTACGGGCAGCAGGATGCGTATATAGCGAGGTGTCGGAAATGAAGATTTTCTATATGGACTGGGCCTGTTATGCCGGAGAGGATATCGTCCGTGCGTTTTCCGGACTGCGGGACGGCAAGGGTGCGGCGGTCGAGCTTGTGCGCTATCCCTTTGAAAACACGGAGAAGCGGACGGATCCGGCGTTTGAGGAGCGATTCCTGGCGGATCTTACGCGGGAGGAGCCGGATGCGGTGTTTTCCTTCAATTTCTATCCGCTGATCTCACTGGTGTGCGGCCGGGCGGAGAAGCCCTACATCGCCTTTGTCTACGACAGTCCGCATATCGCGATGTACTCCTACACGATCCTGAATCCGTGCAACCATGTCTATGTGTTTGACTCCGCCGTGGCGGAAACCTTTGCGCGACAGGGGATCGGAACAGTCCATTATCTTCCGCTGGCGGCCGACGTGCGAAGGCTGGATGAGGTGCGGGCGGACACGGCTGCGCACAGGCGGTATGACGCGGACGTTGCTTTTGTGGGAAGTCTGTATACCGAGGAACACACCTTCTATGACCGGATGGAGCCGAAGCTGGATGAGTACACCAGAGGATATCTGCAGGCGGTGATGGATGCACAGCTGCAGGTCGACGGTCTGAATTTCGTGGAGGAATGTCTCCGCCCGCCCATTGTGGAGAAGATGCTCGCGGCCTATCCCATGGAGCCGAATCCGGACGGCGTGGAGACCTCCGCATGGATGTATGCGCAGTATATGCTCAACCGGAAGATCACCCAGACGGAGCGCACGCTGCTGATCCGAAGGATCGGGGAACGGTTCGGCGCGGAGCGCACCGTCGCGCTCTACACAAGGGATGCTTCCTTTTCCCTGCCGGGTGTGACGAACCGCGGGCGGATAGACTATTACCGCGAGATGCCGCTCGCCTTCAAATGTGCGAAGATCAACCTGAATCTCTCTCTTCGGAGCATCGAGCGGGGGATGCCGCTTCGTGCACTGGATATCATGGGGGCCGGCGGCTTTCTGCTTACAAATTATCAGCAGGATTTTCTGGATTTCTTCGTGCCCGGAGAGGATTTTGTCTACTATGAAAACGATGAGGATCTCCTGAATAAGATCGAGTACTACCTGACCCACGAGGAGGAACGGGCGGCGATTGCGGCGAGCGCCCATGACAAGATGGCTGCCGATCACACCTGGGAGAGCCGTCTGGTGCTGATTCTGGAGGATGTGTTCGGAGAGGACGCGGTCACGATGTCTGAAATGCGGATGGAAGAAGGATGATGGAAATCCCGTCGGATTTTTTCAGAGATGAGGTGCGCTGCGGATTCTGGATTCCGACGGCCATCAAACAGGCCTGGGGAGCCCAGCTGACCGTTCTTCATGAGATCGACCGGATCTGCGAGAAGCACGGGATCCGTTATTTTGCCGAATGGGGGACCCTGCTGGGCACGGTCCGGCACCGGGGCTTTATTCCGTGGGACGACGATCTGGACATCGGCATGCTGCGGGAGGATTACCGGCGCTTCCGCGAGGTGGCGGACGAGGAACTTCCGCCGGGCTACTGCATCCATGATTATGAACGCCAGGAGGATCACTGGCTGTTTCTTGCCCGTGTGGTCAACAGGGAGCGCTTCTCTTTTGATCCGGCGGAGCTGGAGAGGTGGCACAACTATCCCTGGCTTGCTGCGATCGATATCTTTGTGCTGGATTACCGTTATCGGGATCCCGAAAAGGAGCAGGCGCGCGACCGCCAGGTGATGAGGCTCATCGCGCTGGCAGACGGGATCGCCCAGGGCCGGTTTTCCGGGCAGACGGTCGAAAGGGAACTGGCGGATGTCCGGAGCCAATACCGGGTCACGGAAGAGTTTACGGCAGAAATAGGAGAAGCTGCGGCGAACCGGAAGCTGGGCATCGCCCTGTATCGCCTGGCAGAGCAACAGATGGCGAGGGTATCGGAAGAGGAGGCGGACCGCGTGGTGCAGCTCTTTCCCTGGGGGCTGAAGGGAGCGGAGGGGGTGCCCAAGGAGTGGTATGCGCAGACCGTCCGTCTGCCCTTTGAGATGACGACCATTCCGGTGCCCGTGTATTACAGAGAATTGCTGGTCAGCCGCTACGGTCCTTCCTGGACGGAGATTCACAAGGTCTGGGGCGGCCACGACTATCCGAGCTTCGAGGGACAGCGGGCCAATCTGCAGAAGATTGCGGATTTTGAACTCCCGGGCTTTCGATGGGAGCCGCGGATGGGGGAAGTGCGCGCGAAGCCGCAGGAGAATCGGGAAGCGAAGACGGGCGACACACCGCATTTACAAACCGATGCCGGTACAGGAATACGGCCGGGAAAGAAAAGCTGGCTTCTTCTTCCCGTCGGTCTCCGGGAGTGGCAGGGGATGGAAGCCTGTTACAAATGTCTGTCGGAAAATCCGGACAACGAGATCCTGATTGTGCCGCTTCCGCTGCTTCTGAAAAATGCGCTGGGCGAGATCACGGCAACGGACGAAGAGATGCTGGCAGCGGATCATTTTGACGAATATCCGCCGGGGCTGCCTCTGGCGCACTGGTATGACATCGACCCGGAGGCGCTGCACCTCAATCATATCGTGATCCAGGATCCCTATGACGGGGAGAATCCGTGCCTCACGGTCCCGCCGGTTTTCTACGCGGAGACGCTCAGGCTATGCACGGACGAGCTCTTGTACATTCCGTCCTTTCAAACCGATGAATTCGGGGAGGGCGACCGGAATGATCAGTACAATCTGAAGCACTATGTGACGGCGCCGGGCGTCGTCTGGGCGGATCGGGTGCTCGTGCAGTCGGAGAATATCCGGCAGCAGTATATCCGTGCCCTGACGGCCTTTGCGGGAGAAGAGACACGGAGTATGTGGGCGGAGAAAATCGGGGTCGGCCCGTTCGACGAGAATAAATAGAATTCGTGGGAGAAATGAGACAATACCAGAAAAAAACCTGTCTTGAAACGCTATCTGTCCTGCAGGACGCACACGCGGAAGTGGTGCGTTTCGCAACCGAATGCCAAAACGCGGAAGCGGCAATGCTTCTGGAGCAGTGTCAGCAGGCAGCCATCAGCGTCGGGACGATGATCGACCAGGCGGAAGGGGACGGCACCGGGGAGGTGCATCTCCTGGAGGCGTATTGCGAACAGATCTATCTCTTTCATGAGGATCTGCAAAACGGCGCATCGGTGGACGCTTTGCAAAGGAAGGAACAGCTGGATCAGCTGCTGCAGCAGGCTTCTGGCGGAATCGCTCATCGTCTGCCGACCAGCCGCGAGGTGGTGTTTCTCCCCTACAAAGCATCCATGTGGGATTCGCTTGAGTCCGTCTGGAGAGAAGCATCCGCGGATCCGGACACGACCGTCCGCGTGATTCCGATTCCGTACTATGACAAGAATCCGGACGGAAGCTTTCAGAAGCTGCATTATGAGGGGGATCAGTTTCCGAAGGAGGTGACGGTCACCCATTACATGGATTATCCGCTGGCACAGCACCATCCAGAGGTCATCTACATTCACAATCCCTACGATGAAGCCAACCATATCACCAGTGTCCACCCCGCCTTTTACTCCGCAAAGCTTCGCGAGATGACGGAGGAACTGATCTATATCCCCTACTTCATCCTGGGAGAAATCGATCCGCACAATTCCCTGGCATTGGAGGGCGCGGAGAAATTCATCGCCCTCCCCGGCGTCGTCAATGCCCATCGCGTGATCGTCCAGTCGGAGAACTGGCGGCAGGCCTATATCAATGTGATGATAAAGCACGCCGGCGAGGATACCCGCGCCCTGTGGGAGGAAAAAATCACCGTCGGCGAATCGCCGAAGCTCAATCGGGTCAGACATCTTGAGGAGTCCGATTACTTCCTGCCGGAGGAGTGGCAGAGGCTTACTGAAAAACCGGACGGCAGCCGGAAGAAGATCATTCTCTACAACACAGGCATCACCGCGTTGCTGGAGAATAACGACAGAATGCTGGATAAGATCTCCAGGGTGCTGGCTTTCTTCAAAGAGAACAGCGATGAGGTGACGCTCCTCTGGCGGCCTCATCCGCTGACCGGGGCGACCCTGAACGCCATGCGTCCGCAGCTGCAGGAGCGCTACCGGCAGCTGGTGGATTCCTATCAGGCCGAAGCATGGGGCATCTATGACGATTCCCCCGATCTTCCCCGTGCCATCGCTGTCAGTGATGCCTATTACGGCGATCACAGCTCCCTGGTGCAGCTGTATCAGGAGACCGGAAAGCCCATTATGATCCAGAACGTGTATGTGTGACAGGGCGGAAGAAGACAGATGATGTGGTATGTGATACAGACACAGAGCGGCAGGGAACATGACCTCAAGGAGCTGCTCGATCATATGCGGCAGGAGGGTGACCTGCCGGTGTTCCGGAACTGTTTCATTCCCCTGTATGAGGATGTCTACCGCAGGGGCGGTGTGGGCCACATCAGCATCAAGCGCATGTTTCCCGGGTATCTTTTCGTCGAGACCGACGACCCGGATCCCCTTTTTGGGCTTCTGAAAACCATCCCCGAGTTTACAAGACTTCTCGGTATGGAGGAGAAAAACGGCGATAAGGTCTTTATTCCGGTGGGGGAGGACGAAAAGGCATTTTTGTCCAGCATACTGGAGAATGGTCTGATGCATGTGAGTTTCCTGCGCCGCGCCAAAAGCGGCCGCATCGAACAGATCGTGGGCCCTCTTGCGCAGTTTGGCGACCGGATCACCAAACTGGATGTTCCGCACCGGAGGGCGATCGTGGAAGCGAAGCTCTTCGGGAAGCTGCGCCGTGTGAAATTCAGCCTCTGGACGGATGTGGACACACCGCTCCCCTGGCTTGACGAGAAACGCGGCCGTTCCCCGGCAGCGACCCTTCATGAGATCAAGGACATCGGCATCCACGAGGGGGATCAGATCGTGGATGAGACCGGTGTATACGGAGATCAGATCTTTACCGTCTCAGAGGTGGATCTGCTCCGCCGTCTGATCCGCGTCGAAGCACAGCTCTTCGGCATGCGTGTGCCCATCGAAATGCGGGCGGATGATGTGCGGAGAGTGTGAATTCGGGCGCTTTCGTTTTTCGGTGGATCATTAAGATGTTCGCCATTTCCGCTGATAAATATAGTATAATGTAATCTGTACAGAAAGAAGCACGAATCCATCGGAGCGATACATGCCACCCGGTGATTTTCTGCAGTCACTGTGAAATTGTGTCAGGCGCCAATGTGTAATATGGGGAGGAAGCATCCGTGGTTGTGGCCGGAAATGCCTGCAATATCCCGGAGAGGGTGTATAGAGATATCGTGACATTTGCCAGAAAGGCTGATATCAACAAGATCATTCTGTTTGGCTCCAGAGCCAGACGGACAAATCGCGAACGCAGTGATATTGATCTGGCCGTCAGCGGCGGTCGATTTCAGGATTTTTACTGGGATATTCAGGAGAAAACACACTCTTTGCTCTCATTTGATCTGGTTGAGATGGATCGGGGCGTGTCAGGGGAACTGCTTGAGGAAATCAACAGGGATGGGGTAGTGATCTATGAAAAAGATTGAAAATTATGCAGGTTCTTTATCCGTATTGGAACGGGCGGATTTCACAAAGGTCTCTGATGACGAAATATACAGGATGGGTGTGATCGGTCAATTCAATCTGACCTTTGAACTCGCATGGAAGGCATTGCGGGAAATACTGCGGCAAAATGGCATATCAGCAGCAGATATCGGATCGCCGAGGGATATCCTCAAATTGTCCTATGAAGCGCATCTGCTGGACGATCAGGAACAATGGCTTCTGATGCTCAAGAAGCGAAACGACAGCATCCATATCCATGATGAAGAAGAGATCGATGAGTTGATGATCCTCATCAAGGACAGCTTTATCCCTGCGTTAAAAAGACTACGCGGGAAACTGATGGAGGAAGTGCGAAAACTGGACGAGAGTTCTGAGTATAATGCTTAGCGGCTACCACGAGGGAGACCGGATTGTGGATGAGACAGATGCCCGAATGACGACCTACATGTGTATTCGCTGATCCTGAAAGGAGACAACGGATGGGGATTTACCTGAATCCCGGAAATGACTTGTACACAGAAACAACAGGCATGGAAATGTTTGTTGATAAGACAATGCTGCTTTCTGTAACAAACAGGATGCTTGGTACGGTGGATAAATATGTGTGCATGTCCCGCCCGAGGCGTTTCGGCAAGACGATCGCACAGAATATGATCGCGGCGTATTATTCCAGAGGCTGTGATTCAAGAGATCTGTTTGCGCATCTTAAGATCGCCGGTGATCCGGGATAAGATTCAGAGCAAACTGAACAACTTCGATGAATATACCATGCTGGATGCGGACGGCTTTGCGGAATACATGGGCTTTACCGCCGGGGAGACAAAGGCCCTGTGCGCGAAGTACGATATGAGCTTCGATGAATGCCGCAACTGGTATGACGGCTATTCGGTAAACGGCTTTGAGATCTACAGCCCGGAATCAGTCGTAAAAGCCATGAAAAAGAGGGAGTATGGCGGCTACTGGGGGAAAACCTCTTCCTATCAGGTGATCGCGGAGAGGATCGCACAGAATTTTGCCGGCGCGAAAGAGGATATCATCCGGATGCTTGCCGGAGAAGAGATCGATGTCAATGTGACAAGTTATCTGAATACGATGA
>JAIKYU010000121.1 GCA_024682835.1 Lachnospiraceae bacterium | reverse complement strand
TGATGGTGATCTTGATAACCTGCTTGCTGGCGCCATTGACGCCCATCTCTGCCGGCTTGGAGGTCAGCGGGTTCTCGGAACCGACCTGCAGGCACTTGCCGGTGAACTCACCATTCAGAAGGTTCTGCTCGTTGAAGGTCGTGCTCGCGGAAACGCGGTCGATCTCAGAAACAAGAGCATCCACTTCGTTCTGGATGTAGTTGCGGTCCACAGACTGAAGAGTGCCGTTGGCTGCCTTGACGGCCAGCTCGTTCATTCTCTGCAGCATGTCCTGAACTTCGTTCAGAGCACCTTCTGCGGTCTGCACTGCCGAGATACCATCCTGCGCATTCTTGGTGGCCTGTGTAAGTCCACGGACCTGTCTGCGCATCTTCTCACTGATGGAGAGGCCGGCCGCATCATCCGCTGCGCGGTTGATCTGATAGCCGGAAGAAAGCTTCTCGGAGCTCTTGGCCTGCTGGCTGGTCGTGACGCCAAGCATCCGGTTGCTGTTGTGTGCTGTCATGTTGTGCTGTACTACCATACCCATAATTTTTTCCTCCTTGAATTTGTGTTGATGCGGCTTCCTTGCCGATCATGTGTTTGATAGTTTTTGAATAACTGCCGTCCCGTCAGGTGCTAGCCGCCCGCCGCGAACTGCATTTATTACTTTTACTTTACACTATATTGATCGGAAAATCCACCAAAAACTTTAGTCTTTTTATCGAAATTTTGTAAATTTCTTTTCAGGCTGTTGTGAAATCCTTTTCCCCTTTCCTGATGTAATGATTATCGGCCGAATCGGTCAGAACTTTATAGCTGTTCTCCATATTTTTCCTTTTTCTTTTCCTTCTTTTTTAACCATTCATCCCTTTTACCCTGTAAGTCCCAGCTCCAGCAGGCGCAGGAGCCTCTGCGGATAGCCGTGCCGTTCCCTGACCATCCGAAGACCCTCTGCCGCAATCTCCCTGCGCTCGCTCTCGTGCGTCAGATACCAGTCCGTCTTCTCCAGCAGATCTTCTGCATTCTCATAAACCGCCAGCGCTTCTCCCACCGGCAGGAGATCGTACAGATCCGGCTGCGCGTCCGTGAGGCAGAAGCCGCCGGAGGCCAGAATGTCCCACACGCGAAGGGAGACACCGTTCCGGATGCCCCGCATGGTGTGGTTCAGATTGATCCGGGACTGTGCGAAAATCACCGGCATCTCCGTGGCGGTGTTGGCAAAGCCCCGGTTGTCCACGCCCGTAAAGCCCGTCGTGTCACTGCCCGTCCAGACCCGGATGCCGAACCGCTTTCCCAGCTTGCCGATGATCCGGTGCCGCTCCAGGCAGGTCATCTTATTCGCCATCAGAAGTTGTGTCAGCACGACTTTATCCGTCAGGAAGCTCTCCCCGGGCAGCACCGGAAATCCTTCCATATAACGGTGAAAGGTCTCCGCGTCCTCCTCTGTCACCAGCAGCTCCGGAAGATATACGGCATGCAGATGGGATCCGGCCTCCAGAATCCCGTCCAGCCGGCCGGCGAGTGCATCCGGCAGTCCGCTGTGCCGGTCGTAATCGCACTGCTCCTCATACAGGGATCCGACAAAGGAAAGATCCGAAGCGTAGCGCTCCCTGTCCGTGCATTTTTCTACAGCGGCCTGCCTCCCGGCGACCGGCGCCGCAATCGGCAGATAAAACACGTGACCCGGATTGAACACTTCGATTTCCGCCGCCTGCGCGCTGTCAAAGCAGAAGATCCGGTTGCAGTCGTAGGCAGCCTGCTTCGCGTAAAGCGTCAGCACGGGCGCGTCCACCGTCCAGCACAGGTATCGGATGTGAAACAGGCGGCAGCTCTCCGCCACCATGGGGAAAAAATCGATGGAAAAAACGAAATCGACGGGCGCTCTCTGCAGCTCGCCCGTCACCGCGCGGATCCTGTCAGAGGGCTTTCCCTCCGCGTGCCAGAGTTCTGCGATCTCCACGCCGAGTTCAAGGAAGCCCTGCAGCACATCCCGCTCACAGATATTGTTGTATCGGTAGAAAAGAACCTTCATTAATGCTTGGAGTCAATATATTGCGGCGGCGTAAAAGACGAACGCGCCATATTGTGATAGTAGTCCAGGGCCGCCTTGGCGCTCTTTTTACCCTGCACGATATCCTTGCGCGTCCGGGCAAAGGCCTGCTCCGCGAGTCTTTTGTTGCGCTCCTCCGCCGCCTGGATGCTGCCCGAAAGCGCCGTGATGGTCCGGATCCGCTCCTGCATCAGCGCGATTTCTTCCTTATATTTGGCACGATTGGCATCGACCTCCGCCTTCACCTGGGAAAAGAGCGAATCAAAGCCCTCGTTCAGCTGATCCAGTTCCTCGATCAGCGCGGCCTTGGTGTCGATCGTCGCATCAAAGGCATCCATGTCCGGCGCCTCCGGCCGTGCCAGGGCATCATGCTGCTTCTGATTCTCCGCCTCGATCTGCTTT
>JAIKYU010000113.1 GCA_024682835.1 Lachnospiraceae bacterium | reverse complement strand
GTGTCCCATCAGCTGCGGATTCTGAAGCAGGCGCATCTTGTCGGCGCGAGAAGAGACGGCAAGAGCATCTTTTACTACCTGGCGGACGATCACGTGCGGACAATTATCGGGCAGGGGCTTGAGCATATCGAGGAGTAAGTGGTGGCGGCCGGCAGATCATCGATATCGCGCCGTCAGAAGAGTCAATCTACAGCAAAAGGAGGACATCATGAAAAAGAAATTCAAGTGTGAAGTGGATTGTGCAAATTGCGCGGCAAAGGTGGAGGAAGCCATCCGAAAGGTTCCAGGTGTCATCGATGTGAGTGTAAACTTCCTCACGCAGAAGACGATGATCGAAGCGGCGGACGGGGAATTTGACGCTGTGGTGCAGGCAGCGCTCAAGGCGGCGAAAAAGGTTGAGGACGAATTCGAAATGGAGATTGCCTGACCGGGCGGGATAGTGTTATGACGAATAAGCAGAAAAAAACACGTACAAGAATTCTGATCACGCTTGTGTGGTTTGTGCTGCTCCTGCTTTTTGAGCGGCGGATCGCGCTGTTTGTTGAAAATACCGCAGTCCTGGCCGGCGTGTCGGAAGCAGGGCAGATTTCTGCTATTACGGGATGCGTGATGTTTCTGCTGTTTTTCCCGCCGTATATTCTGATCGGCCACGATGTCATTCTTCGGGCTTTTAAGAATATCCGTCACGGACAGATCTTTGATGAGAATTTCCTGATGATGATCGCCACCTTTGCGGCGTTCGGTGTCGGGGAGTACACCGAGGCGCTGGCGGTGATGCTGTTCTATCAGATCGGGGAGCTTTTCCAGAGTTATGCCGTCGGAAGGTCCAGGGCGTCCATCACGGAGATGATGCGTATCGCTCCGGAGTATGCCAACCTGGAGGGAGAGGACGGCACGGTTACGGAGAAGGATCCGGATGAGGTGCCTGTTGGCGCGGTGATTGTGGTGAAGGCCGGAGAGAAGATTCCTCTGGACGGAACCGTGCTGGAGGGGGAATCCTTTGTCGATACGGCAGCGCTGACCGGAGAATCGGTGCCTCGCAGAGTGTGTCCCGGAGAGGATGTGATCAGCGGATGCGTCAACGGAGAGGGAACACTCAGGGTCAGGGTCAACAAGATCTACGAGGACTCGACGGTGGCACGGATTCTTGAGATGGTGGAGAATGCCAGCAGCAAAAAGGCCCGTCTGGAAAACTTCATCACCCGATTCGCAAAATACTATACGCCGGTGGTGACGTTAGGCGCGGCACTGCTGGCTGTGATTCCGCCTGTGGTGCTGATGCTTGCCGGAGAATCACCCCGATGGGGAGACTGGATCAGCCGCGCCTGCATTTTCCTGATTGTATCCTGCCCGTGTGCTCTTGTGATTTCCGTGCCGCTGGGCTTTTTCGGAGGGATTGGCGCTGCGTCGCGCATCGGTGTGCTGGTGAAGGGAAGCAACTTCCTGGAGGCGATTGCCGATACGACGACGGTGGTGATGGACAAGACCGGAACGCTCACCAGGGGCGAATTCCGTGTCACCAGACTGATCCCTGCGGGGGAGACCACCGAAACGGAGCTGCTTGCGCTTGCAGCCTGCGGCGAGTCGTTTTCCGCGCATCCGATTGCCGCTTCGGTAAACGCGGCCTGCAGGGAGGCGCAGGAGCGCGGAGAGTTGACTGCGATCCGCGCAGATCGCATGACGGAGTGCCGGGAGATCCCGGGACACGGAACCATCTGCCTGCTTGATGAAAAACCGCTCCTGACGGGCAACGCGGCCCTGCTGGCAGACAACGGTGTGCGAGATGACCGGATCACGCGTGATATGGAGAATGCAGCCGGGACTGTGGTTCTGATTGCGTATGACGGACACTATCGAGGGGCGCTTGTGATCTCCGATACCATAAAGGACGGCGCCGCTGCGGCTCTTTCAGACATGAAGCGGATCGGTGTGAAACGGACGGTGATGCTGACCGGAGACCGCAGGGAGGCGGCCTGTGAGGTGGCATCCAGTCTCGGAATCGATGAGGTGCGCGCGGAACTGCTTCCGGCGGACAAGGTGGACGCGGTGGAGGAGCTGCTGGCAGCCAGGCAGGGGAAGGAAAAACTTGCCTTTGTGGGTGACGGAATCAATGATGCGCCGGTTTTGATGCGCGCCGATGTCGGGATCGCCATGGGGAGTCTCGGCTCGGATGCCGCCATTGAGGCGGCAGACATCGTGCTGATGGATGATGATGTGACCAAGATTGCCCGGCTGGTGCAGATTGGCCGCAGAACCCTCACCATCGTTCGACAGAATGTCATCTTTGCGATCGGTGTCAAAGTGATCGTGCTGCTTCTCGGTGCGCTCGGCATCGCCACCATGTGGCTGGCCGTCTTTGCCGATGTCGGTGTCGCGGTACTTGCGATTCTGAATTCCATGCGTGCGCTGAAAACATGATGAAGCGCAGGGTACGGCATTAATTTGTATTCCGCCGATCCTTTACCTGACGGTTTGATTAAGGTATAATACGCCCGTAAGCGGGCGTATTGTTTCGTGTACACATCAATGAAGCGGAGGGGTTAATCATGATGAATAACAAGATGATCCGCGTGATCGCACTGTTTCTTGTGGTCGCCATGATCGGAACGATGCTGATCGGCATCCTGTTTTGAGGAAACAGGGAATGAACAGAGCGGACGGGCGGCGGTTTCGCGTGGACAGAGAACTGAAGGAGATGGCAAAGGTGTTCAGGATGCCTTTCGGGACGCGGCTTTTGTATCTTTATCTGCCTGCGCTCTTTGGTCATGCACGCGGCGCGGAAGGAACAGCCCAGCAGGACGGCGGGGACACGGAGCCTGAAGTCCGGGAAGGGGACAGATGACGATTGAACTGGAAAAGGTCAGCAAGGCCCTTCACGGAAAGCCGGTTTTGCAGGATCTGACCCTCGATTTTTCTACGGATACCTGTTACGCGGTCACGGGAGCGAAGGGGAGCGGAAAGACGACCCTGCTGCGCATTTTGATGGGATTGGACACACCCGATTCCGGCCGCGTCCGGCTTCTGGGTGATTACAAGTATTCCTGGCTGACCTGTGGCGCGGTGTTTCAGAGGGATGCCCTGATCGAAAATCTTTCCGGTGTGCGCAACATATCCGTCATCCGGAAGCTGACAAGCGACAAGGCGGCGAGAGAGGAGCTTGTGAAGCTGCTTGCGCCGGATCGCGCGGAACTGCCGGTATATAAGCTTAGCCGGGCCGAACGCCGTGCCGTGTGTATCGTGCGCGCTCTTTCCGTGCCGGCGGATCTGCTGGCAATGGACGAGCCGTTTGAGGGAATGACGGATAAGGAGCGTGCCGCGGCCTTTTCCTATATCATGGATCACAAGGGAAGCACGCCGCTTGTAATTGCGGGAAGGGAGCGATATGCGGAGCTTGCTGTATTCAAGAGCATTCCTCTGTAGCACCCATCTGGACAGGATTTCCTGATACCGCTTCTTTCATGCGTTCCCTGTGTATTTCATCCGCGATTTTCAGAAATCCGGTAAATGCCGCGCTGTGCGTGACGTTTTTCAGATAGCCGTAGTGGATGGTGAATCTGGCGCTCTCTCCGAGGGGAAACACA
>JAIKYU010000037.1 GCA_024682835.1 Lachnospiraceae bacterium | reverse complement strand
CACACCCTGTACCACCTCGTCGTTCGCATCCCAATAGGTGATGGTAAAGTTAGCCGCGCTGAAGGCCTGTTTTTTCCCGGTTGCCTCCCACAGCAGGATGGGCTTCGGTTTCTGAAGCTTTCCGTTATACTTGACGCCCATGTTCTGAAGCAGGAGATTGGTTCCCAGAACCGCCGGCGTAATGTTGAAATAGTTGCCGATCGGCTTATTGCCTGCCTTCTGTTTCATTTCTCCCTTGAACCGGACATTCACCTCACCCGTGCCGACCTTGGTGTTCTTTTTGTAGGACACGGAATAGTTCTTTGCGTCAACAACCTTCACGCCGTCATACACCTTGACCGACGGCTTGATCGCTGTCCCCGTGTAGGTCTGATCGGGAATGGACGCAATCCACTGCGTCTGCATGAACTGCTCCGCAAATTCCGCCATGGTCACAGCACCGTTTAAGTCTTTTGCAAGCTCCCGCATTTTATTTCCTGCCAGCTTCAGCCCGTATGCCTCAATCAGCGCATCGCGAACCGCCTGTGCCGATCCTTTCTTTACGGTAACCTTAAGGGTTGCAGCCGCTTCCCGGGTGTTTGGTGTATAAACATAGACGTCCACCGGCGTGTCTCCCGTCTCTGCACTGGCGATCACCAGTCCGTCCTCATCGACAAAGATCTTTTCCGGATCCTTGCTCTCATAGCGGACCTTCGGCGTCTCATCCCCGTGTGAGGAAACAGAGGGAACCACCCGGAAGGCCTCTCCCACATCCAGCGTGATGGACAGCTCCGAGGGTTTCCCCTCCCTGTCAAAACAGATGGATTCCAGCGTATAACTCTCACGCAGCCGTTCGGATACGACATCGCCATTCGAATTAAGGGCAATTGCCTTCAGCACGCAGTTGCTGTCCACTTTGAATGCCCCGGAATACAATGTGGAAGAAGCGCTCGGCTCGGTTCCGTCCAGTGTATAATAGATCTTATCCACTTTTTTGGCGTCGCCGGAGGAAACCGAGATCGCAATGTCCAGGCTCTCCGCATCGTAGACGCCGCCCTCATTGGAGGCAGCAAGTCTGACGCCATCCTCCGGATACCCGGTGACAATCGCCTCCAGCGCGAAAGCGTCCACGCCCTGATCGGAAGACACCACGCCGGAAGGAATCCTCAACAGTCCCTTTGTATGACGCGCTTCTCCCTGTTTTATCAGGAAGTACAATTCGTTCGGATTTGAATTGAAAGACCCATGCGTTGAACGGGAAATCGTGAGCTCTCCCCATTTTTCATCAGGGTCGTACGTTTTATTCACGGCGTTGTAGTCATAGATGGCGGCCGCTGTTTTTCCTTCGACGGCATTGACGGGACGGTCAAAAATAACCTTCACATAATCGCCTGCGTTGACGTCATAGAGCAGTTCAGCACTCGTAATTTGCGGTGCCTGTCTTGAGGTGTCTGAAAACCGGACGTTGAAGCTGATATTTCCCGATCCATCCTTTGTGATCCCGAAGATGTCAATTCCCGAATCCACCATCTGGGAATTCTCCCATCTACCGTCGTTGTTCGGGTTATACAGGAAGCTGCTGGAGGGATTTGAGGTGCGGGTCAGTTCCTCCGCCGGATCCATATCCGGGCGGAACACGCCAAGCGTCTCCTCCTCTTCGTTGCGGTAATCACTGATCATCGGAATATGGCTGTCCTGAGGATTGGAGGCAGCAAATGCATTCCCTTCATTATCCAGAAGTGCATAGACTCTGAAAAACCTGAGTCCCTCCGGCAACGGCACCTTCTTTTCCTTGTTATTCTCGTCATAGATGGTATAGAGTCCGTCCTTGCTCAGCATATCATTTTCGGTGTTCTTATAGTACTCCGCCAAAATAAACTGGAAGTATATGTGGTCAGGATCGCGATCGTAATCCTCCTGAGGGAGTATGATCGCCATGTCCCCTGTCTCCGCATAGGGCTCAAGCGCCTGCGTGCAGGTGCCTGTATACGGCTGCCACGTCTCTTCTTTCGGATTGTAAACCTTCTGATCGGTAATGATCCAAACATGATCCTTCGGTGCCCAGCCCAGCAGCATTTTGGCAAAGCCGTCCTGATCACAGGAGTTGGAACTCATCATGGCCGGTCCGTATACCTTCTTCACTCCCAGCTGGCCGTAGGAATAGTAATCATCCAGTCCCAGCTGGTGACCGACCTCATGAATGAAGGTCTCCAGATAATCCCCCACTTCATCCTGCTGGCTGGTTTCATGTACAGTATCCACCACCTGAATGATGGAGGGTATCTCATAACTTCCGATGGTCACCTTGGAGTTATCGCCGCGGTATGCCCACCACTGGTTGCCCCATCCGTTATTGCCGCCCGCGCAGGCCAGACAGCAGCTGTCGATCTCGTAGTCATGGTTGAGATCAAACGGCGCCAGGTGCTGATCCAGGAACTCCATATCCGTCAGACCGGAATCCTCCGGATTCTTCTTCATGATCTCCTGCGCCCAGGCATCCACCGCGTCCTGATAGAGCTTGTCGTTGTCCTGATTCTTCGGATCGCTGTTTTCATACCAGGAGCGGTTATGAGGCGCCTTAAACTCTGTGAATTCGCCGGAAATATTAAGTGCCCCGTAGGAGGCGCGCTGATAATACCCCCGCAGGCTGTCCTTCGGGAACAGATCCGACGCGCTGACACTCGATACCGCGGCGCCCGGAAGCGTCCCGTACCTTGGATCATTGGCAAAGAGTCTCGTTTCCAGGGCCTGCTTAAACTCATCCGTGAATTTGCAATCCTCAAACTCGGTAAGAATCACCAGCGCCTTCACATCGCCTTCCACAGGCATGGTGCCGCGGAGTCCCGTCACCTTCTTTGCTGCGCCCAGCGCGAGGAGTTCCTCCGCTTCAGCAGCATATTCCTCCGGCAGATATCCTAACAGATTGGCCAGGTACTGCGCAGGGATCCCGACGCTTTCCACGTCCGCGCCGGAAACCTCCTCCTGTTCCTCTGCCGCGGCAAAAAGCGCCTCCGCTTCCTCAGGCGTGACTTCAAGCAGCACCTCCTCGGCGGCCACGGCACTTACAGGCACCGCCAGCGCTCCGGAGAGGCCAAGCACCCCTGACAGAAGCAAAGCTGTCCATTTCTCTTTTCTGTTTCTCATCTTCTTCTCCTTTCATTTTCTTTATCGATAACCCACGATGCTCAGGTCAAAAGTCCATTTACATCACAGGGTATCTTCTCATCCGTTCATCCGTCAATCCCGGGTGTCACAACCTCATACCAGTCCGGCCCGATGACTGTCCTTGGATTCTGCGTCCTGCCGGAAAAATCCGTCAGACTCTCCACGGTCTCCGTGTTCAGCGGCTGACGAAGAATAAACATATCCCGGAAAAGAAACGCCTGGCGGATCTTATCGTCCGATTCCCGGTCACGCTCTGCCTGCGCCAGCATCAGGTATGCGGAATCCCCGAGAATCCTGGCATCCTGCAGGATCAACCGTTCACTGTCCATCTCCGGAACCAGATCCCGGATCAGCGTCCGTGCATTACCGTCCCCGTCATACAGGAGCAGATCCCCGTACACAAAGCGCCTGATGCCCGAGCAGGCCGGATTGGAATGGGTCAGCTCCAGGGAATACGGCTCGTGAGCGAGATAGGCAACCGCTCCGGCATCCACTCTGAACCAGGGCTCATCTGCGGGATCCAGACCCTTCATATGCGAGGCGTCATACCCGTGCTGCAGCTCCCTGAGACTATCCTCCTTTCCCGGCGTGCAGCGGACCACCAGAAAATCCTCCAGCGAATTGACCGGTCCGCCGTACCATCCAAACAGACAGAAGGCATCCCCGCTAAAGGGCACCAGACGGTCACACGAAGCCGTTCCCGTCACAGAGAGCATTCCCAGACAGACAGGCTCGTTGCCGGGGGACACACTGTACAGGCGGACTGTGTTTCCCGCATCCCTGCCCGTAAAAAGCAGCACATCCTCCGAAAAACCGCAATACCGAAGCCGCCCCAGGTCAGATCGATCCGTCAGGCAGCTTGCTTCCCTGCCCTGCGCGTCATAGACGCTGAGGCAACGATCCTCGCCGCGCATCACCCACAGGGCGATCCGGCTTCCGTCGCCGGAGACCCCCGCCACCTGTCCGGGAGCAAACTTCTCCTTCTCGCCGAGCGGCGTGACGGTCCAGATCTCCTCCTCCGCCTCCCTGGTGTAAAAAAAACGGTCGCCGCAGTAATAAAGCTCAGAAAGACAGCCGTCCGGCACGATCTCCGTCACTTCCTCGGTGAGGGTGTCATAGCGGCACAGAACGGAGGCTTCTTCCTCCCTGCTGTTCCCGCCCAGAAACGCACCATCCAGTGCGATGTCCGGAAAAGCTTCTCTGGTGTAACGGTGAAAATAGATATCCGTTCCCACACGCATGAGAAAGCAGCCGTTTCCCTCAATAAACGCCTCCGAAACCGGGATCGGTGACGCCAGGACCCCTTCTTCTCCCTGATTCTGCGCCTGTCCTGCGGCGCCAGGGGTCTCTCCCGCTGCCGCCTCCGCGGCGGTGACTGCTTCCACGTTCTCCTTTTCCGCATCCGGTTCGGATGGCACGGCGAAGTCCGTGTCCGGGAGCGGTTCCTGCGCCGCTTCCGAAGCCTGCTCAGAAAACACCTTATCGGCCGGCTGTACAGCACCGCAGCCGAGAAGCAAAACACAGACCAGAAGCGGTCCCACTTTTCTGCGTCGTCTCCCTGTCATCCAAACCGTCCTTCTGTATTTCGTCAAAACTTCGTAATATTTTACATGAATTTCACAAAAAATGCAAAGAAGGAAATCGCTTCCGCGATCTCCTCCCTTAACAGACATTCCGTGCCGCAGGATGGACATGCAGACACGTTCGCCCGGCTTATGTGCCCGCGTGAATCAGGCGCACACCCGGCTTCACCCCAGATCCGGTTCCTCCTTCAGCGTGATGTGATCTGCCGCTTTTCCTTCGGTTTCAAAGA
>JAIKYU010000088.1 GCA_024682835.1 Lachnospiraceae bacterium | reverse complement strand
TACAGCGCCCGGTGATCCGGGTGGGTGTCAAAGCCGACCGAGATCAACACCTCCGGCCGCAGCGCATCGATGAGAGATCGGATATCCTCCAGATACGCTTCCTTCGTGTAAGGGGCATGCTCCCTTGTCCTGACAAAATGCCACTCCTCGATCCCGTCTGCGGGCCCGTGGGTCTGCGTGAAGCCCGCCGCCGAGGTCTTTCTTTCCTGATACGCCGAATCGTACAGCGCCTTTCCCTGCCAGTCGTCCCCATAGCCGCCGAAGATGATGTGATCCGGCGCAACCCCCATGAGGGCAAGCGCCTCCAGGCTTTCATGCGCCCTATGTGCGCTTTCAAACGGATAGTAATCGCCGTTGGTCGCGATGTAGACAAATACCTCTCTGCCGCCGCGGCAGAGGTTGACGAGCATCGGTCCGCCGATGAGCAGCTCATCATCCTCGTGAGGGACCAGGAGCAGCACCCTGCCCTTTTCCTCCTTTTTCTTTTCACCGGTCATGAGACAGATCCCTCCTCCACGGAAATCTGCAGGGGATGGAGACACGCCGGTCCCCAATACTGGGGAAGCCAGATCAGCTGATCCTCCGGCTCCCTGTCGGTGATCTCAAACCGGAATCCCGGAAAAACGCCGTCGATCAGCTCCTCGTTTCCCAGACCGTCCTTCCTGTACGCGACAATATCCGCGCAGAATTTGCCGGGCGCCAGATGCTTCGTGTCAAAATCAACCAGAACCGTCTGTTTACTGCCCTCGAAACGGAGCTTCTCTATGGAAAAGACCGTGCCGACAAGCTGCCCGCCCGCCGTTTTGAGTTCAAACCGGAGCCAGATATCCGTCGCAGGCCGCATGATCTGATAGAAAAGCTTCAGCCTGACGACCGCCCCCCGTTCAAATGCCATGCTCTCTCTCTCCACGGCTTCCAGGCGCTTTAACGCAATGGGCGGATCCTCCGATGTCTCTCTTTCGTGAAACTCCCCATATTCCATGCAGGTCGAGAGGCGCTCCTGCGCCCCCATATAGATCGCGATCCCCTCTTCCACCCCGCCGTCATGCACGAGCTTCCCGTGGTCAAGCACGATCACCCGGTCGCAGAGTCTCCGGATCGTGTTCATGTTATGGGAAACATAGAGAATGGTGCGCCCCTCCACGCGCGAAACATCGCTCATCGTCTCCAGACATTTCGTCTGAAACGCCATGTCGCCGACGGCCAGCACCTCATCCATGATCATGATCTCACTGTCCAGATGCGCGGCCACGGAAAAAGCGAGCTTGACACACATGCCGCTGGAATAGCGCTTCACCGGGGTGTCAATAAACTGGCTGCATTCGGAGAATTCGATGATATCCTCGATCTTCTCATCGATCTCCTTCCTCTTCATGCCGAGGATCGCTCCGTTCATGTAGATGTTCTCACGGCCTGTGAGCTCCTCGTGGAAGCCGGTCCCCACCTCCAGCAGGGAGGCGACCCGGCCGTTCAATCCGATCCATCCCGTCGTAGGTACGGTGATCCGGGAAATGAGCTTCAAAAGGGTCGATTTCCCCGCGCCGTTGTGCCCGATGATCCCCAGGCGCTCCCCCTTCTTCACTGCGAAGGAGACGTGATCCAGCGCCAGAAAGGGCTCTCCGACGGTACCATCCCCCAGCCCGACCATCCTCGTCGGATCCTCCCTGCCGCGGAGCTTTGCGTGCAGACGCTCAAACTCCTCCCGCAGGGTGGTTCCGCCGATCTGGCCCAGCCGGTACTGCTTTGACACATGATCAACCTTCAGGATCCATTCTTCCATGCGCCGCGCCTCAGATCGTATCCATAAATGTGCGCTCCACGTGACTGAACAGAACGAGCCCGAGCAGAAGCACGGCCAGGCTGACAATCCAGCTCACGATATAGGCGCGCAGGTCAAAAAAGCCGAATCCGAACACCGCCCGCCGGACGGTTGTCAGGATCGGCGTGACAGGATTGAGCAGATAGATCCCCATATATTTCTCCGGTATCAGCTGCAGCCCATAGGCCAGGGGACAGGCGTAGCGCCAGAGCCCCAGCGCAAAATCCACCAGCATGTCAAGATCGCGGTATTTCGTGGTCAGCGAGGAAACGACGATGCCGCATCCGAGGGCAAGCACCATCATCTGCAGGACCAGAAGCGGCAGCATCAGTAACATCGGCGTGATACGGATGGAGGTTCCGCCCCGGATGAGAAAATACAGCCACAGCAGCACAAACAGACCGCACTGGATGCCGAAGGAGATGAGCCGGGAGCAGGCCGCCGCGATGGGCGAAACCAGACGGGGGAAGTAGACCTTGTCCATGAGATCGCCGTTTTCCCAGAAGATGTCAGAGGTCGCCTGCAGCGTGGTGGAAAAGTAGTTCCAGCAGATGTTGCCGATCATATAAAACAGGAATTCGGGGAGAAGGTAGTCTCCCGGCGTGTCCGCGGTGGTCAGCTGCGCCAGGTTGCCGAACACAATGGTGAAGACGATCGTTGACATCAGCGGCTGAATCAGCGCCCAGAGCGGTCCCAGAACCGTCTGCTTATACATCGCCGTCCAGTCCCGCTTCACAAAAAGAAGGATCAGATCACGGTACTGGAGCGTTTCACGCAGATGCAGGCTCAGCGTACGGCGCTTCGACGTGATCACCGTCCCGAACTGCTGTTCCATCCTGCCCTGTTCTTCCATCTCTGATGCCATATTTCCAAGCCCTGCGCTTCTGCCCTTAAGTCCTGCGCCTATGCTCTAAAGCCCTGCGCCTCTTACCTTAAGCCGTATGCCTGTTCCATTTGCCCCTGCCCGACCAGCGAAGCATAGACCGCATGCGTTGCCTCGCATGCTTTATCCCAGCTGAACGCCTTCACTCTGCTTAAGCCCCTTTCGATGTACATCCTTGCCACCTCAGGGCTTAGCATCTTCCTGATCTTATCCGCCAGATCTTCGGAACTGTCCGGATCAAAATACAGCGCCGCGTCTCCTGCGATCTCCGGAAAGCAGCCGGTCTCCGACAGGATCACCGGACACTTATTCACGAACGCTTCCAGCACGGGAAGACCAAACCCCTCATACCGGGAAGGAAACACAAAGCAGGCGGCATGTTGGTAGGCATAGCTCAGCTCCTCATCGCTGCAGTCGGACTGAAAAAACCGCCCGCCATACTCCATCATCGCTGTCTCGGATTCCGAAAACACCCCTCCGCCCGCGCAGACAAGGTGCAGGGCCGGATCCTCCTTCATCAGCAGATTCATCGCTTCGCAGAGGACAGAAAAGTTTTTATAGGCGGCCCTTTTCCCGACAAACAGCACATATCTGTCCGGGATCCCCTTCAGCGGGCGGCATTTCCCTTCCTCCGGCGGCCCGTGATGGATCACGCTGATCCTTTCCTCCGGAATCTCAGGATAAAACCGCAGCAGATCCCTCTTCGTCCACTCCGAGACGGCAATGATATGATCCGCCCGCTCGATGCAGGCTTTTTTCCACCGGATCACCTTATCCGCCCCCGGAAGCTCTCCCGGAAAGAGCTCGAAGATCATGTCGTGCACCGTCACGACCACCTTCGTCCGCTTTTTCAGGAATCCAAACAGATAGGGTCTGAAAAAGGTGGGGTGGTAAATCTGTATATCATGCCGCAGCAGAAAAACAGCAGTCACAAACAGATTGACGCCGCAATACCACAGCTGCGTCAAAAAGTTCCTGCTGTATTTTCTGCGCAAATACCCGGGATCGTCAAAATAGGCGTTACAGGAGTATACTGCAGGAATACAAACCTCTGCATCCTCCTGTTTATTCAACCGCTTTGATATCTGAAAAAAATATCTTGAGACCCCGCCGTATTCCTGAAGCATCAGGATCTGATTATCTATCAGTATACGCACGGTCGATCGGTATCCTCCATTTCCCGATCTTGCTTAGCTGATCGCCCCGAGCAGTCCGGTTGGAATACCGGGTCACTCGGAGCCCCCCATTATGAACTTTTTTCTGATCGCCCCGAGCAGTCCGGTTGGATTCCCGGACGTTTCAGGGCGCCCCCCACTACCTCGATATTACCTTGCTGATCATCCGGTAGGCTGACGGAAAACGGCCGTAAATACAGTTTCTTGCTGTCAGCTTGAGCCGGATCATCCCCGCCACCAGACACTTGCTGACACGGCTGCACGGGGAACGGTCTATGATACGCTTATACTCGGAATCAATTTTGTCTGTCATTTCCGCCGTGCGTCTGACCGTCGTTTTCCCGCCGTAGTACAATTTGCCGGCAACCACCGGGATCCTCTTTTCCGTTGCGCCCAACCTGTGAAACCGGTACAACAGCTCGATATCCATCAGATATTCAAATCCGACATCATATCCGCCG
>JAIKYU010000020.1 GCA_024682835.1 Lachnospiraceae bacterium | reverse complement strand
CCCCTCCGGTGGTCAGTACGCGCAGGGTTTTGTTCATTTCGGAGAATAGACAGCCCACCTGTGTCGTCATGAAGGAGATCGTGATGCCGTTTTCTTCGTAGTAAGCATTCAGCTCCGTCAGATTCCGGCGCAGCTCCTCCGTAAGGATATATACACTTGCTCCCGCAAGGACAGAAGAATACAGATCGATCATGTGGGCATCAAATCCGAAGGCTGCGTAGGCTCCGGCTCTGTCATTCTCAGTGACCTCGTACTCCTTCACATACCAGTGCATGAAATTCACAATTCCCTTATGCAGCAGGATCACTGCTTTGGGTTCGCCGGTGGAGCCCGAAGTGTACAACAGCACCATCGGATCATCCGCTTTCACCTTAGGCAGCCGGATGTCGCCGCCCTTCGTCAAAGCATTTCCGTGAAGCACAGCGCAGGACATCTCCCTGTCGCTCCGGTCAAAGATTTTTCCGCTAAAGTCCGGGATCGACGTGCCTGCGAGGCCATCCTCCGTCAGAATCACCTTTACATCCGCATCCTGGCACATAAACTGAAGGCGTCCTGACGGGAACTGCGGATCCAGAGGCATATAGGCGGCCCCCGCCTTCATGACGGCAAGCGGATAAATCATCATATACTCTGACCGGTTGATCAGCACCCCCACGATATCCCCGGGCTCCACCTGGTATTCGGTAACCAGACAGGCCGCCAGACGATCCGTCAGCTCTTCCACTTCGCCGTAGGTGTAGCTTCTCTCCTCACAGACGAGGGCCGTTGCATCCGGTGTTGCCGCCGCACGCTGTCTGTACATCGACACGATGGTTTCGGAAGGATCCACAGGAAGCTTTTCTCCCGTCCCCGACAGGATCAGCTCTTTTTGCCGCACGGCATCGGTCAGAGATACCTCCGTGCGCTTCTTTCGGGTCGCCAGCTCCTTCGCCGCATTTGCGACCGCATCCGCAAGCATCTGCATATCCTTACGCCCGTACTGGCTGCCGTCATAAGCCACGTGGAAGATCACCTGATCCTTCACGGGCATGGCATACATCTCGATCGGGAATTTGACGGTATCCGTCTCCATTTCGATACGGCCGATCCCCTGCTCTTTAAGGATCCCTTCGTCAAGGATCTCCCCCTGGCAGGTGAACAGGATCCGGGCATGTACCCCGCTTTTCTCAACCATCCGGGTGTAGGGGAAGCGCTCATGGGCGAAGCTCTCCTGAAGCTGCCCGTGCATACTCTTTACGTAGTCGGCGGAAAGGGCGACGGCCTTAGTGCTTTCTTCCTCTCTGACCACCGGGAGGGTCCTTACAAACATCCCCGCCGTGCGGTCCAGCCGGCTGTCCGTGCTTCTTCCGTTGCTTACGGTCGCATAAAAAAACTTTTCCTCACGCGTCAGACGGTACAGAGTCTCCGCAAAGGCCGCCTGCAGGAAGCTTGCCTCTGTCACCTCATTGGCCTTGCAGAAGGCATCGATCGCTTCCCTGGGAGCCCCGGCTTCCACAGTTCCCATCCCGTCCCCGTCGGGGAAGGCCGAAGGCGGCAGGCTCACGGCTGCCGCTCCCGCAAGCAGCGAATCGAAGTATTCCTCCGCCTTCGTATACTGATCCGACCGGGTCCACTCCTCTTCACTAAGTGCCACGTCGAAGGCGGTGATCTCTTCCCCCGCAGGATCCTTTCCCTTCAGTGCTTCCGCAAGATCATGAATCCACAACGACCCCGTCAGTCCGTCATTGATGATATGATGCATATCCACGAACATCCAGGTCGTATCCCCGTACGCATACAGACCGATCCTGTAAAGCGGATCCTGAAGCAGGTCAAAAGGCAGGACCTTTTCCCTGAAGAATCCGGCTTCGGGTTCACGGTCAAGTTTTTCCTTCGTGATGTGAACCGGCTCCTCATCCATCCGCTTTTGCATGATTTCGCCGTCTATCAGGGTCAGTCTGGTCTTAAGATAGCTGTGGGCATTCATGACGGATGTCACGGCTTGCTGTGCCGCATCCGTTCCGACCCCCTTCAGGACGATGACCTGAGGGACGTTATACTGCAGGGTGTTCTGGTTCAGTTCCCAGTCGATATAAACGCCGCGCTGATTCTCCGTGATCGGATAGATTTCCCTCTTCTCATATGCTTTGATGCCGGCTTCCTTACTGCCCTCCCCGGCCGCAGCTTCCTGTATGGACGCTTCGAACCCGCGGATCGAAGGTTTTTTAAGGATATCGCTGACCGTCAGACTGACCCCCAGCTTCCTTTGAATCAGAGACGACAGCCGCATGGCTTTAAGCGATGTCAGCCCCATTCTGACAAGACTCGTAGTCACGCCGAAATCATCGGTGTCAAGCAGGTCAGCTGCAAACGCAAACAGCTGTTTTTCAAGCCTTGTCTGCGGAGGTGTCTTTCTCTCCTGATCCTTACGTTCGGGCTCAGGAAGCGCGTCCCGGTCCGTCTTGCCGTTTTCATTTACCGGCATGGAGGGAAGCTTTACGCAGATCTCAGGCACCATGTACTCAGGAAGCGTCTGTTCCAGGAAGGCGCGGATTTCCTCCTCCTCCACATCGCCGTCGCAGGTGTAGTAGAGCACAAGTACGTCTCCCCATACCCTGACCGCCGCATTGGTCACCCCGTGAATCTGAACAGCCCGGTTCTCAACCTCTGCCGGCTCGACCCTGAAGCCCCTGATCTTTACCTGATCATCGACTCGACCCAGGAATTCGAGTTCTCCCTCCTCGTTGTAGCGGGCAAGATCACCGGTTTTGTACACTCTGACAGCTTCACCAAGTCTCCCGATCCGGATGGTGATAAACCGCTCTGCTGTCAGTTCCTTCTGCTTATGGTAGCCGAGCGCCATCTGTGCCCCTGAAAGGCACAGTTCACCCGCCACGCCCCGCGGAAGAAGATTGCCGTAGCAGTCACAGATAAAGGAGCTGCTCCCCGGAACGGGACGGCCGATCGGAATCGTCTGATCCTTTTCCTGATCAATCACATGGAAGGACGAGCAGACCGTAAATTCCGTGGGGCCATATCCGTTATAGAGCCTTGTCCCTGTAGGCTTTACCGGAACAAAACGGTCTCCGCCGAGCATGATGTAGTCCATATCAAGTGCAAGCTCATTGAGCAGCATCAGACCGACCGTCGTGCTGGTCGTCATGCCGGTGATATGATTTCTGCGTATGTATTCGCCCGTCGCTTCTATGCTCATCCGGCTGACATCATCCAGAATGTGGACCGTTGCGCCTGCGGCAAGCGGATAGAACAGGTCAAAGGTGGATGCATCAAACGAGAAGCTCGGATGATTCAGATTCTGCTTGCCGCGACAGAGGCCAAACTCAGGGATCTGCCATGCGGCGCATGCGGAAATCCCCTTATGTTTAACCACCACGCCCTTCGGTCTTCCCGTGGTACCGGAGGTGTAGATCATGTAGGCAAAGGTTTCGCCGGATGCTCTGCTTACAAAGCGGCCGGCCTCTCCCGGAGTCTTTGTTTCCCTTTCCCCGTCAAGGATCCCTTTCAGGCTTTCCTCTGTAAACACCTCCACGGCCCCGGAGTCGTCGAGCATAAAGGAAATGCGTTCTTTAGGATAGGATGGATCAATGGGAACATAAGCGGCGCCTGCCTTGTTGATGCCAAGCACAGCGACGACAAATTCCTTCACCCTTTCCATCTGCACGGCGACAAAATCATTCTCCTTCACGCCCTGCGCAATCAGGTATTCTGCCACCCTGTCCGACAAGGCATCCAGCTCCCTGCAGGTAAGCGTCCCGGATTTGTCGACCACCGCAGTATCATCGGGATTCCTCCGTGCGTTTTCCGTAAAAAGGTCCACCCACGTCCTGTCAAAATCACAGGAAAGATCATCGCCTGCGGACAGGGCGATCGCCTCACGCTCCGCATCGGGCTCCAGATTCTTAATATCCCTGACCCTCTGATTCTTTGTCAGTCCCTGTGCGATGCAGAAAATGCTTTTGGCAAAGTCCTGTATCTCTCTGCGGCCGTACCGGTTTCCGTCGTAGTCCAGAACGATCACATAGCTTCCATCCTCCGGAAACGCCGTCAGACAGAGAGGGAATTTGAGGCGATCCAGCGACAGCGGAATCTGACGGGTCCCCTCTATGCGTCCGCCCTCAAACAGATCGTCCTGATAGACAAACATCACCTCCGGTGCAAGCTTGTATTCATCAGCCAGCTCGGCCCACGGACAGGAATCAAAGGTGTAGATTTCCTGCAGGCGTCTGTGCATATCCTTCACGTAATCCGCGCCTGAAAGCGCCGCCCGGTTCTCCACGCCGCAGGCAACGGGAACCGTGCGGATGAACATGCCGACGGTGTGTGCAAGTGTCTCCTCCGTGCGTCCGTTTGTGACGGTAAGATACACGGGATCATCCACCCGGAGGAATCTGACCAGTGCCTCCGCGAAGGCGGCCTGTAAAAGGCTTGAGACGGTCACGCCGGCCTCCGTGCAGAACCGGTCGATGTCTCCGCTTTCCATCCTGCTTATCACCTGAGAGACGCGCCTGCCATCCGGCCGCACGGATTCAGGGAACACCGCAGCCTCCCCGTGAAGAAGTTCCTTTCGGAAGAACGCCTTTGCCCGATCATGGGCAGCACCGGTCATCCTCTCTTCTTCACAGACCGCCGCATCATAGGCACTGATCTGCTCGTCCTGAATCGTCCCGCCGTTGTATGCCCGAAGGATATCCTGCACAAGGATCGTCATCGACAATCCGTCAAAAATGCTGTGGTGAATGTCAAGGAAGAACCAGATTCTGTCCTCACAGGTAAATATCTTAAAGCGCGACAGGCATTCCCCCTGCAGGTCAAAGGGCTTCACCATGTCCTGGAAGAAGGACAGGCCGGGCTCCTGATCCAGACGCTCAAGGGAGATTTCGATCTCTTCTTTCCCCGGCATCTGAACCGGTTCCCCGTCTACTATACCAAACCGGTTGTTCAGGTAGGGATGGGCGTCCACTGCCTTTCGCACGGCATCCGCAAGACGCGCTGCATCCATTCCCTCAAGAACATACAGATAGGGAATATTATACTGTGTGGAGGCACGGTTCTTCTCCCACTCCACATAGACAGCCTGCTGATTCGATGATAACGGGTAGTACGGTCTTTCCTCACATTTACGAATGCGGACAGCTTCCTGCGCCCCGTCCAGGGTTTTTGCGATCGCCTCGATCGTCGGATGGCGCATGATCTCAGGAATATCCACATGGCGTCCGGTCTTTCCCGAGAGCGTAAGCGAAAGCCGCATGGCTCCAAGAGAGCTTAAGCCGGCGCTGATCAGATTCGAGGTAACACTGATATGATCTACGGAAAGAAGTTCCAGACACACCTCCAGAACCTGCTGCTCCGCAGCCGTCCTCGGCGCGATATTTTCAGATGCCGCCTTCTCCGGTGCAGGAAGCGCCCTGCGGTCGATCTTGCCGCTTGGCGTATGCGGCATGAGCGCAAGCCTTATGAAGCTTTCGGGGATCATGTAGTCCGGCAGGAGCTTTTCCATTTCTGACTTAAGCTCCTCGGCGCCAATCTCTTCCCCTTTGACCGTGTAGTACAGATGGACATGGTTGTCCCTGATCACAGCCGCAGCCTCGTAAACAGACGGATTCCGGAGAGCCAGGCTCTCGATCTCGCCGGTTTCTACACGGTAACCGTTCACCTTGACCTGAGAATCGATCCTTCCGAGATACAAAAGGTTTCCATCCTCCGCATATCTGGCCAGATCGCCCGTATGATACATGCGCATCCCGGGGACATAAGGGCAGTCCGTGAAAACCTCACGCGTCAGCTCCTCAAGCTTATGATATCCCGCGCCGACCTGTGGACCGGCGTAGCACAGTTCGCCCGCCATTCCCCGGGGAAGCAAATGGCCGTATGAATCCACGATGAAGATATAACTGTTGGGCAGCGCACGGCCGATGGGTACGTCGGCATACCTTCTTCCCTTCTCCAGCTCATAGACCGAACAGATACAGCATTCGGTCGGACCATACTTATTCAGGATTCTGACCGTGTCAGAGGTAACATCCGTCAGCGCTTCCCCCATGGGCGAGATGTACCGCAGAGGCAGCTCATAATGCTCGATCATGAGCCTTGCGAGGGATGTCGTAAATCCGCAGCCATTGATTTTGTGATCCGTAAGGAATCGGTAGATCGCGTCAGGATTCCTTCTGATCTCCTCCGGCATCATGTAGATCGAAGCACCGCACATAAGCGGCGGATAGGTATCCTCGATGTGCGAATCGAAGGAGAAGGAAAAATGCAGACCGATCCTGTCCGTACAGGTAAGCTCATTCTCAAGGACAATGGCCGACGCGCAGTTCATAAGTCCCGCGTGTCTGAACATGACACCCTTTGGCCGTCCCGTGGAGCCCGAGGTGTAGATCATATAGGCAAGCTGTTCCGGTCTCGAACGATCCTCCACAAATCTGCCGTCATATTCCGTCACCGCTTTTTTGACTGACACGTCATCCAGAACGACCTTCGCCCCGGAATCCTCCAGCATGTAACGGATACGATCCTTCGGGTATTCCGTATCGATCGGCACGTAGGCCGCTCCCGCCTTATGGATGCCAAGCACCGCCACAATGAATTCCTTCACTCTGGGCATCGTAAGGGCGACAAAATCACCGGGCGCTACGCCCTTGTCCGCCAGATAAGCCGCCAGCGCATCCGAGCTTTTGTCAAGCTGTTCATAGGTGAGGCTTTCCTCTTTGTCCACAACGGCCGTCCGGTCGGAAAACCTGCGGACGCTCTCCCTGAAGACGGAGAGCCAGGTGGCATTTTTGTCACAGGGAAGCGCTTCGCTTTTCGACAGCGCGATCACACACTTTTCATCCGCTTCGTCAAGGAGAGGCTGGGTAACAAGCGCCCGCTCCGGACTTTTGACCATCTGCAGAATGGTGAGTTCAAAAAGAGCCAGGATCCGGTTCATTTCCTTCAGGCGGTACTTGTTCACATCAAACGCCAGCGAAAGGCTAAGCTGTCCCTTTTCGTCCACGTAGGAGACAGGAGACACGTCGTCAAAATTCTCGTCCTTGATCAGGACATTCTTAAGACCGTACAGGGTGTCTCCCGTTACGCTTTCCAGATCGAGCCCGCTGTTGTAGTTTTCAAAGGTGAAAACCGTCTGGAAAAGCCCGCTTCCCAGAGCTGTCTGTTTCTGAATTTCGGACAGGGAGCAGAAATCAAATTCATTGGTGCCGGAAGCCTGTTCACGGATCTCCGCGAGCATCCGCCGCGTGGACTTATCCGCAGAAAAGGTCACGCGGACCGGCACGGAACGGATAAACAATCCCACGATGCCGGTGACATCCGGGCCGGTCTTATCGCGTCCCGATACCACCCTGGCAAAAACCACGTCGTCCTGTCTGCTGCATACAGACAGGACTCTTGCCCAGGCAAGCTCCACGGCATTGCTTAAGGTAACCTGCTCCTGTCTGCAAAGCTCCTTCAGGGCGTCCGTCGTCTCTTTATCCATGTGCAGAACGGCCTCATTCTGATCACTCCTCTCCTCTTCCGGAACCGGACCGTAGGAGGGAATCTCAGCGCGTGTCTCATAGCCCGAAAGAAGCTCCTTAAAGTAGGTGAGACCCTTGCGCTGATCGAGCAGAAGACTTTCGCGGACCGCTCTTTCATAAACACCGTCCATCGATCCGCCATCTGTGTCACAGGATGCGGCCTCTCCACTGATCTCTTTCTTAAGGAGGCGAGCCAGATCAGACACCAGGAGGTTCATGCACCAGCCGTCGATGATCATATGATGAACCGCCATGATCAGGTAGCTCGTGCTTTCGTCCTTCCTTGCCACCAGCAGCCTGAATAAAGGCCTGTTTTCCGGATCGAAATCATTTTTCAGCACTTCCTCCCGGATCCGATATATTTCCCTCAAAGGATCCTTTGCACCGCGGATGTCCTTCATGGTAAGGCCCAGCTTCCTGTCAAGAATGGCCTGCCTCGGTTTGGAAACATTCCGATAGATGACCGCTGTCCTTAAGACCTCATATTTGGCAGCAAGACAGGACAGGACACGCTGTGCCTTCTCTTTTGTCAGGACACCATCGAGCTCGTAGATGTAGGCCATCCGGTATGCGGGGGAATCCGGTTCCGAAACATGCTTGAGCAGCATGGCTTCCTGCATGAAGGTAAGCGGATAGATCCTCTGAATCCGTTCTCCCCTGCTTACGTATTTTTCATAAACCGCGTCAAACTCCTCTTTCGTCCACTCCGTTTCGCCCAGGTCACTGGCCGTCACGCTCCTGTCCTTCTGCCCGGCGAGAAGCTTCCCGATCGCTCTGATGTTGGCGAACACTTCATCCGCTATCCTTACGATCTCCTTTTCCGTGTACAAAGCCCGGTCATATTCGAGACGAAGATGAAACGCTCCGCCCGCCGTCATGCAGTTTACGGCAAGCCCGGGACCGAAGGTGTTTTCCAAAGCCACATCCCGCCCGGTAGAAATCCGCATCTCCCGGGTAAATACGCCGTTTGTATTCCCCTCATCCATGACGCCCAGGTAGTTGAACGAAAGCTCCGGAAGCGGATCGTCGGCTGAAAGCTCGTTTGTAAGGTATTGCAGAATGCCATATCCTGCTCCGCGCCCGGGAACCCTGTGAACCGTCTCCTTGACGGCAAGAAGATCCTCCCAGACATTCCCTGTCAGATCAGCGAGAACCACCGGATACACCGAGGTGAACCATCCGGCGGTACGGTCAAACGCGAGGTCTGAGCCGAATTCTTCTCTTCCGTGTCCCTCCATGCGCACCGACAGCGCATCACGCCCCTTCACCGCACGAACGGCAAGGCTTACCGCCGTCAAAAGCACATCCTCCGCCGTCGCGTTCACCCTGTCCAGGGGCGCCGCGAGGAAGGCTTTTGTGTCCTCACGCCCAAGCTGCCCGTCCCATGATCCGAAGGTTCTTCCGTAATCGTTTTCCGTGCTCCCGGACAACCGGAGGATCTGCTCCTTCGTCTTTTTCCAGTACGGGATTTCCAGTGAAAGCGCATAGCTTTCCGCATAGGCTTTCTGCGCTTTCACATAATCAGCATAACCGGCTGTCTTTGTCGGAAGAATCACCTCTCTCCCGTCTGTCAGCTGTCTGTAGGCCTCTGCTAGATCATCGAGAAGGATCCGCCAGGTGACCCCGTCCACAATGGTGTGATGCGCCGTCATGAACAGGTATCTCTCCGTCTTCCCCGTTGCACCGTCAAGGGTAATCAGTGCGGTTTTCAAAAGCGGACCGCCCTCTTCAAAGCTTTCCTGGAAAGAAGCGCAGATGGCGGTGATCTCCTCTTCGTCAGCCGCCTGATGCTTTGTAAGAGAAACCGTCCCTTCGTCCTTTTCGATGATCAGCTGTTCTTCCTTCATGACCGCGCGGAGGATATCGTGATGCCTCACAAGTGCAGACAACGCCTGCTCGATCAGTTTGACATCCGTGTCGGTTTCAAGCCCAAGGAGCACCGACTGGTTGAAATGCATCGGCCTTGGGAGCTTTAATGCCTTAAAAAAGGCCAGAATGGCGCTTTCTCCCACGGGTCCCGCAAAGGTCCCTTCAGGGCCGATGCCTGTCCCTTTTTCTGCAGCAGCACAAAGTGCAGCCAGCTCTCTCAAGTCCCTGCTCTGAAGGATCCAGGTTGTGCGGGCGTTTATGCCCTCTGAACGCAGTGCGCTGACCATGCGGATCGCCTTAATGGAATCTCCGCCCAGCTCGTAGAAGTTATCCCCTCTTCCGATCCGGTCCGAAAGACCGAGAATCTTCTGCATACACTCCGCAATGATCCTCTCCGTTTCATTCTCAGGCTCTTCATAGCTTGCCCTTCTGCGTGTCTCCGGCTCAGGCAGCGCTTTTCTGTCCACCTTTCCGCCGGGAGCAACAGGCATGCCTTCCAGCTGCATGAAAAAGGCAGGGATCATGTATTCCGGAAGCGTCCTGGAAAGATGCGCGCGGAGCCGATCTGTGTCTATGGTCTCATCGGCCGTGTAGTAAAGGACGATTGCATCCTTCTTTACCAGCGCAGCCACCGCAGAGATTCCCTCATAGGAGGCTGCCGTATTCTCGATCTCTCCCAGTTCGATGCGAAAGCCCCTGAGTTTAATCTGATCATCGATCCTGCCAAGGTACTCCAGATCGCCGTCTTCGTTGTAACGCGCGAGGTCGCCCGTTCTGTAGATCATGCTTTCCCCGATGCCGGGAATGCTCCTCGTCACAAATTTTTCTGCCGTAAGCTCGGGCTGTTTGTAATAGCCCGCCCCCATCTGTATGCCGGAAAGGCACAGTTCGCCCGCAGCGCCGGGAGGAAGAAGGTTTCCGTTCCTGTCCAGGATCAGGGAGATACTGCCCGGCACCGGACGGCCGATGGGGATCACCTGCTCATCGCCACGGACGCGGTAGAAGGAGGAAGCGGCCGTAAATTCTGTGGGGCCGTAGGCGTTATACACACAGACCTTCGTTTTTTTCACCGGCAGCATCTTATCACCGCCAAGCATCAGATACCGAAGGCTCAGATCGTAGTGGTTTAGCAATTCCATTCCGATCTGGGTATTGATGAGCATCCCGGTGATATGATGACTGCGAATATATGCCGCAAGAGCGGGAAGATCACTTCGCAGCTCCTCATCCGCGATATGGATGGAGGCTCCGGCTGCCAGAGGACAGATCATATCAAACACGGACGCGTCAAAGGAAAAGGAGGAATGGACAAGATGGGAGGTGTCCGGCCCCTGCCGAAGCTCTTTATTATTCCATGCGACAAACGCACGGAGACCCTTGTGTACGATCATGGCACCCTTGGGTTTTCCGGTGGTTCCCGATGTGTAGATCATGTATGCCAGGCCATCCGTTTTTGCCCTGCTGACAAAGGATCCGTTCCTCTTATCCCCATCCAGGATCCGCGCCATGCTCTCCTCTGTAAGCACATATCTGGCTTCAGAGTCCGTTAATATGCAGGCAATCCGGTCCTTCGGATACGCCGGATCGACCGGGATATAGGCAGCTCCGGCTTTATTGATGCCGAGCACGGCGATCACAAACGCCCGGGTCCTGCCCATCTTCACAGCGACAAAATCATTGTCCTCCACACCGCTTTCAACAAGATACTCGGCCACCCGGTCGGAAGCGGCATCCAGTTCTTTGTAGGTGATCGTCGCGAGGCTATCCGTCACCGCCGGTGCATCCGGATATTCCTGCGCCCTTTCGCGGAAAAGGTCCACCCATGTCTTTTCATCGGCAAAGTCAGGCGTCGCCCCGACGGATGCCGACAATACCCTGTCGGTGTCCTCGGCGGACAGAAGGGATATGCTGCAAAGCTCCGCGTTCGGAGCCTCCATCATATGAAGCGCCACCGCTTTCATGGCACGGGTAAACAGATCGAGCCTCTCTTGAGGATTCTGATACTCCCCGCTCGTGGCCCTTATTTCAAATGTATCCGGGGTTTCAAACACGGACACGCCCAGATCACTGAAGCAGGCATTCCGTTCCATCTCTGTAAACGGGCATTTGATCTCTCCGAAAAAGCTGGCCTCCTCCAGGTGATCGAACCCGAGGAAATTGAACCTTGCGCCGGAAGACAGACCCATATCACTGCAGAGATCCATAAAAGGATAATGATTGTGGCGCATCCCCGAAAAATTCTCTGCCCGGACCTGGTCAAAGTATTCCTTCACACTTTTGTTCCCGCCTGTATCCGACAGGACAGCCGTGTTGTTGACAAACATGCCGTAGCTGTCCGCAAGCCCCTTTGCGTACCTTCCGTGATTCTCCGTGATCACCATCACCCTCTCCTCTGAGAGCAGAACGGAAAGGGTATAGGTGAAAGCCGCCTGGAACAGGATATTGACCGGAACCTCCTGCTTTTCGCACCAGTCTGTGACGAGTGCATGATCAAGCAATTCTTTGGATGAAAGCAAACGTCCTTCCTTCTCTGATCCGTCCGACAGGGTGGCGAAGCTCATTCCCTCAAAGCGGTTTGTGTAGAAAGCCTTGTCCTTTTCATAGCCCTTACCGGAATACAGCGTCTTCTCATCCAACGCATAGTCAAGAAGGCCATACCCGCATTCCTGAAGTTCTTTCCCCTCGTATGCGTCAGACAGATCCCTGTGAGAAAAGAGCAGCAGGTCGGTCGTCCCGTCAGCGATCAGATGGTGAATCACGATCAGAAGATAACGGTTTTTCTCCGTGATCAGGATTTCTGCCCGCATTAACGGTTCATCCCCGTTCAGGGAAAACGGCCTGTCAAAGCCGTTCTTCTGATATACGCACGCCTCGTCTTCCGTCATGTGAAGCCGCTTCACAAAAAGCTCCACATCCGACACATATTGAATGGGCGTTCCGTCAGCCTCTTCCGTAAAATGCAGTCTGAGCTCAGGCCTTGTGTGATAGATCTGCAAAATCGCCTGTTCAATCCTGTCCGCATCGAGCCCGGGATCAAGAAGGGTCGACCACGAGGTGTTGTACTGTGTGCTGTATGGGTGCCTGATGCACTCCATATAGACACCCATCTGTGACCTGGTTAGGGGATAATAGGACCTCATCATTCGCTGCTCCTTACTGACAGAATTCGTGCGAAGCCAGGCGCTGTCTGAACGGACCTTCCATCCTGTACAGGAACCCGGCTCTGTCAAAGACTTCGTTCAATGCATGAACATATTTTTCTTCACGGATGTTCTGGATGAAGGAGAGAAAAAGCTTTCCCTCCATGGCGGTCACTGTCAGGGTCATATTCCCCTCGATCACGTTATAGTAGGCGTCCACATAATCCTTCAGCTCTCCCAGATCGATGAAGCCGCCATAGCTTACGACATAGGTCACAGCCGCGGCAGGGAGAATGGAACGTATCGCGTCCGACGCGCTCCTTCGTTTATATATAAGCCCCTCCGCCCGGTCGATCCGCTCAATCAGCTCCAGATGCTTCCGGAAGAGATGCTTCGTGTAGTCCGGATCGGTCTGCTTTCTTATCTGTCCGGAGGTACAGGCGCCCATTGCCTTCGCGTCTCCCCGGATCAGGGCTCTGTCATAGTCGAGAAAAACGTGCGTTGAAACATCCGCGTGGGCATTGGGGAAGCCCCAGTTTGACAACGGATTGTGAAGGATACCGCCACAGAGAGGGGTGAATCTGTCGGCCAATACGAGATCCAGCGCCCTGGCCATCAGCATCAGGAACGCCCCTGCCACCGTGGTCCCGTTATCCTTTGCAAAAGCAAGCACCGGTCCGTCCTCAAGCTGCCAGGTTCGGTATTCGCGGGAGCGATTGCCCGGCAGAAAGGTTTCACGGATCATATCCTCAAACAGAATAAGACCGCCATGTCCCTGATAAGCATTCGGGACTGGCGTCTTTGTCGAAAAAAACGCTTTTGGGGGGAATTCGCATTCTCCGGGAAGAAGCGGGCTTTCCGGCTTATTGATGGAAGGGGCGTGCGGCTCGACGCCGAAGCATTCCCTGACATATTCATAGACCGTGGTAAACACCCACGGCATGTATCCCCTGGCGCCGGCCAGAGAATGGCTGATGTTAAAGTAGATGTTCCTCCCCCGGTAATCCACAAACAGCAGATGGCCGTTTGCCGGAGGACTTCCCAGCATCGGCATGTGATCCGAGGTTTCGACGACCGCCACGGGACGGTCGTTGGGACTCAGTATGAATCCGCCTCTTTGATCCACAGACACACGGACCGCGAAATACGGATATCTTTTTATGGCGGTATTGACAGCGCCTTGAAGGATTTCAGGCCTGACCGTCTCCTTCATTGACACCTTGATGCGCGCGGATCCTTTTGCCCCGGGCCTCAGCAGGTACAGCTTGTAGGTATCATAATTGTAGCGCATTGCAGTCGGATGCCGGAGCCCTTACTTCCGTTTGATCTTACCGGTAGAGGTCTTCTCAAACGGATCCTTGCGGATACGGATCTGATGGATCCTCTTATAATCCGCAAGCTCTTCATTCAGATCCAGGACATACTGTCTCAGTGTCTCTTCCCCGTTTTCGATCTTAAAAGCCTTAAAATAGTCATAATCAGGATAGATCTCAGCGACGATACTCTCATCCTCGGCATAGACCTGCACTTCCTTGACAGCCGGATTTCTCGCGATCCTCCGCTCGATCTCCTCCGGAGAGACATTCTCCCCGTTGGAGAGAATGATCAGATTCTTGATTCTCCCCGTCACGTACAGGTAGTGATCCTCATCAAAGTAGCCGCAATCCCCGCTGTGAACCCAGCCATCCCGAAGGACTTCTTCCGTTTCCTTCGGCTTTTTATAGTAGCCCATCATGACATGGTCGCCTTTGATGCAGATCTCGCCGATTCCGTTCTTATCCGGATGATCAATCCGGATCTCCGTATTTTTCAGGGTGAATCCCGAACTCCCCACGCGGTTGTGGCCATAGAGATTCACGGAGATCACACCGGCGCACTCCGAGGATCCGTATCCGCAGAGCACGTCGATTCCGAAGTCCTGGAACTCCCTGATCAGGCGGGGAGCGATCGGAGCCCCTCCGCTGATGAGCTTGTACAGGCGTCCGCCGAAGATCGAAAGCTCGTGCGCAAACATTTCCCGCTTGTCATCCAGGGTGAGACTCTCGTTCTTGCTGTTTTCCTCAATTTGTTTCCGGACCTCCTCCTCCCTGCCCTCATCACGGATCGTCTTCCAAAGCTGATCCATGAAGGCCTGTACGAACAGCGGAACAAGCACCATGATCTCCGGTTTCTCCTCGAGCATTTCATCGAAGAGATGACGGATATTCTGATTGATATAAAGCGTATGTCCCGAAAACATGGCGTTCAAATGCGCCGTCTCCGACATGACATGCGTGAAGGGAAGCACCAGGATGTTGTCCCCGGTCGCCCATGTCTCCTGCTCATACTCCATGATTTTGGGGAAGATGTAATTTCTCTGGGAGAGCATAACCCCCTTATTGCGGCCGGTAGTTCCCGATGTATAAAACAGAAACGCAAGCGCATCGGGATCGATTTCCACCTCCTCTGCCATGCATTTCCCTTCGGCACGGCACTCCCCGCCGATCTTCATGTACTCATCGATCCGGGACATGTATAAAAGCGACACGCCGCAGTCCTTTGCGATCTCTTCCGCTCTCTCCCTGCTTTCTTCCGCGCAGAAAATGGCGCAGCAGTCGGAGTCCTCAACCAGTCCCTTCAGCTCCGCCGTTTCCATGCGGATATCCAGCATGACCACCGTACAGCCGCAGCACAGCAGTGCCTGTCTTGCCAGAATAAAGTGGTAGCTGTTCGGACTGAAGATTCCGACGTGCTTGTGCTCATAACCCTCCTTCAGCAGGTAGGCCGCAAGGCGCAGCGCACTTTCCTTAAACTGCGCGGGCAGCACCTCCACCCGCTGCTTCGTGACCCGGTCCCTGTAGGCGTACATGGGAACCGTCGGGTATTTGCGGATCTGTTCATCCATAAAATCGCGGTAGTTTGTCAGCATCGTTTGAATTCCTTTCCTGTGATGTTTCCTGGTTATTTAAGGAGCCCCACAAAATCCCCGACCGTCCTGACCGTAATCAGTTTTTCATCGTCGATCGTGACGCCGAAGGTGTTCTCCGCGTCATTGACAAGGCGCACAAAGGTCAGGGAATCGATCCCCAGTTCAGCCGCCATCCTGGTATCTTCCGTAATCTCGTCTACTTCCTTCTTGGCATATTCTCTTAAAAACCGGATGATTTCATCTGTCACCATCACACCATCTCCTCTCCGTAAACGACAGTTGAACACGTCCATCTGTTCTGCATTTACCTTCGCTTAAGAATCTCCCCCACCGCCTCATCGCAATGCTCATAGACAAAGAAATGACCGCCGGGATAACACAGATACTCCGTACGGGCGATCACCTCATCCCAGCCGTGAATGCGCTCTGTTCTGATATCCTCTTCCGAGTAAAGGATCAGCGCATCCGTGTCGAGCATCTCGTGTCTTACTCCGTCATACAGCTCAAAGATACGGAAATCCATGCGGATAATGGGAAAAAACACCTTCATCATCAGGGGATCCGCGAGCAGTTCCTCATCGATTCCCCCCATACTGACCATCTCTTTTAAGAAATCATCCTGAGATAACTGATGAAGCCATTCCTCTTCAGGAATCCTTCTGGGCGCCTGCATGGAAAACAGGAACATCCGTTTCGGGGTGCGGTATCCCTCGGTCCTTAAGCGGCAGGCGATCTCATAGGCCACGACTGAACCCATACTGTATCCCAGAAGACAATAGCTCTCATCCTTCGACAGCTTCTCTTTTGTCTCCTGATAGGCCTCCTCAATCAGCGCCTCCATCGTTTCATGAAGCGGCAGGCCGAATTTGGTTCCATGTCCCGAATAATCCAGCGGTATGACATCAAAGACTTCCTTCAGGCCGGAAAAATTACCCTCATACAGGGTGGATGAGCCGCCCGCATAAGGAAAACAGAAGATCTTCTCTTTACTCATTGTTGCTCCGTTCTGTCTTAAGACAAGCACCCCGTCACAATCAGCGGTGCATATTTCAGCAATTCTTCAGTCAACGGGCATGGTTCAATCATGCTCCATAAACCACTGAAGGATCATCCGGTCCGCCGCGACGCTTTCCGGAAGCTCAGGCGCCAGAGAAGGAAACGCATGCATCAGATGCTTCCCCTCATCATAATAAATCAGCCTGTATTCCTTCTTCTGCTCCTTCAGAAAATCTGCGTAACGCAGGGTGTGCTTCCGTAGGAAATCCCCCCTGCTCGATACCAGAAGCATAGGCGGAAGCGTGCAGACAACCTCCTCCAGCTCCGCATCCAGGAAACCGGCGTATCCTTCACCGTCCCGTTTCTTCGGAATGGTGTTGCCCTTCATCAGCATTCCCAGAAAGTCCTTACGAGCCGGATAGAACATCCCGCTGAGCGCCGCCATGGCACGGATGCGGATGCCGGGATCCTTCCCCCCGAACGCCTCTGCGATCCGTTCTGAGCGGATCATTGCGACGGAAAACAGCGAAGCGTAAACGCCGGCACTTTCCGCCGAGAGAAAAATGCGCTCCGGATCCCCGCCGTAAGAGGAAACAACCCGTCCGATCTCCTCCATTCCGCCGGCCAGATCCAGTACGGCCCCGCGAACATCCACATCCGGAAAGACGCGGTATTCGATGGATGCCGCAAGAAATCCCTCCCGGGCAAAATGCCTGCAGAGCCCCATTTCCATTCGGCGGTCTCCCATAATCAGGCCGCCTCCGTGCACCGCAAGCACCACCGGGTAAGGCTCTTTCCTCCCCACAGGCCTGAACAGATCCATGGCAAGGGGCGTTTTGTCCTGGCTTAAAAACGGCACGTCCCACAGATATTCCACATCGTCAAACTGCGTATAGTACGCTGCCGTCTCATCCATGCCCTTTACGTATTTCTCCTGCCAGGAATAAGACAGCTTCGTCAGCGTCCTGTGAAACATGATATCAGAACCGGCAGCTCATATGCATTTTAACGGTCTCAGTCCTCCTCATAATCATGACTGGTGTCATCCGCCTTGAACGCATTGCCCATCAGACTCGTCAGTGTCTGAAGATGCGGGGTGTATCCCTGGACGAGTGCGTTTGCCGGAGCCGCCCCTGCCCCGTAACCGGCAGCAGCCTGACCGGCCGCGGCGTCTGTCCCGGCGGCAGCTTCCTTGATCTCTCCGGCTTCATCCGAAGCTTCCGCTTCCTGCGCGGGAGCTTCCTGCGTGGGAGCTTCCTGCATGGGGTTCTGACCATAGCCCAAAGGCTTGGGGCTCATTCCGTACCCCTGCGTCTGCTGCGCGCCATATCCCTGTGCGGGTGCCTGTCCGTAGCCCTGAATCTGCGGCATTCCCTGCCCCTGGGCCGGATTCTGCCCATAACTCTGCATCTGCGGCATCAGATTCTGACCGTACCCCTGACCCTGGACCGGATTCTGGCCATAGCCCTGCTGCATCTGCATCGGGTTTTGTCCGTAGCCCAGGCCCTGCTGCATCGGGTTCTGTCCATAGCCCTGCAGCATCTGCATCGGATTCAATCCGTATCCCTGGCCCTGGGCCGGATTCTGTCCATAACCCTGCAGCATCTGCATCGGGTTTTGTCCGTATCCCAGGCCCTGCTGCATCGGGTTCTGTCCATAGCCCTGCAGCATCTGCATCGGATTCGATCCATACCCCTGCATGCCCTGCATCGGGTTTTGTCCGTAGCCCTGCAGCATCTGCATCGGATTTGATCCATATCCCTGCATCGGGTTCTGTCCGAAACCCTGGTCCTGAGGTGCGCCTGCCGCCTTAAACAAATCAAATAGGTTCTGCATCTCTTCCCGCTCCTTTCCGCTAAGATTGATGAATTGGCTCATTAAACCAGGCTGCAGCCCGGCAATCATACCCTTTAAGTCCACGCCCTTGCCGGACTGGGCCTTTTGAATCATGGCAGTCAGATCGATCGTTCCAAACTTCTTGTAGATTTCCGGCATCTCCTCCTTGATGTAGTTGATCCAGTAGCCAAAGAAGGGGAATACGACCAGATCGTCCGCCACGGATGCCAGCAGCATGATCACGGCGCCCGTCTGGTTATACACCTCCGATTCATCCAGTCCCTCCGGCGAAGCATACTGCCACACCACAGAAGGAACCGGCGCCAGAACGATGTCCACAAGCTGATCATCCACCCGAACCGGTGTGACGGCAAAGTGCATCCCGGGGATCTTACCGGATGTCAGTCCGTGTACATCGATCTTACCTGTCGCATTATGAGGTAATTCAGGAACCACCGTGCACATGACGGGAAGATTCGTCTCTTCGAAATGTCCCTCCTTAATAAACTCATTGACCATGGCCTCCTTCACGATGCCGTCCGGCGGATTGCCGGTATCCGACAGCGAGACCACAAGCCCCGGCTGCGTATCGTGAAGCACCTTGTCATACAGCGGGATCACAGCCGCTTCCCTGATCCCATCCTGCTTGGTCATCAGCGTCTCCACCAGACCGGCATCAAAGCGGACTCCCTCGTTGTTGATATAATATCTGTCCATTCTGCCCAGGAAAGTGAGGCTGCCGTCCTCATTGACCTGCACCTGGTCGTAGGTACAGATATAGGGCTCTCCGTCTATATCCTCCGGCTCAAAAAAGATTTCTCCGTCGATCGTGCCGGAGCTTAACGATGAGGAACCGATATACAGAACGCCGCTTTGCACACCGTCGCCGATATCATGGAATTTCTCTTCGTCCGCGTCATAAACCTTTACCTGAACACCCGGTAAGGGACGTCCGATACTGTCGCCTTCCGCATCGGGATCAGCCAGAATGCAGGCGCCGCCGGCCTCGGACAGGCCGTAACCGTTGGTGAGCTTGATGGTTGCACCGTTGTCGGCAAGGAACCGGTTATAGCCCTTTCTCGTCTCTTCCGCGAGATACGATCCGCCGACGATCATCATTCTCACACTTGAAAAATCAACTGCCAGATTGCCCGATGCCACCGCGCCCTTCCAGACCTCCAGATAGGTGGAAGAAGCAAAGACGATATCGACCTTGTAATAGGTGATGGCCTTGCAGAAGGAAAGGGTGTTGGCTCCCATCGGAACAATCACCAGCGTGCAGCCGAAGGCGAACGGCATATGGATCTGATCCACCATGCCGTAGGCGTTGGCGGGATCGACCGAGATCAGCACCTTTGCCTTGCCCGCGAACTCCTTGATCTGCGGGAGCGCCATCATCCGGATTGCCGCCTCATTCAACGCCTGATCCGACATGGGTATGGGCTTGTGGATCCCCTTGGTGGTGCCTGACGTGTGGAAAATCACAGCGGATTCATTATCCGTCCCCTTGACAGGGGTGTACGGTGTCGTCTCATACCGGATGAACAGATCCTTTAAGAAGACGACGCCGGGAATCTCTCTGATCTGTCTGTTGATCCAGTCGGCAGATGCCCGCATCGCCTTGCTGGTGCAGGGGCCTTTCACATCAGAATGTACCACGATGATATTCTTCAGTCCAAGCTCTTCCTTCTCGTTCAAAAGTTGCTTGAGGAACGACGGAATGACACAGTAATCGATCAGGATCAGATCGGTGATATGCTCCGTTTTGATCATCTCCCGGAACCGTTCCGGCATCATGGTATCGTTCACGGTCACGATGGACACGGAAGCCCCCAGCATATTGAGGGCATAGGTGGAAAAGATCACTTCCGTCGCGATCGCCGAGGTAATGGCCACTCTTGAATGGTTCTTCCCGCTCATCCCCAGCGCCGTAAAGATCTCGGCGAACCGTCCCCATTCCCGGAACATCTGCCGGTAGGTATACGTCCGCGTCCCGTCAATGATGGCGATGTTGTTCAGCCGCTCATCGCTGATGGAGTTGGTCTCTTCCACCAGCTTCCACATTTTCTGCTTGCTGATTGTCTTGTCCTTCATTCTCTTCTCCACCTTATCCTTTCTCACCTTCTCCCTTTCCGTCAGGCGTCTGCGCCTTTCCGCTTCATCTGCCTTCTTATCGAACCATTCAAGCATCCTGTCCAGAGCCCTGACGCCCTCGGGGCAATCCGGCACAAAGCTTAAGAAGGAATGTGTCAGGTGCTGACTCCCGAAATACATCAGGTGGCTATCCATGTTGAACTGCTTAAGATGCTTTTGAAAATCAAGGGTATAGCGGTTGAGCAGGTCGCCCTTGCTGGTGATCAGAAAGGTCGGGGGCATCTGATTCATGATCTCCGGATGATTGGGATTCATGTACTGCATGAAGGAGCTGTCCTTGAGCTTTTCCCCGAAGAACTGGTCGGCCATAAACTTGCCCAGGATGTCGTCTTCGGCGGTGTAGAACATGCCGCTGATCAGTCCCATGGCCTTGAACACAAATCTGCTGGGCTTGTGGCCGATCGCGTTCTGAAGCCGTTTGGATCCCTGCATCGCCGCAACATAGGTGGCCAGGAATGCGCCCGCGCTCTCCGCCACCAGATAGATGCGGTTGAAATCAACATCATATTCCAGGAGCTTCTGCCCCACATAATCCAGCCCGGCGCAGATGTCGTCAAACTGTCCCAGCACATCCGTGCTCGGGATCAGACGGTAATCGGGAATGGCGACCAGGTAGCCGCGCCTGGCGATGGAGATGCCCAGTCTGCGGGAGGTGGAATGATCCCCCATGATCAGCATCCCGCCGTGGATGATGACGACCACCGGCAATTCCTTTTTCCCGGCATCGGCCGGCTTGATCCAGTCCATGGCAAGAGGGACGCCGGTGCGGTTGATATACGGATTATCAAAATCGCACACCACTCCCTCCGTATTCAGCGGAGGAGCCGCTTTTTCGAATTCTTCCCTGTCCTTGGCCATCCACGTCTGGAATTCCTCCACCGCGATCCTGACTGCTGTTTTGGCCACCGGATTCGATAAGTTTTTTCTGTTGCCGTAATCCATCGCGCCCCTCCTTCTATATTCGCAAATAAAATGACGTTGAGATCAAAAAGCAAATTGCAAAGACAGGATATCCACGGAATGCTCCGTTCCCTCAAAAACATTATCCATGATATCATACCATATCAGAGTTCCTGCAACAAGGTTTTTATCGCATCAGGCGTGAAAACACCCGCAAATACAGACTCTCCATCTCCGGCTTCAGGAAAATGCTCCCGTGATCCTCATCCTTAAGGTCAATTCTTTGTGCCTCCGGTTCGATTTCCTCAAGCAGCGCGAGTTTTTCTCGCAGAGCCGCTTCCGTACTGTCCTTTTTCGCGTTGATATAGACCACAGGCCCCTCGTAATGCATCACATTCTTCTGCGTAGCATCCAGCCGCCTCATCAGGTTGGCCATATACAGAATCTCATCCATGGACAGTCCCTCGGCAGCCATGAAGTGCTCCAGTGCGCTGTCAAAATTCTTTTCCGTAAGCACTTCAACCTGATCCTCGGGGATCGTGCGCTTTAGGAAGGTGTCCCCCAGAATCACGGCCGGAGGCCTGCCGCCGTGACCCGCCACCCACTTGCACGCAAGATGGAAGGCGATCTCCCCGCCGAAGGAGAATCCAAGGAAGCCGAAAAGACACGCATCCGCCGGAACATGCTCCTGCACAAGCGAGAGATAGTAGTTTACCACCTCATCAAAGCTCCTGCCTGCCAGCAGCTTTTCGTAATGGATCGCCAGGGGCTCGATGATCAGCACATTAAACAGGGAATCCCATGATCGGTAAAGATGCTCTGTTCCCACTAACGTCGTGTTGCCCGACGGAACCACCAGCACCGGTTTTCCGGGGTCATAGGACTGATGGTAGCGGCAGATTTCGGCGTCGTCCCGAAGGAAACCGCGAATGCTCCTGCGGCTTAAGAGCCTGCCCATCCGGTAGGTCCTGTGCATTCTCACGCCAAGCTGCGCCACCAGCTTCATGGCAATCAGCGAGTTCATTCCGACCTCAAACAGATCGTCCGTCACACCGAACGAGACGCCCGGGATCAGTTTTCTCAGTTCCTCAAGCGCTGCTGCCTCTTCGGAAGTGGCCGGTGCTTCGTTCACAAGCTGTGACGCGCAGGAGGAGGGCTCCGGCAGTGCCCTTCTGTCAATCTTGCCGCTCGGCGTCTGCGGCATCGCATCAAGCCGGATGCAGGCGGAGGGAACCATATACTCCGCGAGATCCTTCCTCAGCGCCTCTCTGATCTCCTCAGGCTGCGGCAATTCATCAGCGGTATCCTTCGCCGTGTAATACAAAAGGATCCGGCCGTTTTTCACAACGGCGGCAGCCTGTCTGATCCGTGCAAGCTTCAGCGCCCTGCTCTCGATCTCACCAGGTTCCACGCGGTAGCCGTTCACCTTGACCTGGAAGTCGATCCGGCCAAGATAGCAAAGCTCTCCGTTCTCATCATAACCCGCAAGATCACCCGTATGATACATCCGTAAGCTTTCATCAAACGGACAGGTCTCGAAGACCTCTTCTGTCTTTTCCTTCTGCCTCCAATAGCCGCAGCCGACCTGCGGGCCGGCGTAGCACAACTCTCCCGCGGCGCCCATGGGGAGAAGCTTCCCTTTTGGATCCACTATCAGGGCATAGCCGTTTGGCATGACATGCCCGATGGGAACGCTTGTATAGGTTCTTCCCGGCTTAAGATAGTAGAGGGACACCACGTTCGTACACTCGGTCGGGCCGTATTTATTGATGATCTGGATTCCCTCGGGCTGTGTCACCTCCGTGAGGGCCTCTCCGATCGCCGTGATATAGCGCTGCGGCAGCTTATAATTCTGAATCAGAAGCCTTGCCACCGAGGTCGTGTAACCGCCGCCAGTGATTCCGCGTTCATTCAAGAACGCCACGATTCCCTCCGGATCTCTCCGGATCCTCTCCGGCATGATATGGATTGATGCGCCGGACAACAGCACCGGATAGACATCCTCGATGTGCGAATCAAATGAGAAGGAAAAGTGCAGACCGATTCTGTCATCCACAGACAGCTGATTCTGCCTGATCGTGGCCGTGGTGAAGGCGAGCAGCCCCCTGTGATGCAGAACAGCCCCTTTTGGCGTTCCGGTGGAACCGGAGGTGTAGATCATATAGGCGTATCCGTCCGGCGCGGCAAGAGGCCTTGGCAGAGATCTTCCGTGATACTCCCTGAGGATCTCCTGCACCTTTTCCCCGGTCAGCGAAAGCTTCGCGCCCGAATCGGCAAGCATGTATTCCTGGCGTTTCAACGGATAGTGCAGGTCCACGGGCACATAGGCCGCCCCTGCCTTGTGCACGCCCAAGACCGCAACGACAAACTCCTTTACGCGGTCCATCTTAAGAGCCACAAAGTCATTCGCCTTTATGCCCTGATCTGCCAGGTAGGCCGCCACGGCATCGGAGGCCACAGCCAGCTCGCCGTAGGTCAAATTGCCTGACTCATCGGCTACGGAGAGTCTGTCCTTCCATGCCCCTGCCCTTTCGGCAAACAGGTCCACCCAGGTTCTGTCCTCATCAAACGGCAGCTTCCCGCCCGCAGAGGCGGCAATCGTCTCGGTAAGCTCCGTTTCTGACAGGGTGGAGACATCCTTCAGATACTTCTCCTTCGCAAAGCCGTCCGTCACATTTCCCATGGCATGCGTGATGCGTTCCATATCCCTGCGGCTGTATTTCCTGCCGTCATATTCAATACTGACCACATACGCTTTCTCATCGGGATAGGCGGTCACATACAGCGGAAGCTTGACCTCATCGAGCGCAAGCGGAATCATCTGCGCATCGGCGGCCTCTCCGCCCTCATAGAGACCGCCCTGGTAGATAAACAGGATCTCCCCGCGTACCCCGAAACGCTCCACCAGCCTCGTATAAGGGTAGAACTCCCGGCTGACGCTCTCCGTAAGCTGCGCGTGCACAGCCTGCACATAGTCCTGCACGGTCAGGCTCTGATCCGCATCAAAGTGCTCCCTGCGGACCACGGGAAGCGTCTTTACAAACATGCCCACCGTGTGATCAAGCTCCGGGGCTTCCCCTCTGCCGCTGCTGACCGTCAGATACAGAAGGTTTTTCTCGCGGTAAAGCCGCATCAGGGTTTCCCCGAAGGCCGCCTGCAAAAGGCTCCCTGCGGTCACCGTAAACCTCTTCGTCAACCCGTCGACCAGATCGGCCGGAATGCGCAGCTCCACCTTGCCGTTCACCCTCCCGTCGGGCTCCGCCGAATCCGGAATGGACAGGGCATTTGCTTCTCCGACCAGACCGGCAAAATACTTCCCTGCCTCCTCATACTCCCTTCCGCCTTCAAGCTCCTTTTCGTACAGGGCAAAATCAAATGCGGTGACCGTCTCCGGTTCCATGCGCTGTCCCAGATAAGCCTTCCGGATATCCTCCATCAGGATCCCGTTTGAAAGACCGTCATAGATGATGTGATGGACGTCCATGAACAGCCAGGTCCTGTCGGAGCACGTAACAATCCGGAAGCGGCACAGCACATCGTTTAAAAGATCGAAGGGTTTGACAAGTGCCTGAAAAAACGAAGTCCCGGGCTCTTCACCAGTCGCGGTGATTTCCACATTTGTCTCACACGCATCCCTTCTGATCTGCACAAGTTCTCCGTCCCGGAAGGAAAAGCCGGTGTTCAGATACGGATGGGCCGCCACGGCCGTTTCGATTGCCTGCTTCAGTTTCAGGGGATCCGCACCCTTAAAAGCAAGAGCCATGGGGACGTTGTACTGCGTGGTCTCGGGATGCATTTCCCAGTCGAGGAAGATTCCCCGCTGGTTCTCCGTCACAGGGTAGAAATCTCTCCTTTCGCGGACATGGTTGAGCGGCTTTTTCGTGTTTTCAGCCTTTGTCTGCTTCCGGATCAATTCTGCGATGCTCCGGATCATAGGCTCCCGCATCATGTCCGCCACCCGCACATGTGCCCCGTATTTTGCCTGGATCATGCCCGAGAGCCGCATGATACCGAGTGAATTGAGGCCGAGGGCGATCAGATTGTTGGTGACACCGAATCCGTCGTAACGGATCAGGCTGCTGACGATCTGCGAAAGCTCCTCTTCGAGCGCATCGGAAGGCCGGACGACCTCATCCACCGCTTTATCGGGCGCGGGAAGCTTCTTTCTGTCAATCTTGCCGCTGGGCGTCATCGGCATGGCATCCAGCTGGATGTACACACCGGGCACCATGTATTCTGTGAGACTCCTTGCCAGGAACTCACGAAGTGCCTGCTGATCGATTTTTTGATCCGCCACATAATACAGGACCAGCTGTTCCTCGCGCACATCCGCCGCAGCCTGCTTCATGTCATCAAAGCGAAGCGCGCTGCTCTCCACTTCCCCAAGCTCGATCCGGTAGCCCCGAAGCTTTACCTGGGAGTCCAGGCGCCCGAGGTACTCCACATTGCCCTCTTCGTTATACCGTCCCAGATCCCCCGTGTGATACATGATCCTGCCGGGAAGCACGGGACAATCCGTAAAGGCTGCTTTTGTCAGCTCGTCCCTGTGCCAGTAGCCGCATCCCACATTGCGCCCCACATAGCAGATTTCACCGGGTACGCCTCTGGGCAGGAGGTTACCCTCCTCATCCATGATAAAGGCATAGCAGTTCTCAAGAGGTCTGCCCAGCGGAACCGATTCATAATATCTGCCCTTTTCCAGCTCGTAATCGAGCACGATATCCGTCACCTCGGTAGCGCCGCAGATATTGATGATGCGCACATCCGACCCCGTGACATCAAGCAGTGCCTCGCCACCCACCGATACTACCCTCTGCTTTAAGTCATACCCGTTGATCAGAAGGCGTCCCATGGCCGTGGCGAAGGCGCTCACCGTGATCCGGTTTTTGATCAGGAAGTCGTAGATTTCCTCCGGGTCTTTGCATATCCGGTCGGGCATAAAGTGAAGGGACGCGCCCCCTGCAAGCGCCGGATAAAAATCACGGATATGCGAGTCAAACGAGAAGGTGATATGGTGGCTGACCCTGTCATCGGGTGTTACCCCGAATCTGCGGATGTAGATCTGCGTGTAATTCATCAAGGCGCTTTGCGGGATCATGGCGCCCTTGGGCGTGCCTGTGGAGCCGGAGGTGTAGATCATGTAGGCAAGCTGCGAAGGTCTGGTCAGATGAACCGGCACGGGATCCGGATCCTCACGCACCCATTCCTTTACCGTTTCCTCCGTAAGCACCACCCGGGCCTCACAGTCCTTCTCCATATACTCGATCCGGTCCTTCGGATAATCCGGATCGATGGGCACATAGCACGCGCCCGCCTTGTGGATGCCGGTCACCGCTACCGCAAATTCCTTCACACGGTGGAGCTTGATCACGACAAAATCATCCGGCTTCACGTCCAGTGTAAGAAGACGGCCCGCCACCGCATCCGACTGCCTGTCAAGCTCCCGATACGTAAGCGCACTTCCGTCATCCGTGACGGCCAGATGATCCGGCTGCGTCTTCACGAGGCGAAGGAACAGGTCCATCCAGGTCTCATCCGTGTTGTAGGAAAGCTCCGGCCCGCGGCAGAGCGCCATCATGGCCGCCGTATCCTCATCCGACAGGCGCGGAAGCTTTGCCACCGCACAATCAGGCTTTCCTGTCATGCCTGATGCAAACACCCTGACAAGCGACAGGATCCTTTCGATCTCTTCTCTCCGGTATCTGGTTTTGTCAAAGGAAATGGCGTATACCAGTTCTCCCTTCGTGTTTTCAAAGGCATAGGGATGGATGTCCGTATAGTTTTCTTCGTTGGCGCACAGCTCCTTTACGGACATGCCCTCCGCGGCTGCTTCCCTGTCCTCCGCGCGGTCGGGTGTAAGACCGCTGTCAAAATTTTCAAAGGAGAAGATCGACTGATAAAGGTTGACGAAGGGTTCCGTTCCCACCCGGATCTCATCCAGGGGACAGTAATCATAGGCCGCGCTTTCGGCTCCCTGCTTCCCGATGTCCCGTAAGAGTTCACGCACCGTGGTCTCTTTTTCCGCCCTCACCCGGACTGGGACGGCATTGATGAACATGCCCACGATATGCTCGGCGTTTGCAAGCCCGAAATCTCTTCCCGACACCACCTTGGTGAACACCACATCCCTCGTATGATTATAGGTCTGCAGCACCAGTCCCCAGATCATCTCACAGGCCTGGGAAAGTGTTGCGTGTTCCGATCTGCACAGTGCTTTGAGCGCATCCGTCAGATCCTTAGGAAGGACGATGCGGATATCATCCTCATCAGACTGCTCCTCTGACGGGACGCTTCCCCCGCTTACAATCTCCGCCTTGGTCTGATAACCGGAAAGCAGGCTGCCGTAATAGGCAATTGCCTCCTCCCTGTCCTTTTCAAGGATTCTGCGAACCGCTGTCTCGTAGCTGCCGGGCAGATCCTCCGAAGGGGCCAGAAGCTTCTTGCCGGTGAGCTCCTCCGCGATGAGTCCGAACAGATCGGTCATGTAATCCTTGATGCACCAGCCGTCCACAATCGCGTGATGGACAGCGGTTACAAGGAAGCAAGTTTTTTCGGACGTTTTTGCCAGGACCACCTGAAACAGCGGTTTGTCCTGCAGATCGAAGCCGTTGGTCAGAAGCTCCTTCCGAACCCGAAAGATCGCCTCCTCCCTGTCGGGGACATCACGAAAGTCCAGCTCGGTGTAGCCCGGCGGCCTGTCCAGGATGACCTGTCTCGGTACGGAGACATTTTTATAAACAATCGCGGTACGCAGTGCCTCGTGGCGCATGCCCAGTTTCTTAAGGGCAGAAAGCATCTGCTCCTTTGACGGAAGACGGTTGAGTTCATAGATGCTGACCAGACGGTAGCCGAAGCTGTGGGGATCCTTCGTATGGGCAAGGAGCATTCCCTGCTGCAGCGGCAGGAGCGGATAGATACGTAGAATCCTCTCCCCGCGCGACGCATATTCCCGTTCCACTGTCCGGAATTCATCCACAGACCACTCCGACTCGTAAAAATCCGAGGGCAACAAAGGAAGGTGCGGTTTCTCCTCTTTGATCAAACGGCTGATTTCCAGCAGCTGTCTGCGGATATTCCGCAGAAATTCACGGATCTGTAACTCTTCATACCGGTCCTGCGAAAACCCCGCCGAGATGGACAGGCGCTTATGCGCAATCAGCAGATTGAGCGACAGGTCGGGTCCGAAGGCGTTTCGTTCATCCATGGAACGGCCGGTATCAAAGCCTTCTGGCACCGTAAAGAGTCTGCCCGGGGCCTCTTCACCATCCGCTTCCCCAAGATAATTGAAACCGATCTGCGGCATGAGATCCGCCGCACCTGCGAGATTCTTCCTGCCAGGGATGTATTTTAAAACCATATATCCGACACCGTGGTTCGGAACCCTGCGCAGGGTTTCTCTGACGTTTATGAGATTCTGCAGAAGATCCTCTGTGCCAGCATTTTCAACGACCACGGGATAAGCCGCCGTAAACCATCCCACGGTCCTGTCCGTAACTGTATCCAGATGACGGTTCTGCCGTCCATGGCCCTCAAACTGGAAGGAGACATCCCGCGCTCCCGTCATCCGGCAATAGCTTCCGGACACTGCCGTAAGAAGAGCTTCACCGATCGTGATACTTTTCTTTCCGAATCCGCTTCCGGTAAACGCAAGCGTCTCCTCCTCGTTCAGTGCGTCTGAGAGATACGCAAAGGTTCTGTCGCATCCGCCGAACCTCACACCGTCCATGGCAGAGAGCTTTTCCTCCACCCGATCCCAGTAGGGGATCTCGCAGGTGAGGGCATAGCTGTTGCGATAGGCGTGCTGTGCCTTGGCGTAATCCCGATAGGTGCCTGTCTTTGGCGGCAGGGAGATTTTTCTGCCATGGAGGGCATCTTTGTAGACTGTCTCCAGATCGGCCTGCAGGATCGACCAGGACACACTGTC
>JAIKYU010000139.1 GCA_024682835.1 Lachnospiraceae bacterium | reverse complement strand
GATATGTTGTTCATGCATTGGAAGCAGCGATATGGTCGCTACTGCAGTCGGATACGATCAAGGATGCTCTGCTATGCGCAGTAAATCTCGGAGATGACACAGATACAGTTGCAGCGATTGCGGGCGGACTGGCTGGGTTATACTACGGATATGATGCCATTCCGCGTGGGTGGTTGGATGTAATCCAACGCAGAGAATGGATCGAGGAGATGTGCGCAGGCATGTTTGTCTGATACGTGCTAATTTGGCAATTCAATTCTCCAGGCGTATAATATAGGGGTGTTTTGAGCCGAGATCCGACCGAAGAAGGAGGCGGAATACCCCTATGAAAACAGCCATCGCCTATTATTCCGAGCATCATGGCAACACAAAGAAGCTGCTGGATGCCATCTGTGCCGTTGATAAGGAGGTCACCCTGATCAATGTCACGGAAAAGAGAGAGGTCAATCTTCCCTCAGAAAAGCCGGTGTTCTTTATTGCCACCTGCGGAAATCCCATAAAGAGCTATTTCAAATCGATCCGAAAAGTGGCGAACGATAAGCGGTGCAACGTTCTTGGCGAGTATCTTTGCCTGGGGTTTGACACCTTCGGCCCGTTCAAGCTGGTGGGAGGCATTCAGAAGGGGCATCCGACGGAGAAAGAAATCCAGGACGCCGTGGAATTCTATCAGGGACTGAAGGAATAAAACGATGGTCGGCAAGTATCCCGTGATCACGTTGTGTGGAAGCACACGATTCAAAGAGGAATTCATGGAGGCTCAAAAGCGCCTGACGCTGGAGGGCAATATTGTGATATCCGTAGGCCTCTTCGGCCATTCCGGCGATCCAGAGGTATGGGATGGCATGGATGAGGGAACCCTGTCCAAGACCAAGGAGATGCTCGATGACATGCATAAGCGCAAGATCGACATGGCTGATGAGATCTATGTCATCAACGTCGGCAGATATATCGGTGAAAGCACGAAATCAGAGATTGCGTATGCTCTGGCACATGGAAAAACCGTAAGATATTTGACGGAGCCGGAAACCAAAATTGTATGAAACAAACCTACCGCAGCCGTTGGGCTCGGTCGCGGGGAGAGACTTCTCCCCGAAACAGGAAACCATCACCGCAGAACAAACAGATGAATCAATGAGAACATACAGCGTCAACATCAACGGCATCTCCGTGAATGCCTGTTATGAAGAAGAAAATATCCGGGAGATCTTCCTCCCGCTTCTTCATACTCTGACAGATTTATATAAGGAAAAGCATCAGCGGATCATCGCTTTCCTCGCTGCTCCTCCCGGAGCCGGAAAGAGCACACTGTCCAGCTTTCTTCAGTCCCTTTCATCAGAAAACACTGACCTGGAAGCCATCCAGTCCATCGGCATGGATGGTTTTCACAGAAGACAGGAATACCTTCTCTCCCATACGCTTATAAGGGACGGGAAAGAGATTTCGATGGTAGACGTCAAAGGAACTCCGGAAACCTTTGATCTGGATAAACTGGAAGAAGCCATAAAGAGGATCAAAACAGATGTGTCATGCGGCTGGCCTGTGTATGACAGACTCCTGCATAACCCCGTAGAAGATGCGATCACTGTGGATAAGAACATCATCCTTCTGGAGGGGAACTATCTTCTTTTGGACATGGACGGTTGGAGGAACCTATCCTTCTATGCAGATTATAGGATACAGATCCGGGCGGATGAATCGATGCTGAAGGAACGTCTTGTATCAAGACGCATCGCAAGCGGACATCCGGCAGAAGAAGCAAAGGCATTTGTGGATTTCAGCGACATGTATAACGCCAGACTCTGTCTGGAGCATTCCATGAAGGCCGATCTAATGCTTCAGCTGATGAACGATGGCAGTTATGAAAGGATGGTTCCGGTTTAACCTGCGGAAGAAGTGTACTCCCTGTGGAGGCTTAGGACGAACAATGAACAAAGCATCAACAATCCTATACGCTATCCTTGGCATCCTTCTTTGTCTGTACGGAATGGTCATACGCAGCGCAGGGAGCGGGACATCCTTTTATCTGATCTGGTTTATTGCAGGCCTGTGAAGGAATATGATCTCCTCATCCGCATCACCCGCGGCGGTATCCCCGGAGATATGAGCGTTCAGGTCAGTATGGACGGCGGCGCAAGATGGAGTGAGGAACAGGAGATTACCCTGGCAGGAAACCTTCCGCTATATGAGCAGACGGAGAAAAAGAAGCAGACGACCGGACTGACAGCACATTTT
>JAIKYU010000076.1 GCA_024682835.1 Lachnospiraceae bacterium | reverse complement strand
CGCTTCCCGTGGCTTGGCCGGGAGATCTGTCTGCTGCCTGCAGGCGAAGAGCCGGTATCGGAGCGGGTGTCGGTGTGGCTTAAAAAGACGGAAGGGTGTGTCCGGCAGGTGATTCTTGCCGGCAGAGGAAACCGGAAGGGGAGATGGGTGGTTCTGATCCTGGCCCTGGGCGCTGCCGTTGTTTATGCGCTGGCGGCTTACTCACACATCGAGCCGTTGGGAAAGGTAAAAAGCTATCAGGCGGGCTTTTATGAGTACCTGCGTCTGACCATCAGTATCGGCACCTGGGGCTTCCTGCTCGGAGAGCTCCTTCGCCGGATTCTGCTTTGTTACGGGAGGGATCGGAGAGGGCGACGGTAACACCGTTATTCCGCATTCTCGTTCGCGTAGATGGCATCGCGCATGCGCTGCCAGACCTCGGCAAATCCCGGACTGGAGGGGGTTGACGGCTTTGGCAGCGTGTTCTTTTCGTCGAAGATGATTTTTCCCCCTTTTTGAAGAACAATATTCCTGGTGCCCAGAATCACCGCCTCCTGAATGTTGTGTGTGACAAACAGAATGGTCCGGTGCTCCGCGGCCGAAAGTGTTAACAGCTCGTTCTGCAGTTCGCGTCGGGTCAGCGCATCCAGCGCCGCGAAGGGCTCATCCATCAGAATGATTTCGGATTTCAGTGCCAGCGCCCTGGCGATGGCGACCCGCTGCTTCATGCCGCCGGAGAGCTGATGGGGATAGTAGTGCGCGTAATCTGCGAGCTTCACCTTGGCGAGGGCTTCCATCGCACAGCGGTGACGTTCTGTCTTATCGGTCATTCCGGTCTTCTTCAGAGGCCAGGTAATATTCCCTTCTACTGTTTTCCACGGAAAAAGCTGTTCAAAGGTCTGGAAAACCATAATCCGATCTGACCCCGGCTCCTTCCGGGACACACCGTTCACCAGAATCTCCCCCTCAAAGTTTTCAAAGCCGGCGATACACCGGAGCAGCGTCGTTTTTCCGCACCCGGACGGCCCCAGAATGCAGAGGAATTCCTCTCTGTCCACCGTCAGGTTCAGATCGGCCAGAATCTTCGGCTGTTCCGGACTGTCCTGATAGGTCTTTGTCAGATTTTTTATCGTCAGCATCGGCTCGCTCATCGTGCCATCCCCCATTTCTTCACTGTGTTCTTTTCAATCGGTGTCAGGATTCCGTACTGCACGATCACCCCGATGATGATGATCACAACCAGCGTTGCATACATTTCCGCATTGTTCATATTGGTGCGCATCTGGTTGATGAACAGACCGATGCCCGGACAGGAGGCGATGCCGAAGATCATTTCTGCGGAGATCAGTCCGCGCCATGCCCGCGCCCAGCCAACCTTGAGACCGGAGACGATATAAGCGATGGAAGCCGGCAGATAGATGCCGAACAGAAGACCGACGCCCCGAAGGCCGATGTTTTTTCCGGCCTCCACATAGATCATGGGAACCGCCATGAAGCCGTCCAGAATGCTGCGGCTCATGGGCCAGAGAACGGCGTGTATCACCAGAAAGACGATCACGCCGCTCTTGACGCCGAAGATGACGATCACAACAGGCAGCAGGGCAACACCGGGGAGCAGGTCACACACCGAAATCACCAGATTGTAGATGGAATAGAAGGTGTGGTTGACCGCTGCAATTCCGGAGAGAAGGAAGGCCAGACCGTTTCCGATGAGCAGACCGGTCAGCAGCAGCTTCATGGAATTGCCGATGTAAATCCAGAGGGAGTTCCCGGCGTAGCCTTTTGAGAAATTTCTCAGAAAAGCGCGTCCGATTGCCTCCAGGCTGGGAAAGATCAGTTCGGAGCGGGGGCCGAGCAGTCTGGCCCGGGCGACATACTCCCAGATCCCCAATACCGCCAGGAGAAAGATGATTCTGGCAAGATGTTCAGCGGTTTTGCCGGAGGCTTTTTCGGACGTTTTCATGTCAGTTCCCCTTCACGTTGTCGAAGACAAGGTTCTCATAGGACTGCGGATCATTTTCGATGAATGCGTTTTCGTACATGAAGGAGGCCAGGTCAAAGAGCCCCTTGGTGTCGGCCGAGTAGACGCCCTTTTTCATGTAATCCAGCTCCACCTCGAGCGTGTTGCCGTCCAGCTCACAGGTGATGGAGGCGGCCTTCTCCGGATCGGAGTTGATCAGATCCATGCCTGCCTGGATGCCGTCGCAGAGTGCCTTGTATACAGCGGGTTTGTTATCGTGAAGATCCTCCGCCGCGATACCCACGATAAAGCTCTTATCAGCCGAATAGGCATTGGCAACCTCTGTCAGCTCGTGGAGATCGCCGTTATCGCGTTCCTTGAAAATGTAGGGACTGCTGGTCAGATGGCAGGCAACCGAGCCGGACTCAAGTGCAGCCATACCGTCCGGATGTTTCATGGCAACAATGCTGGCATCCAGGGCATGCGCATCGAAACCGTTCTCCGCCAGAGCCTTGGCGAGAATGATATGCTGGAAGGAACCGATGTTGACCAGCGCGATCTGCTTGTCGCTGCCGACAAGATCGCCGAGTCCGGTGATGGACGGATCATTGGACGTCATGCCATGCTCCTGACCGGAAAGATTGGTGAAGATCTTGTAGCCCAGTCCCTTCGTGACACCGGTGACGGCGGGACCGACGCCCATGAAGCCGGCCTGCAGATCGCCGGAAGCGATGGCCGTGTTGATATCGGCACCGGAGCTCATCTGATTCCAGTTGACCGTAAGCTTCGCGCCGGTGGCTTCTTCGTAGGCTTTCTCGATCAGCCCTTCGCTCTGCGCAATGACCGCCGGTGCGTAGGACAGACCGTACTGATAAGCAAGACTCAGCGTTTCGTCGGCAGCGGTCACTTCCGCGGCAGCCTCATTTGAGGCCGGCGCGGCGGACGTCGTTTCAGCGGCCGGCGCGGAACCGCCGCATCCGCCAAGAACCGTCATGCATCCGACAGTTGCGGTCAGGATCATGGTTTTGATGACATTCTTCTTTTTCATGTTACTCCTCCTTTATCAATGGTTGTTGATGCAGATGATTGATTAATTCCATACATGCCGATGGCGTGTATGGATACCGTGTGTAAGCCGCGTAGATCGGGCGATCGGGGATGAGCGCTTCCATGGAACGGCTTTGCAGGACGGACCGGTCCTTAAGCTTCTTAAGCGACTCATCGGTGGCGAGGCAGATTCCGGCTCCGTTTTCCGCCAGGGCCAGGGCGGTGCTGATCTGATCCACGGTGAAGGAGGGCTTCGGCTTCAGCCCATATTTCTGTATGATTCTTTCCAGTGTGATCTGCATGGGCTGGTTGCTTTTCAGGAAGACCATTTCCTGATCGTCCAGTAGATGAAGATCCTGCTCGGTCAGCGGCCGATCCGGCAGAAGCTGAGCAATCGGGTGCGTGGCTGCGAAACAGAGGTGTGTCCGTTCCTTTCGGATGATGACATTGACAAAGTCCTCTTCCGGCATCAGTGAGGTGGCGATGAAACAGTCGAGCTCCGCGTTGCGTGCCATTTCCGCAAGCTTCGGCACGGAGGCGCTCTCAATGCGGATCTTATAGGAAGGATGCTCCCTGTGCAGCGCGGTACAGGCATCGATCAGGATCGAGTTCACATAGACGGTGGGTGCTCCCACGGATAACCGGCGCTCACCATCCGCATTCAATTCGGAGATCTGTCTGAGACAGCGCGTGCGAAGCGCGTCCTGTTCATCCAGATAATCAAAAAAGACGATCCCTGCCGGAGTGAGTGTGATGGGAGAAACCCGTCGATTAAACAGGGTGAATCCCAGCCTTTTTTCCAGCTGCGAGAGCTTCATGCTCAGTGCCGGCTGTGAAATGCCGAGCGCGGCGGCCGCTTTGGAAATGCTTCCGGCCTTTCGGAGCTGTCTCAGATATTGTTCGTCCAGAGAATCAATCAAGGCTTATACCTCATAAGTAACAACTTATGATCGAAGTATACCGCGCGATATTTTTTCTGTCAAGGAGGGATTACACTTTTTTTTCAATTTTTTATCAGTACCTGTCTGCTGTCGTGGGATCGCATTCCAGTGCGCAAAGCCGCACGGGTCTCCGCCTCTTGCTTTTTCTTCAATTCCATGTTATAACTGTACGCGTTGTTTATGTTCGGAGTGTTAATTCCTTCCCACTCCCCGCACACCGGTGCGGAACAAAACTAAAGGAGGCAAATCAGATGCATAACAGCAGGAAAACTCTTTATCTCGCGCAGGCGGGTGTCATCGCCGCCGTCTATGTCGTTCTCACCATGATCGCTGCGGGCTTCGATCTCGCAAGCGGCGCCATCCAGGTTCGTTTTTCCGAGGCATTGACCGTGCTGCCGTTTTTCACACCGGCTGCGGTTCCGGGGCTGATTGTCGGCTGCCTTTTGGCCAATATTCTGACCGGCTGCGCGCTGCCGGACATTGTTTTCGGCACGCTGGCCACGGCCATCGGCGCCTTCGGCTCCTATGCCCTTCGGAAGCAACGGTTCCTTGTTCCGCTGCCGCCGGTTGCGGCCAACGCGATCATCATTCCCTTTGTGCTGCGCTACGCCTATCAGATTCCGGGCAGTATCCCCTTTTTCATGGCGACTGTCGGCGCCGGAGAAGTCATTGCCTGCTATGTGTTCGGTCTGATTCTGCTGCATGCGCTGATGCCGCTTAAGAGTCAGATCTTTGCCGCTAAGGAGTGTTAATTAAATGAAAAAACTGTCTGTCGTGATTCCGTGCTATCGGTCAGAGGCCACGCTGGATACGGTGGTGGATGAGGTGATCCGTTCCCTGGAGACGAGGGCAACGGAGTATGAATACGAAATCGTTCTGGTCAATGACGGTTCGCCGGATCGTTCCTGGGAGGTCATAGAACGCCTGGTGGAGAAGAACAGCCATGTGCTGGGCATCAATCTGGCAAAAAACTTCGGACAGCACAGCGCGATTCTGGCGGGATTCAATTACTGCACGGGTGACTATGTGGTTGCCATGGATGACGATGGGCAGACTCCGGCAGACGAGCTGTACACCCTGGTGGACAAGCTGGAAACCGGCTACGATGTCGTCTACGCGCAGTATGACAAAATGCGTCAGCGCTTTTATCGTCGATGGGGTTCGGATTTTACAAGAAGAATGTCAGATTATATGTTTGATGTTCACGGGCAGAGCTTTTATACGGGCAGTTATTTTGTTGCGCGCAGATTCATCATTGAGGAGATCATCAGGTACCGGAACTGCTTTCCCTATCTGGGCGGTCTCGTCCTCAGGACAACCAGAAACATCGGCTACGTGACGATCAAGCACAGGGAGCGTATGCAGGGAAAATCCGGCTACACCCTGCGGCGGCTGGTTTCTCTCTGGGTCAACGGGTTTACTGCGTTTTCCGTAAAGCCCCTGGAAATCAGTGCCTATATCGGCGTGACCATGGCCATTCTGGCGTTTATCTATGCGATCCTGATCGTGATCCGCAGGCTGTTTATTCCGTCCCTTGCCGCCGTCATTCCGTACGGCTGGAGCTCCCTGACGGCGATCGTGCTGTTTATCGGAGGACTGGTGCTGGTGAATATGGGATTGATGGGCGAGTATCTCGGCAGAATCTATATGTGTATCAACAATTCTCCCCAGTATGTGATCAAGTCGGTGATTTCACAAAAGGAGCCGGAGAAGGAAAAGCCTCGTAAGGATTGACTATTCTTCCGTTTTTCTCCAGACAAACCGGTTTACGGTATCCTTATAGGACTGAATGATCTTTACCACGCGGGTGCTGACATTGGTGTCCGTGTAATCCAGCACGGGGGTTCCCGTGTCTCCCGCCGCGTTCATCCCCACCGCCAGCTCGACCGATTGCAGCAGTCCCCGTGTGCTGATGCCCGAAAGCACAAAGCACCCTTTGTCCAGCGCCTCGGGACGCTCGGTGGAGGTGCGGATGCAGACGGCAGGAAAGGGTCTGCCGACGGAGGTGAAGAAGCTGGCCTCCTCCGGAAGCGTTCCGGAATCGGAAACCACAGCGAAGGCGTGAACCTGCAGGCAGTTGTAGTCATGGAAGCCCAGAGGCTCATGCGCGATCACCCGTTCATCCAGTCTGAATCCGCTTTCAAGGAGCCGTTTGCGTGAGCGGGGATGGCAGGAATACAGCACCGGCAGATCATATTTTTCCGCCATGGCGTTGACCGCCGTAAAGAGCGAGGTGAAGTTTTCTTTTGTGTCGATATTCTCCTCGCGATGCGCGGAAAGAAGGATGTATTTGCCCTTCTCGATCGGGCGGCCGCACTCGTCGGTGAGGCGGGTGTGAATGTCCGAGGCCAGGATCGCGTCCAGATTGTCCGTTAACACCTCCGCCATCGGACTTCCGGTCACGTAGGTTCGCTCCTTCGGCAGTCCGCATTCCGCGAGGTATCTCCTTGCGTGCTCCGAGTAGGCCAGATTGACATCCGAAATGATATCGACTATCCGGCGGTTGGTCTCCTCGGGCAGACATTCGTCCTTGCAGCGGTTGCCGGCCTCCATGTGAAAGATCGGAATGTGCAGGCGCTTGGCGCTGATGGCCGACAGGCAGGAATTCGTGTCGCCCAGCACCAGCACCGCTTCCGGCATAAGCTGCTCCATCAGACGATAGCTCGAAGCAATGATATTGCCCATCGTCTCCCCGAGATCCTTTCCGACCGCATCCAGGTACACCTCCGGCGCGTTGATCCCCAGGTCCTTAAAAAAGATCTCATTCAGATTGTAATCGTAGTTTTGTCCCGTATGAGCCAGAATGGTGTCGAAGTACCGCCGGCATTTTTTAATGACCGCGGAGAGGCGGATGATCTCGGGTCGTGTTCCCACCAGAATCAGCAGCCTGATCCTGCCGTTTCCCTGCCATTGGATATCGTGAAAATCGGTATTCATGTCTTTGCTCCCTGTCAGACATTTCCCTTTTCGGGATGGATGGATTCTGTTCTGTCATCTGTCAGTACCGGCTCATAGAAGGTGTCCGGGTGCTGCTCGTCGAAGGGTTCGTTGGCCCACATCACCGTCACGAGATCATCCACTGCGGAAAGATTGATGATCTCATGGGTATATCCCGGCAGCATCTGCACGGCTCTCACCTGTTCTCCCGTCACCTCGAATTCGATCACCGGCCACTCCTCCTCCGTGTCAGGATCGATGCCGATGCGCCGTTCACGGATCAGGCCGTGTCCGGAAACCACGATGAAGATTTCCCATTTGGAATTGTGCCAGTGCTGTCCTCTTGTGATTCCGGGCTTTGCCACGTTGATGGAGATCTGGCCGCAGTTCATGGTCCGGATCAGCTCCGTAAAGCTTCCTCTGCTGTCCACGCTGGATTTGAAGTGATAGACCATCTTCTCCGGAGGAAGATAGGACAGCCAGGTGCTGTACAGCTTTTTGGCAAAGCTTCCCGCAGGAATTTCGGGTATGATCAGGGTTTCGGGCATTTTTCGAAACTGCTCCAGAAGATCCACGATTTCACCGAGGGTTGCATGATGGGTGACCGGTACGTAGCAATATGCGCCCTCTTCTGAAGGAATGGGCACCGGAGTCCCGCTCCCGGTCTCAGTCCGGTAGGTGCAGCGATGCTCCGCTCCGCCCAGGGCATCCAGGAGTTCGTTGATCAGGTCGTCAATATACACCAGCTCCAGCATGGTGGACCGGTCATTGACGGTATACGGCTCATCGTTGGCCACGGCATGGCAGAAGGTGGCGACCGCTGAATTGTAGTGCGGGCGGCACCACTTGCCGAACACATTGGAAAAGCGGTAGACGAGCACGCGCGCGCCGGTTTCTTCGGCGTACCGAAAGAACAGCTCCTCCCCCGCAAGCTTGCTTTTCCCGTAGGGGGAATCGGCATAGCGGCCGGTGAGCGTCGCCTGAACGGAGCTGGCCAGCATCACCGGGCAGGTGTTCCCCGCCTGCTTGAGCCTGTCAAGCAGGACAGAGGAAAAACCGAAATTGCCTTCCATGAATTCCTTCGGATCCTCCGGCCGGTTGACGCCTGCGAGATGAAACACGAAATCGGCCGATGCGCATGCCTCATCGAGCAGTGTCTCGCTCGTGTCCGTGTCATAGCCGTCAATCTGTGTGATGGTCAGGTTTGGCCGGGTGCGGTTTTTGCCGTCGCGGATCTCCTTGAGGTTCCAGACCAGATTCCGGCCGACAAACCCGTTGCTCCCCGTCACAAGAATTTTCACTGTCCCAGCGCCTCTTTTACATAATCGGTTGTAAGAATCTTGCTGACGGTTCCGTCAAGATCCAGGAGTTGCGTGTTGTGGCTGGTGTAAGCCTCATCGGACTGGGTCTCCACCTGCCCCTGGATGAAATACTTGTCGTAATTCAGGTCCCGGTTGTCCGCGGACACACGGAAGTATTCTCCCATATCTTCCGCGCGCAGCCGTTCCTCTTTTGTCATCAGCGTTTCATACAGCTTCTCTCCATGACGCGTCCCGATGATCCGTGTCCCGGTATCTCCGAACAGCTTCTGCACCGCCTGCGCCAGCACACCGATGGTTGACGCATCCGCCTTCTGTATGAACAGATCCCCCGGATTGGCATGCGCAAAGGCAAACCGTACCAGCTCCACCGCTTCATCAAGATTCATCAGAAACCGCGTCATTTCCGGGTTGGTGATGGTGACAGGCTGACCGCTCCGGATCTGGTCGATAAACAGCGGGATGACGGATCCGCGTGAGCACATCACGTTTCCGTACCTGGTACAGCAGATGACCGTCTCTCCGCGCTCTGCGGCAACCCGCGCGTTGGCCCGCACGACGTGCTCCATCATGGCCTTGCTGGTGCCCATGGCGTTGATCGGATAGGCCGCCTTGTCCGTGGAAAGGCAGACCACCCGCTTTACGCCCGCTTCAATCGCGGCGTGAAGCACGTTGTTGGTGCCGATCACATTGGTCTGCACGGCTTCCATCGGAAAGAATTCACAGCTGGGAACCTGCTTCAGTGCTGCCGCGTGAAAGATATAGTCCACGCCGGGCATCGCATCCCGCACGGCCTGCGGATCACGGACGTTGCCGATATAGAATTTCACTTTCTTTGCGTGCGCCGGATGCTTTGCCTGCAGCTCATGCCGCATATCATCCTGCTTTTTTTCATCCCGTGAAAAAATCCGGATCTCTCCGATATCCGTTTCCAGAAAATGTTTCAGAACCGTGTTGCCAAAGGATCCGGTTCCGCCGGTGATCAGTAATGTTGCTCCGTCAAATTCGGACATGGTATCCCTCCCCCGAAGTGATGTTTCGGATCGTTTCCTTCTGCTCCTTGTCATTATACTCGTGATGGAAACGGATTTCCAACCCCAACCGTATCTGTTGCGGATCAGGCCGGACGAAAAGAACCGCCTGACTGCATCCTCTGATACTTCATCTCCGCGATATGCCAGTCATCATCCGTGTCGATGTCCTGCACCTCCAGTTCGTCAAGGATCAGGGGCGCCGTTCGCCCCGGCACCAGTGTGTGTTCCGCGCGCATCACGGACGTACGGATAAAATAGAACTGACCCGCGTCGTGGTAATACGGATCCAGATCCTGGGACCGGGCAAATTCATATTCCGGCCAGCGGTATTTGAGCAGTCCGTCCTGTTCTATGAAGCACCGCTGCGGCGGATAGGAAAAGCGGACCACCGGAATGACCGCATCTGCGCCACTCTCCGCAAGCAGTCTGTCTGCGCTGCGAAGCTTTTCCGCGGTCACAAAAGGAGCTGTCGGATACAGGCAGCAGACCACCTCCGGGTCTCTGCCGCGTTTTCTGTATTCCTCCGCCACCTCCAGCATGACGTCGATGGTCACCGCGTGGTCGCCTGCGGTCTGTTCGCTCCTGGGGAAGGGAAAGACTGCGCCCAGGCGCTGTGCAATCTCCGCGATCTCCGCATCCTCCGTGGAGATCATGACCTCATCGAACACGCCGCTTTTAAGCGCTGCCTCAATCGAATAGGCAAGGATCGGTTTTCCGAGGAAATTCCGGATGTTTTTTCTGGGAATGCGCTTGCTTCCGCCGCGGGCTGTGATGATCGCCAGTTTCATGCGTGTACCCTCCGTCTTACTCGCTGAACATCAGTTCCGAATAGGTCGGGAACGGCCAGTATTCAGAATCGGTTTTGGCCTCCAGCTGATCAGCGATGCTTCGTGCCTTTTCCATATCACCCAGAATCGTTTTGTGAATGTAGGCCATGGCCTTTTCCGCATCGGCGGGGATATGGTTCATGTCTCTCGTGAGCTTCTCGTTTGCGGAAGCCAGACGGTCGGTCAGTGATGCCAGATTTTTTGCCAGACCGCTCTCGTATTTTGCGGGAAGACCAGCCTGTTTTTTGGAGGCGGCGCGTTCGCACAGCTGTGTCGTGAAGGCGCTGGCTGCAGGCAGAATATCGTGATCGATCATGTCGATCATGGTGCGGGCTTCGATCTCAATTGTCGCGTTGTAGGTTTCCATATGAATGACAGCCCGGGCCTTCAGCTCCTCTTCGGTGTAGATATTATTGTCCGCGTAGAGCCGGATGTTTTTCGGCGAGGCATAGAAGGGCAGCGCATCCGCGGTGGAGACGAGATTTGCCAGGCCGCGTTTTTCGGCTTCCTTTACCCAGCTTTCATCGTACCCGTTTCCGTTGAAGATGATACGCTGATGTTTCGTGAAGACGGTTTTCAGGAGCTTTTGCAGATCGCTCTGGAAATTCTTCGATTTTTCCAGCTGATCGGCAAACTCCTTCAGTTCCTGAGCCATGATGGTGTTGAGTGCGATGTTCGGTCCGGAAATGGACTGTGAGGAGCCCGGCATCCGGAATTCAAATTTATTGCCGGTAAAGGCCATCGGGGAGGTGCGGTTGCGGTCCGTGTTGTCCTGCGGAATCGCGGGCAGGACATCCACTCCGATGGTCAGGGAGCGTTTGCCGCCCTCCTTGAGCGGCGTGCCGGTGATGATGGATTCCACCACCTGGGCCAGGTCGTCCCCCAGAAAAATGGAAATGATCGCGGGCGGTGCCTCCAGCGCGCCGAGGCGATGATCGTTGCCCGCACTGGCTACCGTCACACGGAGCGCCTCCTGATATTCGTCCACTCCCTTGACAAAGGCGGCAAGGAACAACAGAAACTGCGCATTCTGACGTGGTGTGGAGCCGGGCTTAAAGAGGTTTTTGCCGGTGTCGGTGGAGAGGGACCAGTTGTCGTGCTTGCCGGACCCGTTGACCCCTTCGTAGGGCTTTTCGTGAATCAGGCAGTGGAAGCCGTGGCGGTCGGCAACGGTCTTCATGAGCTCCATCGCCAGCTGGTTCTGATCGCAGGCGGCATTGGCATCCGCATAGACCGGCGCCATTTCATGCTGCGAGGGAGCCGCCTCATTGTGCTTCGTCTTGGACAGAACTCCCACACGCCAGAGTTCTTCGTCGAGATCCGCCATGAATGCCGCGACACGGGGTTTTAACTGACCGAAGTAGTGGTCCTCCAGCTCCTGTCCCCGGGGCGGCTTGTTGCCGAAGAGTGTCCGTCCGGTGAGACGCAGGTCCTTGCGCTGTTCGTACACCTTCTTGTCGATCAGAAAGTACTCCTGTTCCGGGCCGACCTGCGGCGTGACGCGTTTCGTCTCCTTGTCACCGAAGAGGCGGAGAATCCGGACAGCCTGACGGCTGACTTCATCCATGGAGCGGAGAAGCGGGGTCTTTTTGTCGAGCGCCTGGCCGCCGTAGGAGCAGAATACCGTGGGAATGTAGAGCGAGCCGTTTTTGACAAAGGCGAAGCTTGTCGGATCCCACGCCGTGTAGCCGCGTGCTTCAAAGGTGGCACGCAGGCCGCCGGAGGGAAAACTGGAAGCGTCGGGCTCGCCCTTCACCAGCTCCTTGCCGGAGAATTCCATGATGACACGTCCTCCAGCGGCAGGAGAGATAAAGCTGTCGTGCTTCTCCGCCGTGACGCCGGTCATGGGCTGGAACCAGTGCGTATAGTGCGTGGCTCCAAGATCCAGCGCCCATTGCTTCATCGCTTCGGCGATTTCGTTGGCAGTTGAAAGATCCAGGGAATTTCCCTCGACGACACATTCCTTCCAGGCGTTGTAGGCCATGGGGGAAAGACGCTCTTTCATCCGCTCTTCGTTAAAAACCATGCTTCCGAACAGTTCCTGCATTGTATTACCGGCCATGATCACTCCTCTGAAAGTGTTGGTTCTGTCTACATTGTATGATGTCCACGGATTGCTTCGCTGCTGCGCAGAGCTTCGCTTCGCTCCGCATACACTCACACTAAGCTCATGCTTCGCATTCGCTAAGTGTTCGTAGTATCTCGCAATCCTCTCCGACCATTCGCAATCCGCTGCGATGCCCAAAATACGGGCATCTTGCTACTTGCTCATGTTCGGGCGGGTCAAGAACTCATAAGGCGATTCATGCACACTAGAAGTGCAGAAATCTTTGATTTCGCTGCACTTCTGCGTCCGTCTGGAAGCATGATCGCCTTATGAGCTTTTGCCCCTGACATCATGATATTATATCACATTTTCAATCATTGCGGGCGGACGGGTTTTCTGCTATAATAACTGATCGACGGCAAAGGCGCCCGTGGAGTGGGTACCCTTGCCTTTTTTATCGACAGATTCCAGAAGGGAGAGATCATGAACCAGAGGACGACGAAAAAAGGGAATGCAGATCATGTCAGTAAACAACAGTCGTTGATTGAGGAAATCCGAAACCGGATCGAGGAGGAGGATATCGCGTTTATCAGGCTGCAGTTTACGGATATTTTCGGAACGCCGAAAAATATCGCTGTGACGGCCTCGCAGCTGGATAGAGCGCTTGCCGGGGAAGTCATGTTTGAAGCCTCGCTGGTCGGCGGATATGTCCGCAGCGGGGAGAGCGATATGTATCTGATTCCGGATCTTTCGACCTTTGACATCTATCCATGGCGGCCGCAGTCCGGCAAGGTCGCGAGACTCTATTGCGATGTCTGTACGCTGGACAGACAGCCTTTTGCGGGTGATCCGAGACAGGTGCTGGCGCGGGTGATGCGGGAGGCAGGGGAGATGGGTCTCACCTTCGATGTGGATCCGGAGCAGGAGTTTTTCCTGTTTCGCTGTGACGACAACGGGGATCCGATTGCGGAAACCAGGGAACGCGCGGGATATTTTGATGTGGCACCGGCGGACTGGGGAGAAAACGTGCGGCGGGATATCGTGCTGGCACTGGAGGATATGAATTTCCGGGTGTCCGGTTCCTACCATGAGATGGCACCCGCCCAGAATGAAATCGATTTTGAAGAGGAACGTGCGGATCGGATTGCCGATAAAATCATGACCTTCCGCATGGCCGTCAAAACCATCGCCAAGAAGCACGGCCTGTATGCCACCTTTATGCCGAAGCCAAGGGAGGGCGTGAACGGCTCCGGGATGCATCTGAATTTCAAATGCCGTGATACAAAAGGCAGAAACCTGTTCTTTGACGAGCAGGACGGAGAGCAGCTGTCGGACACGGCCAGACAGTTTATCGCCGGGATCCTCCGCCACATCCGCGGGATCACGCTGGTGACCAATCCCATTGTCAATTCCTACAAGCGCCTGGTGCCCGGGTTTGAAGCGCCGGTACATGTGTCCTGGTCCGGCTCCTCCCTCAACACCACCGCGGTCATCCGGATTCAGGCACTGCGCGGGGATGCAACGAGAATCGAGGTGCGCAATCCGGACGGGGCCTCCAATCCCTACCTGGCAATCGCCCTGCTTCTTGCGGCCGGCATGGAGGGAATCCGAAAGGGACTCGTGCTGCAGGAGGAAAGCTGCGAGGGCGAAGCGGACGAGGATACGGACCGGTATGCGACTCTTCCGGAGACGCTGGGGGAGGCGATAGAGGCATTCCGCGCTGATCCGTGGGTGCGGGATATTCTCGGGGACGGAATCTATGAAAAATATATGCGTGTCAAGGAACAGGAGTGGCGCACGTTCCGTACCTGTGTTACGGCCTGGGAAATGAAGGAGTACCTGGAAAAGTACTGACCGCGCGGATGGATCGAATGAGGCAAAGAACACGGCACATCCTTCTGTCCTTTCCAAAGAGGGAGGATGTAGACAATTTCAAACGGCTTCTGGCTACAAGGGGCAGATATCCTGCGGTGCTCTGCAATTCCGGTGCACAGACGCTCTCCGCGATCGGTGATCTCGGAGAGAGCGTGGTGATCTGCGGTTTTCGACTGAGGGACATGGTTTTTTCCGATCTTGCGGAGGATCTGCCGGATGGATCGGTGCTTCTGCTGATTGCCAATCCTGCCCGGGTGGAGGAGATTCCGGACAATGTCGTCTTTCTCCCGACGCCCCTTAAGCCGCAGGAGTTTCACGCGACGCTGGACATGCTTGCCCAGGGAATCACGCCGGGGAAGCACGGAAGAAACGGGAAAAAGGGCGCCCGTCCCCAGGAGGAGCAGCTTCTGATCAATGAGGCCAAGGCCATTCTGATGGAGCGGCACCGGATGACGGAGCCGGAAGCCCACCGATATCTGCAGCGGCGGGCCATGGAGAACGGCTGTGATCTGGTGGAAACGGCCCAGATGCTGATTGCACTCAATGAATGAAGAGGTTATAATAGCAAAGGAGGAGTAAAGGATGAAAATGCGCTATTGCAAACGCTGCCTGCAGCCGGACACCAGACCCGGCATCGTGATCGACGAGGAGCAGATCTGTTTTGCCTGTCGTTACGAGGAATCCAAAGCAACCATCAACTGGGCGGCCCGCGAAGCAGAGTTGAAACGGTTTGCCGAGGAAGCAAAGGCGGAGGCACAAAAGCGGGGAAATACCTACGATTGCATCGTCGGTGTCTCCGGAGGAAAGGACAGCACGTATCAGGCGCTGTATGCGAGAGACAGGCTGGGCTTAAATCCGCTGCTGATCAACTGCATGCCGGATGAGATCACCGAGATCGGCCGGAAAAATATCGACAATCTCAATCGCCTGGGTTTTGACATCATCTCGATCCGTCCCAATCCCGTCGTGGCAAAGAAGCTGGCACGGAAATCCTTCTTTGAGCGGGGCAATATCATCGCAGCATCGGAGTATTGTCTGTGGGCCTCCTCCTATATCATGGCGATGAAGATGAACATCCCCTTCATCATTCAGGGGGAAAACGCGGCGCTGACGCTGGGAGCGGCCAAGAATCAGGAGGCGGGCGGCAATGCGTTCGCGGTGCTGCAGCTGAACACGCTCCGCGGCGGCAAGACGGACGAGTTTGTGGATCTGGCCAATCACATCACGGAAAAGGATCTCTTCCTCTACAGGATTCCCCCGGTGGAGGAAATGGAAAAAATGGGAATCCGGGCGGTCTTTCTGCAGTACTATTCCAGAGAGTGGTCGCAGGTGAGCAACGCCGACTTTGCGATTGCGAGAGGCCTGACCGGCCGCACGGATGACCTTCACGATCTGGGAAGATACCGCCGTTACACGGCGCTGGACTGCGATCTGCAGATTCCGAACCAGATGATCAAATATCTGAAATTCGGGTTCGGATACGCGACGGACGAGGTCTGTTATGATATCCGGGAGGGACGGCTTTCCCGGGAGGACGCAAAGTGGTATGTGGAGGAGTATGACGGTCTGTGCGGAGATAAATACATAGACATGGCCTGCCGGTATCTTTCGATTACCCGTGAGGAGTTCTGGGAGGTGGTCGACCGTTACGTCAACCGAGATCTGTTTGCCGAAGCCGGGGAGGGCACAAACCCTGATGCGAAGGTGATCTGCGGACGGTATGTACCGCGTTTCCGTGTGGGCGAGGATTTTGATTCCGATACCGTATGAAGAAAACCGCGGCGAAAAATCAGAGGGGTTTGGGAAATCGTCTCCGGCAGATGCCGGAGGCGGTCTTTGTGTGTGTGCTCTTTTTCGTCCAGGCAGCGGTGTTTCTGATCTTCCGGGATCGGAGTTACCTTCAGTTTCATGACAATCTGGATCTTTTCGTCCCGCATTACCGGATGATGAAGCTGCAGAATGCCTGGTATGCGCACGGCGTGACGCTTCCCGTGATGCACGGGCTGAGCAGGGATCTCTTCGGTTCCGAATGGATTCTTTACAACATCCTGCATATTCTTCTTCCGGATATTGCGGCCTATCTGATCGGCTACTTTCTGAAGATTCTGATCGGGTTTTCCGGTTTCCTTCTCCTTGCGCGTGATGTCGCGGGGAGCAGAGCCAGCTACGAAAAAAGACTTCCGATTCTTCTGCCTGTCGCTGCCGCTTTTGGCATGATACCGGTATTTCCGACCTACGGGATCGCGTTCACCTCCGTCCCCTGTGTCATCTGGCTGTTGCGCCGGATTTACTACCGGGAGGGGCTTTGCGCGGGGCATCCGGTGGCGGGCGGAAAACGCGTGCTGCCCTATGTGCTGCTCTTTGTCTACCCGACCCTTTCCTATTTTTCATACCACGGCTTCTTTATTCTCTGCTATCTCGCTGTGGGCGCGCTGATTCTCTGGATCAGGGACCGAAAGCTTCCGTTTCGGCTTTTTATCGCAGCCGCGGTTCTGTCGCTTGGTTATATCACACTGGAATACCGCCTGTTTGCGGCGATGCTGCTGGATCGCACGGTGACGATCCGGACGACGATGGAGCATGGGGAACTGACCCTTTCCCAGGCGCTGGCGGCGGGAGCGCAGGAGTTTGTGACGGCCTCCTTTCACAGCCAGGACAGCCACACCTATCTGGTGCTGCCCGTTGTGATGGTGGGCGTTCTTGCGGTCAATTTCCGTCACCTGACCCGGAGGGAAGCGGGCAGAATGCTCAGAGATCCGGTTAACGGGCTGCTTCTCTGGATCGTGTTGAACTGTCTGAACTTCGGTCTGTATCAGTATGCTCCCTATCGGCATCTTCTGGAGTCACTGGTTCCGCAGCTCACCGGGTTTGAGTTTGCAAGAACGGCCTATTTCAACACCTTTCTCTGGTATGCCCTCCTTGCCATTCTGCTTTGCCGCCTCTCTGCCGCGGCTGTGGAGTTTTCCTCCGGCCTGTTCGCTCTGGTACGGCCGGCTGTCCCCGTCATTGCGCGGGGCATTGCCTGTGCGGCGGCGGTGATCGTGATGCTTGTGCCGCAGGTTTACAATGATTTTTACTATACGGTATATAATCATGCCTATATTTTGCTCAAACACAGGGAGACGAGCAGGGTCAACTACCGGGAGTACTATTCCGCACCGCTGTTTGAGCGGATTCTGCGGGATCTGGATTACCACGGAGAATGGTCGTGCGCCTACGGCATGCATCCGGCCATCCTGAATTACAACGGCATTGCCAGTCTGGACGGCTACATCGGATTCTATCCGCAGTCCTACAAGGAAAAATGGGAACAGGTGGAGGCACCCGCGTTTGCCGGTTCCCCCTGGATCAAATCCTATTTCGAGGATTGGGGAGCACGGGTATGTCTCTACTCCGGATCGGACGAAAACACCTATGAAGCGCTCCGGCAGATGGATCTTAAGGACCGGAGGCTGATGGCGGATATCGGCGAACTGCAGAGTCTGGACTGCCGGTACATCTTTTCCCGCATACGTTTCAGCAATGCGGAGGAGCTGGGACTTTCCGAAATCGGCACCTGGAACGGCGCCGAGGCGGACGATCCGGGGGAGATTTCGCCGTACGAGATCACGGTATATGAGCTTCCGCGGGCGGGAGGCGGCACATGGTGAGCCGGATGCCGGGGAACCGCAGGATCTATGTCTGTCACACCTTTTACCATGCCTATATCGCATGTGTGAAGGAGCTGCTGCTTGCCGGAGAAGAAAACAAAAACAGCGGGAGCGCGGATCTGATTCTGTCCATGATGTCCAATCAGTGGGGGGATTTTCCGGAGAAGCTCGGGAAACGAACGCTGTTTCGAAGGATTCTTTTTTTTGATGAGCAGAACGGGGCAGAGCACGAGCAACTGAACCGCCTGCGCCAGAACCGGGGAAGTCTTGCGGGAAACCTCCTGCAGCGGATCCGGTATACGAGGCTTCTGGGCAGACTGCAGGAACCTCATGTGCCGGTTGATTTCCGGGATTATGACGAGGTCAACGTTTTCTGCGATTCCGATCCCATCGGATACTATCTGAATCTGCACCGAATCCGCTATCATGCGCTGGAGGATGGATTAAACTGCGATAAGCTGGATGATATGGCGCGTCTTTCCAATGCGGGGGCATTCCGCCTGAAGGCGCTGCTGGCGAAGCTTGGCCTGATCTTCATCCCCAACGGATACAGCAGGTACTGCATGGATTATGAGGTGAACGACCTTTCCGTCAATCCCGATTTTCCGGCAAACACGGTCGCCGTTCCCCGCAGACCGCTGATGGACCGGCTGACGGCTGCGGATCACTCGTTTCTTGCGGAAGTCTTTCTGCCCGATGCGGATGGACTGCGGGCGCTGATGGCCGGCTGCAGAAAACCGGTGGCAATGATCCTGACGGAACCGCTGTGCGAGCTACCGGTGCGGGCACGTCTTTTTGGGGATCTCGTGGAGCGCTACACAGCTGACTACGATGTCATCATCAAACCGCATCCGAGGGACGGACTGGATTACAACGCATTGTTTGCGGATCGTATGCCTGCGGTGTATATCCTGACCGGACGATTCCCGATGGAGGCGCTGGATGATCTGGAGGAGTTTCGGGTGGCAAAACTCGTCTCTGTCATCACGCAGGTGGATGACGTGCGGTTTGCCGCGGTTATTGATTACATGGGACTTGATTTTCTCGATCGCTATGAGGATCCGGCTGTTCACCGCAAAATGGAAAGAGAACGCGTTCTGGCTTTGAGGCCGGCGCGGGAACAGGACAGTGACTGGTGGCTCTTTGTCCGGAATGACGAAATCAGCCGCAGATATTCCTTTCAGCAGGAGCGCATTGATCCGGCGGTTCATGCACGCTGGTTTGCAGGGAAGCTTGCCGATCCGCGTGAACAGCTGTTTGTGTTGGAGGAGGACAAAACGCCGGTCGGTCAGCTGCGGCTTTCCGTGTTGCCGGCAGAAGCCGGGAGCGAGCGGGATGAGGTGGAAATCTCCTACGCGGTCGCTCCGAATGCCCGCGGCAGAGGGATGGGCAGAAAACTTCTGGAAGAAGCGCTTCGTGTGTCCCGGGAGTCGTATCCCGCATGCGCGCTGCGCGCGGAGGTGAAGGCGGAGAATGAGGTTTCCAGACATCTGTTTTCCGCGCTGGGATTTGAGGAGAGCCCGGCGGGGAACGGCGTGGTCGTCTATCGGTTATGAGAGTATTGTGGGTTGTCAATTTGATACTGCCCGTCTTTGCGAAAATGAAAGGAAAGCCCTTTTCCGGGAATGAAGGATGGCTGTCGGGGATCTACCAGGCGGTCGGCGCGGCGGGGCTTTCGGATCTGACGCTGGCAGTCGCTTATCCGGAGGACGCGGACACGGTCATTTCCGGGAAGGAGAACTGGAACGGCACGGTCTGGTATGCCTTTGCTGAAGAGCTCGGGCATCCGGAACGGTATGACGCGGCTTTAGAGGAACGTTTTCGTGAGATTCTGGCGGATTTTCAGCCGGATCTGGTTCATGTATTCGGTACGGAGTTTCCGCATGGACTGGCTGTTCTGAAGGTCTGGAACAGACCGGATCGGACACTGGTCGGCATTCAGGGGTTCTGTGCGGGAATTGCCGATGCCTATATGGCGGGGCTCCCGGAGGATGTGCAGCGGGAGGTGACCTTCCGCGATCTGATCAGAAAGGACTCCCTGATGCAGCAGCAGAAGAAATTCCGCGCCCGGGCGGAACATGAGCGGGAGGCTCTGATGCTGGCAGGTCACGTCACGGGGCGTACGGATTATGACAGGCGCGTCACCGGCGAGGTCAACCCGGCGCGCGTCTACCATCCGATGAATGAGACGCTTCGTGATGTCTTTTATGAAGGCAGATGGACGCAGAAGGAGGCGGTGCGGTTTCGCGTCTTCCTGCCGCAGGGCAACTATCCGCTCAAGGGCTTCCATTATCTTCTGGAAGCGCTCCGGCTTCTGTTGCCGGATTATCCGGAAATTCAGCTGGTTGTCGCGGGCAATTCCGTGATCGGCGGCGACGGACGCAGAATTCCGATGTTTCTGCGCATCGGCGCTTACGGAAGGTATCTGCGCCGGCTGATTGCGCAGGGACATCTGAAAAACCATGTGACGGTGACGGGGAGGCTTACGGCTGAGCAGATGAAGGAGCATATGCTTCGGTCTTCTGTCTTTGTACTCCCCTCCGAAATTGAGAATTCGCCAAACTCCATGGGGGAGGCGATGCTTCTCGGAATGCCGGTGATCGCGTCGAGAACGGGAGGGATTCCGAGTCTTCTGACGGAGAACCGGGAGGGGCTGCTGGTTGACCCGGGCGACACAAAGGGGCTTGCGCAGGCGATCCGTCAGATTTTCGAAGAGCCCGTGATTGCGGGTGTGTACGGGGAAAATGCGGCAAAGCGTGCGCGCGTGACCCATGATCCGAAGACCAATTTTGAGCGTCTGCTTGCGATATACGGGGAAATAATGGAGGGAGGAGGTGACGCCGCATCATGACGATCACCTGGATTTCCAATTATATCAACCACCATCAGATACCCGTCTGCGAAGCCCTCTACAGTGCGTTGGGTGATGCGTTTCATTTTGTCGAAACCATGCCGATGGAACAGGAGCGCCGGGAAATGGGCTGGCAACAGAAAAATGAGCAGCCCTATCTGATTCGGAGCTACGAGGAGCGAGAACGGGCCGATGCGCTGGTGACGGACGCGGATATCGCCCTGATCGGCTGGGCGCAGCGTGAGGATCTGGTCGAGGAGCGCATGAAAAAAAACCTGCCGACCATACGATTGAGTGAACGCCTTTACCGGGAGGGGCAGTGGAAACGATTCTCGCCGCGTGGGCTCTGTCATAAATACAACGAACACATCCGGTACAGAAACAAGCCGTTGTGGCTCCTGGCAATCGGTGCCTACACGGCATCGGACTTCCGGCTGATTCACGCCTATCCGGGAAAGATTTACCGCTGGGGATACTTTCCGCCGCTGGACGTAGATGAGGGCCGGCAGGCATTCCGGGATCAGGAGACGGCGGGTGATCAGGAGACGGTACAGCTTCTGTGGGCAGGCCGGTTTCTTGAACTGAAGCATCCGGAGTTTCCGTTGTGGGCGGCAGACAGACTCCGTCATGCCGGCACCGGGTTTCACCTCACCATGATCGGCGACGGGGAAATGCGCGCCGCACTGGAACAGTACTGCGCGGAAAAGAATCTGACGGATCACGTCACCTTTACCGGCTTCCTGTCGACGAAGGAGACAAGGGCGCGCATGAAGGCTTCGCAGATCTTTCTGTTCACGAGCAATCACCTGGAGGGCTGGGGCGCGGTTGTGAGTGAGGCGATGGGAGAAGGTCTCGCGGTTGTTGCGGGCAATGAGGCAGGCGGACCGGCGACGCTGATCCGTCCGGGGGTAAACGGACTCCTCTACCGCGGCAATGGCCGGCAGAATTTTTATGACGCATTGAAGCGGCTGGTTGATGAGCCGGCTCTTGCAAAACGAATGGGAGAGGAAGCCCGCCGCACGATCCGCACACAGTGGAATGCGGAGCATGCGGCCGGGGAACTGCTGCGGTTTTGCGCCTGTGTTCTGTCCGGTACGGCTTATGATCCGCCGAAGGACGGCCCAATGAGCATGGATCCGGGCGTGCGGCCCTTTGTGCCGGCAGGAGGAGCGCTATGAGCGGTGCGCGCAGGGTAAGTGTGATTGTTCCGGTATACAATACCAGGCGTTATTTATCAAAATGCCTGGATTCCCTGCTTGCCCAGACACTGGATCCGGAATGTCTGGAGATTCTTGTTGTGGATGACGGTTCGACGGACGGCTCCGGTGAAATGGCAGATGAATATGCAAAGAAGCACGGGAATCTCCGTGTGATTCATCAGGACAATGCCGGCTCCAGTGCGGCAAGAAACGCCGGCATAGATGCTGCGCAGGGGGATTATCTGGGATTCGTCGACAGTGATGATGCGGTGGATCCCGGAATGTACGAGGCGCTGGTTTCCTTTGCCGAAAAAACCGGTGTCGGGATGGTGCAGACCGGACGCGATGAGATCGATGAGGATGGGAATGCGTTGCCGTTCGTCGTCTCGATTCCCGACGGGGACACCTTCGTTACCTCTGAGGAGATGCTTTTTTCGCTGCTTCTGCATGAAGGAGACGCTTCCTTTTGCACGAAGCTGACGGCGAGAACGCTGTTTGACGGCAGGGAGGGGGCAGGAGAGGAAAGACTTCGTTTTCCGGAAAAAGAGCTGAACGAGGATTTTCTTCTTCTGATCCGGATGCTGGAGCGGATGGACAGACTGGGAACTCTGTCGCGCAGGGATTATCATGTCTGTTACCGCACAGGGAGTAATTCCCGAAGAGATGCGGATCAGCAGGATTTCTTTCCGCCGGTATTCACCGATATTGTGGTCAACGCGGACCGTGCCATGCAGCTTGTGAAGGAGAAGCATCCGGGGATGCTTCCTGCGGCGAGGCGGTTTGCTCTGGTACAGCGACTGGATTATCTGCTTCACATTCCGGTTTCCATGATGCGGAGAGACAATGTGTTTTATGGGGATGTTGTGCGATACGTGCGGAAAAACCGGGCGGAAATCATTCTGAATCCGTATCTGTCCGCAAAGCAACGGCGGAATCTGTGGCTGTTGTCTCTGGCGCCCCGTCTGCTGCGCAGTCTTCACGGGAGAATCAGACGCGTATGAGCCGGAAGGGGCAGACCCGCGCCGTCAGGCAGGGCAGATGGATGATGATTCCGGCGCTTATGCTTATTCTGGCTGCCGGCGTCTGTGTGATTCTCTGGTTCGGTGCGCAGAAGCAGGGGTTTCATGAGGATGAGATCTATTCCTATTATTCCTCCAACCGGACGGCCGGAATTGCCTGGCCGGACCGGGAGTGGATGGACACACGGACGATGACGGATGAATTTGTGGTGCTGCCGGGGGAAGGCTTCCGGTTCGGGCTTGTGAAAACGGTTCAGTCGTGGGATGTGCATCCGCCGTTGTATTACGATCTGCTTCACGCGGCCTGCTCGTTTTATCCCGGGTTGTTTTCCAAATGGCTTGGCATCGGTGTGAATCTGATCGCCTATGTGCTGTGTTTTCTGATGCTTGTTGCAATCTGCAGGGAGTGTCGCCTCTCCGACAGGTTTACGGCGTTCTTTCTGTTTCTCTGGGCAATTCATCCGCTCACCGTCTCCGCGGCGATGTTTGTCCGTATGTATTTCTGGCTGACGTTTTTTGTCCTCTCGTGTCTGTTCATTCATCTGCGCATGCTGCGGGGATTCACCCGCATCCGCATGGCGGCGCTGATGCTTGTTTCGTTTCTTGGCTTTCTCACGCATTACTATTATGTGGTCTTTTTCTTCTTTACCGGTCTGACAATGAGCCTGTTGTGGTTTCTGCAGAAAACGGCGGATACGGCGGCGACGGATCTGAGCACGCGCCTTGGACGGATCGTGCGGTATGTGTTTTGCTGCGGGGTAGCCATCGCCGCGGCTGTACTGTATTACCCTGCCTGTCTCGGACATATTTTCCGCGGATACCGCGGCAGGGAAGCGGCAGGTGCATTTCTGGCCCTGTCCGGATGGGGAACGAGACTTGCCTTTTTCGGATCCCTGATCAACGAATACCTTTTTTCCGGTGCCCTGCCGGTTCTGCTGTTTCTGTATCTGGTGTTTGTGCTTGCGGGAGACAGGCGGGCCGGAGCCTTCCGTCTGACGACGGTGCTGACGGTGGTTCCGACGGTCGGATATTTCTTCGTGGTATCCGCGACGGCATTGATTCTCGGCAGCACCTCCAACCGGTATCTTCTGCCGGTGGATCCGCTGATTCTGCTGGTGATATTTGCAACAGGATCTGATCTTCTTAAGCGGATGATCCGAACCTGGAAGCCCTCTGCGGACACGCCCCGGGCGCATCGGAGTGAGTGGCTCTGGCGCGGTATGAGCGCGGTTCTTCCCATCCTGTTTGGGGCAATGATGATGTTTCTTGTCGGAAAGGGCCTGGTGGCGGACGGGCACGTGCTTTTCCTGTATCCGGAAAACGCGGCCGCGATGGAGGAGGCAGAGACAAACCGTGACACGCCGGTTCTTGTCCTTTACAATGGGGAGACGACGGAGAATATCTGGCAGCTGTACGACAAGCTTAAGGAGTTTCCGCGGGTCTATTTTGCGGACGCCGCAAATGGTGAGCCCTTTGAGGATCCGACGCTTCTTTCCTGTCCGAAGCTCTATGTGTTCGCCGCGGACACGGCGGACAATATAGACCGTGATCTCAGGCTGGCGGATCTCGTGCGCCTGAATCCGAAGCTTTCCGGCAGACAGACGCTCTACCGTCAGAATATGTGGACCTGGTACCGGCTGGAGTGAGCGTGGAGAGGAATTGACGGTGATGGAACGGGTGTTGTCTGGGTTTTATCGGATTCTTGCCGGAGTGCTGGGGGCACTCTTCCTTGCGCTGACCATTTTTGCCGTTTTCTATACTGTGGTATTCAGGCAGTGGGAGGAAAACGACTACCCGGATTTTACGCGCCTTCCGGTTATTGCCACACTCTTTGTGCTGATTGTTCTTGCGTTTGCCTTACGGCTGTTTGTCCGCCGCTTCGGGAAAAATGGAGAGGGCGCAAAATGCACCGCCTCCGGAATTCTGATTCCCGAGAGAGGCATTGTCCTGTCGCTGGCTGCCGTCTGTTTCTTCGGCATTTTCCTGCTGTATGTGATCCGCGGGCTGCCAACCAATGATGCCCGGGAGCTGGACAGGATCATGGGGGAGTTTCTGGCAGGGGATTACCATGCGATGGAAAGCGGATATCTCACGATCTATCCATTTCAGTTATCCTATTGTCTGGCGGGTCAGGGACTGGCTGTTCTGTTTGGTGCCGGCAGCTATCTCCCGTATCAGATCCTGAATCTCCTGTCCGTTCTGCTGACGTTTTTCTTTCTTTATGAGACCGCCTGGGAACTGACGGAGGATCTTCGCGTCTGCCGTGTGATGCCGTTGATGATCGCGGGCTGCCTGATGCTGACGGTGTACTGCACATTTATCTACAATGACATCTGGAGCCTTGCGCCGCTGTTTGGCGCTTTCTGGCTGATGATCCGTTTCCTGAAGCAGGGAGGAATGCTTCGCGGCACGGCGGCAGCAGTACTGGCCGCGCTGTCCTTTTGCATCAAGTCCAACGGCTCCATTGCGCTGATCGCCATGGCTATGATGCTTGCTGTCTGCGTGATAAGAGAATTTATTGCCGGAGACAGGAGTCGGGCAGTTCGGGGGCTGGCAGTAGCGGTGATGATGATCCTCTTTTCGGTGGGGATGCGCGTGGGGGTGAATGCCTACTATACGGCAAAAAGCGGATTGCCGGTTCCGGGAGGTGTCCCTGCGGCAGCCTATTTCGCCATGGGAATGGAGGAGACGGACGGCAAATGCGGGTGGTATAACGGCATGAACGCGCGTTTCATCCTGGATGCCGACGGGGATTCGGACGCGGCAGCACACGCGGCGGCCGCGCATATCCGTGAGCGAGGATCATACCTCCTGCATCACCCGCGGGAAATGATCCGGTTCTACGGAAAAAAGTTCTTCTCCCAGTGGGGGGATCCCACCAAGGTCTCCCTCAGGGAGCAGGAGCTGACAGGACGTCACCAGGAGGGAAAGCGGCCGGCGCTGGCCGGGGACTTGACCTACGGAACGGGATACCATATTCTACAGGGAGGGATGCATCTGTATCATCTGCTTCTTTGCTTCTTTTCCGCGGCGGAGCTTTTTGCGCTCTGTTTTCAGAAGCGGAGAATCGATGAGAAAACGGTACTGATCCTGCTGTTTGTATTTGGCGGAATGGTGTTTCACCAGATCTGGGAGGCATCCGGACGGTACACGCTCCGTTATGAGCTGGCCATGATGCCCATTGCCGCAGCGGGCGCGGTGCGGTATCTGGCCGGAGCGGGAAAATCCGAAAAGAGGAAAGAAGGGTATGAAAGAGAAAAATGAGCTTGCCGTTGACCGCGTGCTGCGCGGGTTCCTGGCGGATCATCTCCACACGATCATTCTGATTCTGCTGTTTGTCTGTTCCGTTCTGCTTCGGATCAGACTGGCACCGGAAACAGCGCTTTCATCCGATTACGAGCTGTATATCAAGGGATGGCCGGAGCGCTACCGGGAATTGGGCTTTGTCAGAGGAATGGGGGAAGTGATCGGCGATTATTATGTTCCCTTTAACATCATGTATGCTGTCATCGGTCTGTCACCCTGGGAACCGTGGGTGCTGGCGTCTGTGTTCTCGTGCATTTTTGACTATCTGATTGCAGGCGTCGTCTTTGCTCTGGCGCGTTACCTGTATGAACAGCGCGGGGATGTGCTTGCCGTGCGGAAAGCGGCATATTTGTCCGCACTCACCTGCTACCTTCCGGTGGTTTTTATGAACAGCGCGCTCTGGAAGCAGTGTGACGGGATGTATATCTTCTTTGCCCTTCTTGCGGTTTATCTGATTCTCAGGGATCGTGCGACGCCTGCCTTTGCCATGCTGGGCATCAGCTTTTCCTTCAAGTTTCAGGCAGTCTTTTTCCTGCCCTTTTTCTGCCTGCTGTATCTGCTGAAAAAGAACTTCAGTATCCTGCAGTTTTTATGGATTCCCGGAATCTACTTCATCTCGGGTCTTCCGGCAGTTTTTTGCAGGCGCGGACTGCGTGCGACCTATGGTACCTATTTCATGCAGATGCTGGAGGGAACGAGCGCGGGAACTGCGGCGACCTCGGAAGATTACGGCATGGTCGCGAATTATCCGAATCTGTACAATTACGGACTGGATGATTATCTGACGACGATGGCACTTCCTGCGGCTTTGTTTACGTTGATGCTTCTGCTTGTGTCCGTCGGGGCCGCCTGGTGGAAAAGAGACAGACTCAATGATGTGAAGCTGCTCTTCCTGCTGGCCTGGCAGATCTGGGCCTGCAACATGTTTCTGCCGTCCATGCATGAGCGCTATGATTATGGCGCGGTTTTGCTCTTTGCCCTTCTTGTGGCCATGATTCCCAGGGAATCCGTCATTCCGGCCGCCGTACTGAATGTCGGAACCTATATCACCTATCTGCGGGCAGCGGCGGTGGATATCGTGTCCATTCATGTGCTGACGGCGGTCTATATCGCGGCATTTCTGTGGACAAGCCGGGAACTGGTGCGCTGTCTGAAAAAGCGCTGACCTGGTGACCGGATATCACCGCGAAATCACGGCGAAATCTCCAAAGGAATCCACCTGACAGTTTTCGATGTCCGGGAAATCCGTCACTTCGCTTTCGTGGAGGATGACCACCACCCGGGAGAGATCGATGGAAGACAGATCCTGTGGCAGACCGAAGGTAAAGCCCGCAAACGAGATTGCAATCCGGAATTCTTCCTTCTCATCGCGCCAGACGACACTTTCCAGAAAAGCGTCCGGAGGCAGCTCCGTCTCATACAGAGCGAGCATAAACGGAGCAGAGAGCTGTTCTCTGGTTGAGAGGATGCTTCTGTCCTCCCCTGCGAGCGTTTTGGCGTCCCGTACCGCTTCCAGATAGCCCGGCATGAAGCAGGACCTGCTCAGATCGGCATATCGCGTCCCGAAATAATCCCGGATAAACAATGCGGCGGCACACAGGATCACCGCGCAGCAAGCCGCAGCGATCACGGCTTTTTTTTCGTACAGAAAGCGCAGCGCGCGCGACTGGAAGTAAAGGAACGGAATCAGGAGCATCGTCATCCGGTTGATGTCGAGCTCGATAAACAGACTGAACAGGACGGTCACAGCGGTCAGCAGTACGAAGGCGGCATCACGGAGATCCTTTTTTACCAGTCCCCCAAGTGACAGAAGAAGTCCGATCCAGGTCAGCGGAAAGGTGAAGCGGTACATCTGGGCGTAGCCGGGGAGAACGTTGCAGATGATTTCATCCCGTTCGGAGCCGATGGTGAAGAACAGGAAAAGATAACGAATGTTATCCTTAATCTGTGCGGCAAGGCCGGATCCGTGTGGGAAAACGCTCCGGGAAGCGGTGAAGCGCGGAACAGAGAACCACGGGGTGATGATTGCCGGAAGATGAAGTGCATTCACAGCGAATACCGCAAGGAGCGGGGTGAGGATCAGAAGAAAGAGCAGAGCGGAAAGCAGCAGCTCCCGGGGAGTCATCCGGCCGATTCGGCATGTATGGATGCCCAACAGAACCAGTGCAAGGGGAATCACCACGGTGGCCGAACCGTAGGCATAGGGACAAAGAGCAAAAAGAAAGGCGGAAAGCAGATACCACGGGAGTCTGTGAGCGGTGCGGGTAGCGGCGTACAGATAGGACACCAGCGCAGCGGTCAGAAAGAAGGGAAGCGTGTTTGCATCGAGCGCCCAGCGGGAGAGGATCAGGTGCCACGGATTCACAGCGCAGAGAAAGGCGAGAAAGAAAGCGAAAATCAGGCGTGAGGAAGCTTTTTTATCAGTCTTGTCCCCGGATTCCGCCGGTTCGACCAGCGTAAGCAAAGCCAGTACGGGCGGGGTGAGCGCTCCGAGGAATGCCGGGAAAAACCGGAGGGATGCGACGCTTTTGCCGAAGAGCCGGGTGGTCAAAAGAACCAGATAAACCATCAGCGGGCTTCCGCCGCCGGACCCCCAGGTGATCGGATAGATGGGCCACGGATAGCCGTTGCGGTCGATGCCGTAGTGCGCAAGTGCCCAGGCGTCGTAACCAATGGATGCCTCATCGTGATTGAGCCCGTATGGAATGCGCCCGAGCAGAAACAGACGCAGAAAGGCGCCGCCCAGCAGGCAAAGAAAAAGAAGGAGAACGGTTCTATTCTTCTCTTTTATGATCATCTCTGTACTTTAGCAGTTTAATGTGATAAACTATCCGTCAGGAGGCATAGGGTCATGAACGAAATTGTGCGACAGCCGGCGGTGGATCATCTGTTTGACGCGATACGCACGCTTCAGGACAGGGAAGAGTGCTATCGGTTTTTTGAGGATCTCTGTACGGTGAATGAACTGTTGTCCCTCTCGCAGCGCTTTGAGGTTGCCACCATGCTTAAGGATAAGAAAACCTATCTTGAAATAGCGGGTGCGACCGGCGCCTCAACGGCCACGATCAGCCGTGTAAACCGATCGCTTCACTATGGGAACGACGGATACGAGATCGTGTTCGGCCGGCTTTCCGATTCCGCGTCCTGATTTCCGCGGATCATTTTTCGGCGTCGTCCTCGGATTCTTTCTCTTTGCCGTCTTTCCGAGAGCTGTTGTCATCGCCGTCCGCGGACGTTTCTTTCCGGTCTTCTTCAGCGGATGAATCTGCGGCTTTTGCCGGCTTATCCTCGTTTGAATCGGGGATGCGGTCGCCGTCCTCATCCCGGTGTTTTCTTGCTTCCTTTGCTTCCTTTTCGGCAGTGGTTTCCAGATCATCGGGAACCTTCACCGTCTCAGCGGATGCCTTGGAACCGCGGCCTGTCATGGTGCAATTGCCCTGGAAAACGGCATTTTCGTCGATGATGAGTCTGGCGGCTGTGATATCGCCGAATACCCGGCCGGTATCGCTGATCTCCACCTTTCCCTTCGGGGATTCGATTCCGCCGTATACATCACCCGCGGACATCACATTGCTGGCCCGGATGCCGCCCCTCACAATGGCATTGTTGCCGACCACGACGGACTCCTTTGTCCGTACAGCACCGTTTACGACACCGTCCACGCGGATGGCGTGTTTAGCTATCAGGGATCCCTCAATGACCGCGTCTGCGGAGATGACTGTCACGATGGTGTCTTTTGTTGCGTCGTCGACTCTGTTTCCAAACATATCTGCATCCTCCTGTGTCTTCAGCCGTCGATCTGAGCAAGCGTCTCGGGCTCTATGTAACTGTCGTCCTGTGTGATCTGGTATCCGAGGGTGTTGTTGCTCTCGCCGATAATGATGAGGATACTGCCGCGGGTCACCTCGTCTCCGACACGAACCAGAGCATCTCCTGCGTTGCGGTAAATGGACTGATAGCCGTTACCGTGGTCAATGACGATGCGTTTTCCGTATTTTTCGTCCGCTTCGATCTCCGAAACCGTTCCGTTGCCGGTAGCGACGATACTGGATCCCTCCGCTGCCCCTGTGAAGTAAAGAATCGGTTCGCCGGGGATGTCATCAATCGATTCGCCGTTTGCAATGCGGTCGTTAAGGAGAGCCATGGCTTCTTCTATCGTATCCGCATCCTTCAGATCTCTGGTTGCTGTCATCGTCGCCGCCCCCGTCACGGGAGATCCGGTCGGGAGATGCTTTTCCGCCTCCACCTGCTCGGCGTTGGCCTCCTTGACGGCCTTCTGATTGATGGATTTGGAAAGCTGATCCACGAGGGCATTGAGCTTGCTGTTTTCAGCGGTCAGGCGTTCCTGTTCCTTCGTCAGCCGTGAAATCTGCTCGGTCTGCAGGAGCTTGATCTGCTGCAGACCGTTGATGGTCATCAGGGAATACACAATGTAGCAGAGAAGAATCAGCCCGGCAAAAAACGCCGCAAAAGAAAGAAGCTGGGTCACAGTGGGGCTCAGCCTGATGGAACCGATGGAACCGTCCGAATCACCCGAAACGATCAAAATCGTGTAACCGCGCTGATGACGGTGTTTTCTTGGCGTTACTTCGTCAACCACAAAACGGATTATAGCATGGAGGATGGTTGTATTCAACAGAAAAACTTACTTTACTTTTTTTTCTTCCTGTGGTAAAGTTTAGTTTGTTGCGATAACGCGACGGAACTTTTTGTTTTATTTCAGGAGGGTAACATCAATGAACAAGGGAACAGTTAAGTGGTTCAACAATCAGAAAGGTTACGGATTCATTTCCGATGAGAACGGTAATGATGTATTCGTGCATTTCACAGGCCTGAACATGGAGGGCTTCAAGTCTCTCGATGAGAATGATCAGGTTGAGTATGACGTGATTCAGGGCACCAAGGGGCCCCAGGCTGTCAACGTCACGAAGCTTTGAGACTTGCGTAAGCAAAAAACACCGCCGGTCAGATTTGACCGGCGGTGTTTTTTTGAGCGATAAGCCGTCAATGACCGGCATTGCATGCGGCAATCACTTCATCCAGCGACAGAGATCCGCCAAACAGTTCCAGCGCGCTTCCGATCGTCACGTCCAACCGGTTTCTCCCAAGAAGCTTGATACGGGAGATGTCCGCAGCAGCGCGCACACCGCCTGCATAAACCATCGGACGGCCTTCGTATTCTCCCAGAATCTCCACGACGCCGGCTTCGATTCCGCGCTGCCTGCCTTCCACATCCGCGGCATGAATCAGGAACTCGTCGCAGTAGGCGGAGAGCATCTCCAAGGTCTTCAGATTCAGCTCCACATCCGTGATATGCTGCCAGCGGTCGGTCACGATGAAGTAGTGGTTGCTGTTTTTCTCCTTCTTTTTGCAGCTGACATCCAGCACGACATGTTCGGCTCCGACGGCGCTCCTGAGCGCTTCCAGATGCTCAAAGTTGATTTTGCCGTCCGTGAAGGCGTAGGTCGTCACCACGACATGGGACGCGCCGGCATTCAGCCAGAATTCGGCGTTGTCCGCATTCACACCGCCGCCCAGCTGCATGCCGCCCGGCCAGACGGAGAGGGCGTCCAGCGCCTGCTTCTTTGTGGCCTCATACTGCGGTGAATCCTGTTTGTTCAGGAGCACGATATGTCCGCCGGAGATATTCTTGCGCTGGAACAGCGCTGCATAATATCCTGCGCTGTGCTCGGAGACGAAGTTGTCAATGGCCGCATCGCCTTCATCGCGCAGACTGTCGCCGATAATCTGTTTTACCTGACCATTGTGAATATCAATACAGGGTCTGAATCTCATGTCATTCCTCCTCTATTAGATATAATACCATATCTGACTTACTCCGTCCGGATGCTCATCATGCCAGTGCATCCCGCATATCATACAGACCGGCAGGCTTTCCCGCAAGAAATTTGGCAGCCGTGATGGCGCCCCTGGCAAAAATCGCCCGTGAATAGGCTCGATGGGAAACCGTGATGACTTCGTCCGTACCGGCGAAAATCACGTCGTGATCACCTACAATGGTGCCGCCGCGGATGGCGGAAATGCCGATTTCCGCGCGGGGACGTTTCTCTCTGCGGCCGGTCCGGTCGTAGGTGTAAGCCAGGTCGTCATCGATGGCTGACCGGATCTCGTCCGCCAGTGCCAGCGCGGTGCCGCTGGGCGCATCCAGCTTCTGATTGTGGTGCTTCTCCGTGATCTCGATGTCAAACCCGGCTTCGTAGAGCTTCGGAGCGGCATCCCTCAGAATGTTGAGCAGCACGTTCACGCCCACCGACATATTGGCGGAGCGAAGGATGGCGATCCGCTCCGAGAGCGACCGGATCCGTGCAAGCTGCTCGTCCGAAAGCCCTGTGGTGCAGAGAACCAGCGGCAGACCATGCTGCTCACAGTAATCAAGCACACCGTCCACGGCGCGCGCCGTGGAGAAATCGACCGCTACATCCGAGGATACATTGCAGTCGCTGATTGCAGAAAAAAAGGGAAAATCGCCGTCCGGGGAACCTGCACTGTCGACTCCCGCCGCAATTCTCACGTCGGGATCATCCGCGGCAAGCGACGCGATGGTGCGGCCCATCCGGCCACAGGCGCCGTTCAGAAGAATATTGATCATAGAATTCCGTACTCCTTCATGGCCTGCATCAACTGTTCCTCATGCTTTTTTTCCAGCCGTGTGAGCGGGAGACGGATCGCGTCCGTCTGAAAACCAAGGAGAGAAAGCGCCCGTTTGACCGGAATCGGATTCACTTCGGAGAAGAGCGCATCGACGAGCGGCAATGCTTCCAACTGGAGCCGGCAGGCCTCTGCGGTTTCGCCGGCAAAGAACTTCGCGCAGATATCGTGCGTCTGCTTTGGCGCGACATTGGACAGAACCGAAATGACGCCCTGACCGCCCAGGGAAAGAATCGGTACGATCAGTCCGTCTTCGCCGGAATAAAGCTCCAGATCCACACCGCTTCTGGCGGCGAGCGCCATCATGGAGGAGGTCTGTGCCAGATTGCCGGTCGCGTCCTTGATGCCGACGATGTTTTTTACATCTCTGCACAGAGATACGGCCGTTTCGGGAAGAATGTTGCAGCCGGTGCGGCTCGGAACGTTGTACAGAATGACGGGGATGCTGACTGCCTCCGCAATGGCGGTAAAGTGCGCTGCAAGCCCGCCCTGCGTTGCTTTGTTATAATAGGGTGTGACGGAGAGAACGGCGTCTGCACCAATTTCCTCTGCCTCCTTTGAGAGCCAGACTGCGGTGTCGGTCGCGTTGGAGCCGGCGCCGGCAATGACGGGAACACGGTGGTTGACATGCTTCACACAGTAACGGATCACCTCGACATGCTCCGATTCTGTCAATGTTGCCGACTCGCCGGTGGTGCCGCACACGATGATCGCATCCGTGCCTTTTTCGATCTGATAGTCAATGAGCCGGCCGAACTCCTGATAGTTGACCGAAAGATCCTCATGCATCGGCGTGGCAATCGCCACCCCGGCGCCCCGAAATACAGACATGATCATTCTCCTCCTCGATCACAAACAGATACCGAACAATAAAACCGATGAAATTTTAGCACACCTTGTTTTTCCTGTCCATAAGTTATATACTAGGATTTTATCCGGGGGAAATGTGCCTGCGGGCATTGTCGGACGTCAGATGCGTCCGCCCGGTCCGGATTGGAATGAGCATGACAGGTGAAGCGGGAGGATGACAATGACTTTACTGGAACAGTGGCATGACATGGCCTATTCTGAGACCGCAGACCGCGGTCAGCTGCAGAAGCTGTGGTCCGATTATTTTCAGAAAGAAAAGGAAATCTATGCACAGCTGCTCAAGACCCCCGATGAGGAGGTCAGCGGAACCGTAAAGGAGCTTGCGGATCGGTACGGTGTCGACATCATGACGATGACGGGGTTTCTGGACGGCATCAATGACAGCCTGAAGGAGCCGAATCCGATCGATGACATGGAGGAGACGACAACGGTCAGCCTCGCCTTTGACAAAGAGCTTCTCTACAAGAATATGGTGGCGGCGCAGGCGGACTGGCTGTACGGGCTGGAGGAATGGAACGCCATCTTTTCCGAAGAGAAACAGAAGGAGCTTTACAGGGAACAGAAGGATTCCCAGACGGTACGCAAGGCGGTAAAGGTCTATCCAAACGATCCCTGCCCCTGCGGAAGCGGAAAGAAATATAAAAAGTGCCACGGGAAAAACGGTTCGAACCGTTTTGAGGAGTAAACCGGCCGGACCCTTTGAGGGAGCGGACGAAAACGGAAGATGGCGGGGGTGAGAGATTATGGATAAGGAACGGTTTCTGGGGGTATACAGACATTCGCTGGCGCACATTCTTGCAAAGGCGGTGATCGAGATCTACGGGAAAGAGGTTCAGTATGCGATCGGGCCGCAGATCGAGGACGGCTGTTACTATGATTTTCTGATCCCGGCATCTGTCGGTGAGGCGGATTTCAAGGCCATTGAGGAAAAGATGCGCGAAATCATCAAACGCCGCGAGGTGTGGAGCCGGGAGGAGGTCTCCAGGGATGAGGCGAAGAAGCTTTTTGCCGGCCAGAAATTCAAGACCGAGCTCATCGAGGATCTGCCGGAGGGGGAAACCATCACGGTGTATCGCACGGGCGATGATTTCATCGATCTTTGCCGCGGACCGCATGTGGATAATTCACAGGAACTGATGAGCGTCGCGTATCAGATCCGTTCGGTATCCGGTGCCTACTGGCGCGGCGACGAGAAGCGGGACAGCATGCAGCGGATTTATCTGTATGCCTATCCGACAAAAGAGGAATTAAAGGAACATCTGAAGCTCATTCAGGAAGCGCTGGAGCGGGATCACAAAAAGATCGGTTCGGAGCTGAATCTTTTCATGTTTGATGAAACGGCTCCCGGTATGCCGTACTGGCTGCCCCGTGGCTGGCAGATGTATCAGGAGCTTTTAAAGTTCTCCCGGGAACTGCAGGCGCGTCACGGCTATACGGAAATATCCGCGCCGTTGATCAATAACAAGAAGCTGTGGCTGATCAGCGGCCATTGGGCGCATTATATCAACAATATGTTTATGGTCCCGGGGATCGAGGGATGGCTGAAAGCGGATGCGGAAATTCCGTCCGTCGTGGGGGATGTCAGGGAACTGGATTCCGCCGATGCAGAGGGTGTTCCCGTGATGCTGGGAAAGCATTCCGTAATATACAACCGGGAGGCCGTTGACACCATGGCAGCCAAGCCCATGAACTGCCCCAACGCGATGATGACCTACAAGCGCACGGTGCACTCCTACAAGGAACTGCCGATCCGGTACAGTGAGTATGATGTGCTGCACCGCAAGGAAAAATCCGGCCAGATGAACGGGCTTTTCCGGGTGCAGGAATTCAGACAGGACGATGACCATACCTTTGTCATGGAATCGCAGATCGAAGAGGAGATCGCGGATATCATTTCCATCGCGGATGAGATATATGCTACCTTCGGTGTGACCTACCGTGCGGAGCTTTCCACCAGACCCGAGGATTTCATGGGAGATATTGAGGTGTGGAATCGCGCGGAAGCGGCACTGAAGCGCATTCTGGACAAAAAGTACGGCGAGGGCGGCTACGAGATCAATGAGGGGGACGGTGCCTTTTACGGCCCCAAGATTGATCTGCAGATTAAGGATGCGCTCGGCCGCGAATGGCAGTGCGGCACGGTTCAGCTTGATTTCCAGCTGCCCCACAATTTTGGCCTGACTTATCAGGCGGCGGACGGCAGCATGCAGATGCCTGTGGTCATTCACCGGGCGATTTACGGCTCGCTGGAACGCTTTATCGGTATCATCATCGAGAATTTCAAGGGGGCGTTTCCGTTCTGGCTGTCCCCGTTCCAGGTCGGCGTTGTGCCGATCCGCGAGGAACACAATGCCTATGCCGGGCAGGTGGAGGAAGCACTGAAGGCTGCCGGCGTCCGGGTGGAGACCGATTACACCGACAGCAACATGAAGGAGAAGATCAAGCGGTTCAAGCTGATGAAGGATCCCTATATTCTGGTTCTCGGAGACCGGGAGGCTGCAGAGCAGACGGTATCTGTCAATGTGCGCGGATCGAACAGGCAGCTGCAGGGAGTTTCGCTCGAGCGTTTCGTGGATATGTGCGTGCAGCAAAACCGCGAGCACACGCTGGAGCTGATTGATTCGGCACAGTGACGCTCGGGAAGATGCATCGAATGATTCGGACTTTCGTAAACAGACGCAGCGCGGCGGCAGCCGCGCTTGCGTTTTGGTTTCTTTCACTGACGGCTTCCGCACAGACCATCGGTGTGCTCCCGGATCCCACGGCAGCCTATCCGAGGGCGGAATCCTTCGCTGTTACGCTGCCGGCGGAATTTGTTCCCGATAAGACGCCCGGCCGCTATATCTGCAGGCGCTATCCGCTGGATGCCGCCAATATCACCGTTGAGGTGGTCAATCTGGCACAGGAAAAGAAGCTTACCAATGCGGAAAAACGCGCTCTTGAAAGCGCGGGGGAGACCATCCTGCATGTCAGCCGCGATTATGCGATGCTCACGGCGAGCGCATATGAAGAGGCGGCAAACGCGGCACTGACGGACGGCCTTTCCCTGAAGGTGTCCGAATTTGTGCACACAACCACCAGACGGGCTTCGGACGGAGTGAGTTTTCCCGGCTTCCGGATCCGCGCGGAGCTTTCCGGCGGAAAGAAACCGATTCTGGAGGAGATCTACATTGTTCTGTCTGAGGACAGATTGTTTACCGTGACCTATGCACAGGCATCGGACGACGAATTTGACGGGCTCTTCAGAAAGAGTGCGTCGACGATCGCCGTCTACTGACAAAGGAGAACTATGCAGATAATCATTGTCGGATGCGGTAATGTGGGAGGAATGCTGGTGCGCCTGCTTCGCGCGGAGGGGCACAGCATCACCGTCATCGATACCGAAGAGGATGTGATCAGCGGGGTGGTCAACAGCCTGGATTGTATGGGTATTGTCGGCAACGGCGCGAGCTTCCAGGTTCAGAGGGAGGCAGGGATTGAACACGCGGATCTGCTGATTGCCGTGACTTCCAGCGATGAGCGCAATCTTCTGTGCTGCCTCATTGCCAAGAAGGCAGGCAACTGCCACACCATTGCGCGCGTACGGGATCCGATATACAAACGGGAGATCGGATACATCAAGGAGGAACTCGGGCTCTCCATGGTGATTAATCCGGAGGAGGCGGCTGCCGGAGAGGCTGCCCGTCTGCTGAAATTTCCTTCCGCCAGCTCCATCGAAACTTTTGCAAAGGGACGGGCAGAGCTGGTTCGGATCCGGGTGGAATCCGGTTCGAGGCTCGCTGAAAAGAGGCTTTCCGAGCTCCCGGCGGAGCTCAGGGAAGGCGTTCTCGTCGGTATCGTGCAGAGGGGGGATGAAATCCATATTCCGAACGGAAGTTTTATTCTGCGGGCCGGTGACGAAATCAGTCTGATCGGATCACAGAAAAACATGCTTCGGTTTTTCAAGCGGCTGGGGTTGCCAACCGCGCGTGTCCGCTCGGCCTTTATCATCGGCTGCGGCGATACCGGTTTTTATCTGGCGGAGCAGCTGCTCTCCATGGGAATCGGCGTCAAGATCTTCGACAGAGATCGCGCGCGCTGCGAAACGCTTTCGGAGCTGCTTCCCGACGCACTGATCATCAACGGCGACGGCACGGAAAAGGAGCTGCTGCTGGAGGAGGGATTAAAGGACGCGGAGGCCTTTGTGGCCCTCACCAATCTGGATGAGGAGAATATCATGCTCTCCATGTACGCGAAAAGCATATCCTCCGCAAAACGGATCACCCGCGTACACCGCGTTTCCTACGATGAGATCATCGGGGCGATGGATCTGGGCAGCATTCTCTATCCGCGGAACATCACAGCCAACCGGATCGTCCGCTATGTGCGCGGCATGGCCGGTGCGGCGAGAGACGGCATAGAGTCTCTCTACCGGCTGGCGGACGGCCGGGTGGAGATCACGGAATTTAAGGTGCGGGATGATTCCGCGCTGCGAGGCAGAACGCTGATGGAAATGAAATTCAAACCCGGTGTGCTGATTGCCTGTATTATCCGCGGCAACGAGATCATTATCCCCGGCGGACATGATTCCATCGGTCAGGGCGATAACGTCATTGTTGTGACGACCATGAGCGTCGGCGGAATCGGAGAGCTGTTCTCATGAATTTCGGATTTCTCAGATTTCTGCTCGGCAGGCTGATCATGGTTACAGGGGCGCTTCTGCTGCTCCCTGTGGTGGTCGCCGCGATTTACCGGGAGCGTTTCGGACTGGTGTTCCTTCTTCTTGCCATGGGTTGTATGGCGGTCGGGGCGGTATTTTCGGCAAAGAAACCGAAAACCGTCGAGTTTTACGCACGCGAGGGATTTGTCGCAACCAGTCTTTCCTGGATTCTGCTCAGTCTGATCGGTTCCCTGCCTTTTGTGCTGTCCGGCACGATCCCGTCCTTTATGGATGCCCTGTTTGAGACCGTGTCCGGTCTCACGACAACCGGTGGCAGCATTCTGTCCTCCGTGGAGGGAATGCTGTACTGCGTCGAATTCTGGCGCTGTTTTACGCACTGGATCGGCGGAATGGGCGTGCTGGTGTTCATTCTGGCGATTCTGCCCATGGCGGACGGATACGGCATGCATCTGATGCGGGCGGAAAGCCCGGGGCCGACGGCCTCCAAGCTGGTTCCAAAACTCGGCAGCACGGCGAAAATTCTGTATATGATCTATATCGTGTTTACGGTCTCGGAGGCGCTGCTTCTGAAAATCACCGGTCTTCCGCTCTTTGACAGCATCACCATCACCTTTTCCACAGTGGGTACCGGCGGTTTTGCGGTCCGGGACGCGGGCATGGGAGCGTACCCCATCCAGGCACAGATGGTGATCACGGTGTTTATGATCCTGTGCAGCATCAATTTCAACGCTTTTTACCTCATTGTGATCGGCCAGGCGGGAAAGCTCTGGAAGATAGAGGAGATCCGTGTCTACCTGTGCATGGTCTTTGGGGCGGCAATCCTGGTCGCCATCGATCTGCTTGCCAGCGGCCATATGGCATCCCCGCCGATGGCGTTTCATCACGCGCTTTTCAACGTGGCGTCCATCACGTCAACCACGGGATTTGCTTCGGCGGATTTTGACCTCTGGCCCCAGTTTTCCAGGATGCTTCTGAGCATTCTCACGCTGATCGGCGCCTGCGCCGGATCGACGGGCGGCGGGTTTAAGGTATCGCGGATTCTGATCCTCCTGAAAAGTGCAATGAACGAACTGGTCTTTGTCACACATCGAAAAAGTGTGCGCCGCGTGCACATGGACGGCAAGAGCGTCGATGAACAGACCGTGAAATCCGTTGCGGCCTATGCGACGCTTTATGTAGGAATTTTTGCCTTTTCCGCGGCGCTGATCTCGCTGAACGGGTTTGATTTCACCACGAATATCACGTCGGTCGCCGCGACGCTCAACAATGTCGGCCCCGGTCTGAACATGGTCGGTCCCATGGGCAATTACGCGGATTTTTCTGTTCTGTCGAAGATGGTGTTTGTCTTTGATATGCTTGCGGGACGGCTAGAGATTCTTCCGCTGCTCATCCTGTTCAAGCCGGCGACCTGGAGGCGAAATGCCTGATCCTCACATGACCTGCAGCAGTCGGATCCGGATCAGGGCAAAGAGCATCAGGTGCAGGGGATAATACCAGTAGAAAAAGTATTTGGCAAATCTTCCGCGGCCCAAAAAACCGCGTTTTCCGTTGTATAGAAACATCATGATAAACGCCGGGAAAGCCCATTCTTCCAGGGAGAGCCGCGTCAGGACAAGATATGCGGCTCCGGCGGCCGCGCCGCAGACCGGGCGGAGCAGGTAGAGGACCAGGATGACGAAGACGCCGACGCTGTGATAGTCTGTGTGCAGTCTGTCGGCGAGGTATGCGGCAGCGATCGCGATGGGGACGGAGGCGGCGACTGTGACGGGCGAGATGCCGAAGCGCTTCCGAAGGGCTTCGATGCCCCAGCAGGCTGAAAGACCGATGGCGAGGGTAAAAAAGACGTTCTGATGGTCAAGGATTTCGTCGGTGTGCATGAGCAGGACGGAAAACAGATACGGACTGTCCGCGCCCTCTGTCAGGCACAGAGCCAGATCGAAGGGAATCTCGGAAAGGGCGGCGAAAAGCAGCAGATTGCCCAGATATTTTACCCGGCTGCGGGTATGTATGAGTCCTTCAATGAGGAGAAAGCAGTAGATCGGGAAAGCCGTGCGCCCGATGCCGCGCATGATCTGGTAGATCCGGTAGAGCCCCTCAAAATCCATCCCCTGCGGAATGCAGTGATACAGAAGCAGATAATAGACGACGCCGGCAGCAAAGTGGTCGATCGTCATGCTCGTGACCGCAACGAGCTTCATCGTGCTGCCGTTCAATAAATTCAGACCTTTTGTAAATACGCTTTGCATGGTATAATAGATGCTATCATTCGGAGGGCGATTATGCAACTGACATTTATCGGAGCCGATCATGAGGTCACAGGGAGCTGCCATTATCTGGAGGCTGCCGGAAAGCATATTTTAGTGGATTACGGCATGGAGCAGGGGCGGGACGATTTCGAAAACGCACCCCTTCCGGTTTCCGCGGCGAAAATTGACTATGTGCTCCTCACCCATGCGCATATTGATCACTCGGGGCTGCTGCCGCGGCTGGCGGCGCAGGGATTTGCAGGTCAGATTTTCGCAACCGCAGCCACCTGCGACCTCTGCGATATCATGTTGCGGGATTCTGCGCATATTCAGGCGCAGGAGACGGAATGGCGCACCCGCAAAAGCAAGCGCAACAAGGAAATCCAGCCGGCGGCGCCGATGTATACCATGGAAGATGTGCTTGCCGTCCTGAAATGCTTTGTCGCCTGCGATTACGGCGAACGGATCACGATTTTTACCGATGAGCAGGGGGCGGGCGAGGTCAGCATCCGCTTTACCGATATCGGTCATCTGCTGGGGAGTGCCAGCATTGAAGTCTGGGCAAGGGAAGGCGTCAACACAAAAAAGTTTGTCTTTTCCGGTGATATCGGCAACTATGAGCAGCCGCTTCTGCGGGATCCGATCGGCACGGAGGAGGCCGATTATATCATCATGGAATCTACGTACGGCGACCGGCTGCACAGTGTCCAGAAGCCGGATGTGCTGGGTGATCTGACTCAGGTGCTGAACCGTACTTTCGCGCGGGGCGGCAATGTGGTGGTTCCCTCCTTTGCTGTCGGCCGCACGCAGGAGCTGCTTTATTACCTCAGAAGGATTAAAAAAGAGGGCCTGGTTACGGCTGTCAATGACTTTCAGGTCTTTGTGGACAGTCCGCTGGCTGTGGAGGCAACGGAGATTTTCCGCAGAAACCAGCGGGACTGCTACGATGAGGAAGCGCTCGAGCTGCTGCATCGGGGCATCAATCCGCTGACCTTCCCGGGGCTGAATCTGTCCATTACGGCAGAGGAGAGCCGGGCGATCAATTTCGTCGAGGAGCCCTGCGTCATTCTTTCCGCCTCGGGCATGTGTGAGGCGGGGCGGATCAAGCACCATCTCAAGCACAATCTCTGGCGCCGTGAATCGACGATTCTGTTCGTCGGATACCAGTCGGCCGGAACCCTCGGACGGGCGATTGTGGACGGTGCGACACAGGTGAAGCTCTTTGGGGAGCCGGTGGATGTCCGCGCGGAGATCGTCAAGATTGTCGGCCTTTCGGGACATGCGGACCGGGACGGACTGCTTGCCTGGCTCGACGGGTTCAGACAGCAGCCTGCGCGTGTTTTTGTGGTTCACGGGGAGGATACGGTGTCAGCCGGGTTTGCGGAGATGCTGCACAGAACCAGAGGATTGGAAGCGTATGCGCCGTACAGCGGAACCAGCTTCGATCCGATCGCCAATCGTTTCATTTATGAAGCGGCACCGATACCGGCGAAGAAGCGCGCAAAGAAGACGGTGTCCGATGTCTTCGAACGTCTGAAGGCGGCAGGAGCCCGCCTGATCGCGGTCATCGGGCGCAACGAGGGCCTGCCCAATAAGGAGCTGGCAAGATTCGCCGATCAGGTGACGGCGCTTTGCGACAAATACGACACGAAGAGGGGGATGTGATGAGCTTTGCCGATACGGTATTTGTGGACATGTGTCAGGATATTCTGACGAACGGTACCTCCACAGAGGGAGAGAAGGTCCGTCCGCATTGGGAGGACGGCACAAGCGCCTATACCATCAAGCGATTCGGCATCGTTAACCGATATGATCTGCGAAAGGAGTTTCCGATTCTGACGCTTCGCCCCACAGGGATCAAAAGCGCGACAGATGAAATGCTCTGGATCTGGCAGCGCAAATCCAACAACATTCACGATCTTAAGCCGCATATCTGGGATGAATGGGCGGACGAGGACGGCTCCATCGGCAAGGCCTACGGATATCAGATGAGTGTGAAGCATCAGTACGCCGAGGGCATGTTCGACCAGGTTGACCGGGTGATTTATGATCTCAAAAACCATCCGTTTTCCCGCAGAATTCTTACTAATATTTATGTACATCAGGATCTGCACGAGATGAATCTCTATCCGTGCGCGTACAGTATGACCTTTAATGTCACGGCGGAGCGCAGCGGAGACGGAGAAGAGAAGCTGGTGTTGAACGCGATTCTGAACCAGCGGTCTCAGGATGTGCTCGCCGCAAACAACTGGAATGTCGTCCAGTATGCGGTGCTCGTCCACATGCTGGCGCAGGTGTGCGGCATGACGGCGGGCGAGTTCGTCCACGTCATCGCGGACGCGCACATCTATGACCGTCATGTTGATATCATCCGTGAGCTGATCAGCCGCCCGTCCTATCCGGCGCCGGTTTTTCATCTGAATCCGGACAAGACGGATTTTTATGCCTTCACACCGGAGGATGTGTCGCTGGAAAACTACCGGCACGGGGAGCAGATCAAAAAAATACCTATTGCTATTTAATTGCGCTTTTGTTATAATTCTCCCTGTATTATGCTGAAAATGGCATAATACGGGGAGTGGGGAATGAAGAAGACCGCAATCGTATACTATTCGGAGCATCACGGTAATACCGCAAAAATTGTTGAAGCCATTGCTGCGGCACACGAGGAGGTCACGCTGATCAATTCGGCGACCAAGATCGAGGTGGATCTGTCCGGATATGAAAGGATCGGTTTCGCCTCGGGGATTTACGGCGGGCAGTTTGCCAAAAAGCTGCTGACCTTTGCGCAGATCAATCTGCCCGACAAAAAAGAGACGTTTATTATTTACACGAGCGTTCTGAACGGCAAAAGCTTCGGCAATGATATCAGGGAATTGCTGGAGAAGCGAAACGCCAGACAGCTTGGGATCTGGCACACGAGGGGTTTCTGCACCTACGGTCCGCTCAAGCTCATCGGGGGCGCGTATAAGGGCCGACCGAATGAGGAGGATATCCGCGGGGCCCTGGAATTCTACGAGAATCTGAGCGCCTGACAACGGGCGTAGCGATTAAGCGTTCTACAGCGAGAAAGGAAGAGAGGAGAGAATCATGACATCAGTGAAGAAACGAAACGGAAAACTGCTCATTAAGATCATCCTGATTGCACTCGGCGCAGTGGTGGCGGTGGCGGCGATTCTGACGATTCTTGCGGGCAAGGAGATCAGCGACGTCTACGCCGAATTGATTGAAGAGGAACTGAAGGCGACCTGCGTGCATCTCGACGACGAATTGGAGCGTCTCTATGAGGGCGACTGGACGCTTGATGCCGAGGGCAATCTGTATAAGGGCGAGCATATGATCACCGGTCAGGATGCGATTCTTGATCACATCAAATCGGAGACCGGCATTGAGTACACGCTCTTCTTCGGGAAGACCCGCATGATTACCACGCTCTACAAGGCCGGCACCAACGAGCGTATGAACGGAACCCAGGCCGGTGACGCGGTCTATAATACCGTCATCGGACAGGGCAAGGAATTCTACGCACCGGATCTGGTCATCAACAACAAACCCTTCTGTGCCTATTATGTGCCGCTGCTGCAGCCGGACGGCACGCGCGTCGGCATGGTTTTCGCGGGACGAGAGAGTTCCGGCGTGTCCGCCAACATCCGTTCCGTCATTCTGACAATGGTATTTCTCGCGGTGGCCCTGGTGGTGGTGATCCTTGTGCTCGGTTTGTTTGTGGCCCTGAAGACCTCCAAGAAGATGGCCGGCATTGCGGACAGCATCAATGTGCTGGCAAGCGGTGATCTGAGAGCCGAATTCGATGACTCCCTTCTGAAGAGAAGCGATGAGCTGGGCACGATCGCGGACAGCACGATCCAGTTCAAGCAGAAGATTGCCGAGGTCATCGGCACAACCCGCCGGATGAGCGAGGAGCTGCGCACCTCCAGCAGCGATCTTTCCGAATCGGCCGGTCAGGCCTCCACGGCATCCAGTCAGGTGTCGGATGCGGTCAATGAGGTCAGCAAGGGCGCCGTATCGCAGGCTGAGAGCATTCAGACCGCAGCGGCCAACACGGACGGCATCGGCAGGGACATTGATGATATCAGCGAAAACGTGAGCCAGCTGGATGAGTACACGGCACAGATGAAGAAGAGCTGTGACGATGCCATGGGTGCCATGGATCGGCTGATCGCACAGAGCCAGGAGGTGACAGCCTCCGTCCAGGAGATCGGCGACACAATTCATTCCACCAACGAGAGTGCAAAGGGCATTTCCCAGTTTACGGATGCCATCACGGATATTGCGGAAGAGACGAACCTCCTGTCGTTAAATGCTTCGATCGAGGCGGCGCGCGCGGGTGAAGCGGGCAAGGGCTTTGCCGTCGTGGCCAGTCAGATCCAGAAGCTGGCGGATCAGTCCAAGCAGAGCGCGGATCAGATCAAGGATATCGTAGAGAAGCTTCTGGCGGATTCCGAGGCTTCCGTTGAGGTCATGGCCAAGCTCAATGAGAATTTCGCGGCGCAGGGCGAGCAGCTCGCCTCCACGCAGCAGGATATGCAGGATATGTCCGCCAATGTGAAATATGTCGAGGACAGCTCCAAGCAGATCTCCGGCCGCATCGGCAATCTGAACAGCGCGAAGATGAGCCTGGTGGAGATCATCCAGGATCTGTCCGCCATCTCCGAGGAGAATGCGGCTTCCACGGAGGAGACCAACGCATCCATGCAGGAGCTCAATGCCACGTTCTCTGTCATCAGTGAATCCGCCTCACAGCTGCAGGCGCTGGCGGATGATCTGCAGGAGACCATCAGCTTCTTCCAGGATTGACATCCTATTCGGACATTTCAGGCGGGACCCCGTGATTCCTCACGGGGTCCCTTTTTTCGTTGAGAATCGGACGAATATGGTGTAAGATAGAATCGTTATGGAAAAAGTAATCAGGCGCTATATTGAGAACACGCCCGAAATCGTGCGCGGCGTACTATCTCTGTCCGCTGTGCGGATTGAACGGACGGTGGATCCCGGGGAGACAGTAGAAGATTCTTTTGTCGTCGCATCACTCAACGATCATCCCATCGAAGGGTTCGTCTATGTGGACGAGCCTCGTTTTCGTGTGCTCACGCCGGCGTTCTGCGGGACGGAGGAGGAGATCGGGTTCTCCTTCCGGACGGACGGCCTGCAGGGCGGAGACAGCGTGGAGGGGCATTTTGCCGTCATTACAGACTGCGGGGAGGAGACCGTCACGGTCGCGGTTTCGGTACGCACCCCGTATCCGATCATCCGGGATGAATCCGGTGAGGAGGAGATGAAGAATCTCTTCCATTTTGCAAATCTGGCAAGACGAAACTATGACGAGGCGGCAAGACTGTTCTATACACCAGGCATGCAGCAGCTTTTCCACGGAGCGGACAAGAAATACCGGAGCATCTACCGGGGCCTGTCCGGCACGGATGAGCAGGCGGCGGACAAGGGAGAGAGCGTGGAGGAATTCCTGATCGCCGTGCGCAAGAAGGATCCGATCGAGTATTCTGCGGATCGCGCGGAGCTGGTGCTGGAATCCGTGACAGAGGATGTGGAGGAAATCGTCAAAATCAACAGGAGGGGATGGGGCTATACAAGGCTGGATATCGAAACGGACGGCGCCTTTCTGGAGCTTCGCAGAAGCGCACTGTCCGATCGGGATTTCCTTGGAAGCAGCTGCAATCTGCCCTTGATCATTCGTTATGCTTCCCTTCACGCCGGCAGAAACTTTGGGCGGATTGTGCTGTATAACGCCTACACAAAACTGGAAATTGCGGTGGCCGTCACACGCGGAGACGATGTGCAGGGTGCCGTAAGACGCGAAGAAAAAAAGGAAAAGCAGGCGCTGGAGTTTTCGCTTATCCACACCTATGTGGAGTACCGTCTCGGGAGAATGCGTTCCCGTGAGTGGCTTTTGGCTACAGGCAAGATTGTGTCCCGGATGAACGGGATGGCGCCGGATGATGTGCGCTTTCAGTTGTATACGGCGCATTACCTGATCACTGCTTCGAGAGAGAATGAGGCAATCTGGGTTTTAGACAGGATCCGTACGAGCGTGGAGGAAACCTGTTCATACGGAGAGACCATGCGCGCCTACTTCCTGTACCTGGAGACGCTGATTTCCCGCGAGGAGAAAAAGATCAGTGCAGTCGAGGAGATTCTGAACGGGATGCTGGCAAGGCGGCCGGACGACTGGCGGATTGCGTGGCTTTTGCAATTTCTGCTGGATGACCGCGCGTCCGGCAACGCAAAGCGCATGCGGCTTTACGAGGAACAGTTCCTTTGCGGCTGCCGCAGTCCGATCCTGTACATCGAGACGATCGATCTGATGGGTCGGGATCCCTCGCTCTTAAAGAAGATTGATTCATTTACGCTGTATGTTCTTGCGTTTGCCGCCAGGCACAGGGCGATTCCGAAAGCGCTGATCGACCGGGCGGTGTGGCTGCTCATGCGGGAAAGGCAGGGAAATGACCGGATTTACCGGATTCTGGAGTCATGCTATGCGGAAGACCCTGAATCCGGCGCTTTGGATGCCATCTGTTCCATGCTGATCAAGGATGCCCGGACGGACGCGGAAGCCTTTGGCTGGTATCGCGAGGGAGTCCGACACGACAGCAGGATCACCCGGTTATATGAGTACTACATGCTGTCCTGTCCGACTCCGGCGGACGACAGGGATGTGCCGGAAATACCGCGGCAGGTTCTTCTGTATTTTTCCTACAAGAGCGATCTTCCGTTTGACAAGAACGCGCTGCTTTATCGCTATGTGATCGCACACAGGGAGGAGGAGCCGGAGCTCTATCAGAGCTATCTGCCCCAGATGGAGCGGTTCGTGTCCGAGCAGATGGCAAAGGGACGGATTGACCGTTCCCTGAATGCGCTTTACACCCATTTCTGCGTGCTGCAGCCGCAGGATCCTGTGAGCGCCGAGCGTCTGTTCGAGGCTCTCCACATGACGGAGTTTGAGGTGGAGGATTCCCATATCAGGCGGATCGTTGTGGTCTATGACAGGCTGAATGCCGAACGCTGCTATCCGGTTGTGGGGGGAAAGGCACGGTTTCCGCTCTATGGAAGCGAAGCGGCCGTACTCTACGAGGATGATCGCGGACACCGGTATGCCCGCATGAAGAGACAGGCTCCGGCGAGCAGGGGGAGCGAGCGGACTGCGCAGTATCTCGCGAAGACCATGGATCCGGCAATGTATGCCCAGGTGCTTCCTTTTTTACGGGAAGGCAATGCCAATATCAATCTGTATCTGACCGAGGCGTCGCGAATGACGGTTACGGCGGACAATGCCGACCGTTACCGGCGTCTGGCTGAATCGGAGGCGCTGCAGAAGGATGCGCGCAACGAAATCAGCCATGCGCTGATCCGGTTTTATTATGACAACGATTTTATCCGCCAGCTGGTCGATTATCTTCCTGTCTGCCACCCTGAGCGGATGCGGGTCAGAGAGCGCGCGGAGGTGCTGGAAATGATGGTTCACGCCGGTATCTATGATCAGGCGTTTGCTATGGTTGAGCGGTTTGGCTTCGGCGGCGTGGAGGAACGGACGGCGTACCGTCTCTGCTCGAGAGCATCTGCCCGCGGCGAGTTTCCTGCGGGCGAAGCGGCGGGGATGCTGGCCTATGCCGCATTCAGAATGGGGAAATATGACGAGGGGATTCTCACGCAGATCGTGCGGACCTTTACGGGGCGCATCCGGGATGAGCAGGCAATCTGCAAGGCGTGTGCCGCGTTTTCCGTGGATCCGCTTCCGCTTGTCTGCAGGATGCTGACACAACTTCTGTTTACCGATTCCCATGAACCCGGTGAAGACAAGCTGTTTCGGATTGTCGCAAAAAGCGGGGGATCAACAGAACTCCAGATTGCGTGGCTCGCACGGGCATCCGGAGAGTATCTGATCCGGGACGTGCCGATCAATTCCGTGATGGCAGAACGGATTCGCACCCTGTCGCTCTCCGGAGAGGAGCTTCCCGCAAGCTGCCGGCTGGCCTGGCTTAAGTTTTGCGCGTCCATGGCTCCCGGCACAGCAGATGCACAGGTTACCTCAGATTTTCTGTCACGGCTCACGGAGGCCGAGCTCGGGATGCCGTTTTTGTATGCCTATCGGGGCTCCCTGCCGGCACTGGCGCTTGGAGACGGTATGCGTTACGTGCAGATCGCCGCTTCGCCGGGGCTTGCGCTGACGATCCACCTTGCACGGGAAGCAGGCGGCGAGTTTGTGCCGCGGCGGATGAAAGAGCCGTATCCCGGTTGCTATACACACGGAGAGGTGCTCTTCCCCGGGGAAAGTGCCCGGTATTATATCACGGCGCGAAAGCAGGGAAAGGATCGGCTGATTGCCGGCGGAATGATCACCTTTTCCCTGATGGAGGATCCGGAGGAAGGGGAGAGCCGGTTTGCGCTTACCAGCCGGCTCATACGCGCCAGAACGCAGAATGACCGCGCAGCGGTCAGGGATCTTCTGTATGCGCTGTACCGAAACACCTTTATGAGTGACAGACTGTTCCCGCTGCCGGGGGAGAAGGAATGATATGGCGCTGATGATCGAGCAGAAAAAGACTGGCAGACTCCTCGTCGGGATCGAGCTGGACGACCGATCCGCACAGGTGAGTTACCTGCGCTCCGACCAGTCGGAGGCAGAGACGCTGTCCGAGGTACAGGGATCCGAGGTCTATGATGTGCCGTTGTCTCTCGCCAGGCGCGTTACGGACGGTGCCTGGATTTTCGGCAGAGAGGCCGAACGGGCCGTGGCGGAGCGAAAGGCCGAGAGTGCGGGTGATCTGATGAGCCTGGCCCGGGAAGGACGCGCGGCAACCATCGGCGGAGAACGATATCAGGGGACAGCTCTCCTGGCACTCTACGTGAAGAAGCTGCTTTCTTTTCTCGTGATGGAGGTCGCCGGAGCCGGGGAGGGGCTGCAGATCATTGACGCACTCCGATTCACCACAGATGAGCCGGATGAGACGGCGGGAAAAGTGCTGCAGGCGCTGCGCAGTCATCTGAAAGAAAGCATGCCCGGTGCCCGGAGCATCGACTGGATCACCCATGCGGAAAGCCTGCACCACTACCTGGCGGATCAGCCGGAGGAGATCAGAATTCACGAAGTTCTGGCATTTTGGTGCAAGAACGGAAAGCTGATCAGCTATCGGCATGTGCTCAACCACCACACAAGACCCTTTGTGGCAAGCGTGGTCAGAGGGGAGGAGAAGGCGCTTTCCGCAGAAGACGCACAAACGCGGGATGAAGAGTTTCTGACACTGGTTACGGAGCGGATTTCCGGTCACATTGTTTCTTCTGTATTTTTGCTGGGGGACGGATTTGACGAATCGTGGCTTTCAAAATCGCTGGAATATATCTGCCGCGGCAGAAAAGCATACCTTGGCAACAATCTGTTCAGCAAAGGGGCGGTCATCAGTCTTCGTGAACAGTCTTCGCCGGATCAGGGAGCACAGACCGTTTTCCTCGGACCGGACAAGCTGATGGCCAATGTGGGGATCCGTCTGAAAAAACAGGGTGAGTCCCATTATCACGCGCTGCTGGATGCCGGAACGAGCTGGTACGATGCCAGGGCGTCTCTTGATCTGATTCTTGACAAGGATGAACGGATCGCACTGGAAATCACGCCGCTGTCCGCCGGAGCAAAACGATCGGAAATCCTCGAACTGGACGGCCTGGGGCATGTGGCGGCAAGGGAACGGCGCGCGACGAGACTGGCTGTGGAGCTCACCATGTTTTCCGTGGATCGGGTTAGACTGTCAGTGTTGGACCTGGGCTTCGGGGATTTCTTTCCCTCCACGGGGGAGCACTGGGAACGGTTTATCAGTCTGGGGGAAGGAGGAGATGCCCAGAGCGGCGTGCTGGCTGACGGTCTGGTGTCCGAGCCGATCCTGTGTACGGGAAAGCTGGCAGAAAAACCGTACGGCTTTCCGTTTCTGGAGGCGAGGATTTTTTCCGCGGAGGAGCTATGCTACCTGATTGCCCATAACGACTATCTGCTGACGATGGACAGCTTTTCGGAGTCTCTGTGCGACTGGCTGGAAAAGGAGTGTATGCTGCGCCCTCTGGCTGATGAGCTCAGGGAGCTGCTTCGCAAAAAATGCTCCCTGTCGGCTTTTGCGGGCACCGTACTGGAGTATATCCGTCTCTATCCGCCCGAGGAGATCTCGCGGATCGAAGAGGTGGTCAGAAGCGGAGACACCAGAGACGGCGTGGAGAAAAAATTCAGGATCATCGAATACCTGATCCGGGAAAACCGCCTCACGGAGGCGGTGAACCGGCTGCAGGCCTTTGACCGGAGGGAACAGCCGCCGGTGGTGCTGGCAAGGCTCTATTACGATGAGGGGGTGGTGTACGCAAAGCTGTTCCACTATGCCGCCGCCGCGTCCTGCATGGAAAAGGCGTTCTCCCTCTCCGGGGATCGCGAAGTAAAAGAGGCGTATCTGTCGGCGCTCAGGCTTTCCATGAGCGAGGAGGAGTACATCCGGATCATCGGAGACCGTCCGGAGCTCTCCCCGGAATCGCTCACGCTGGAGACAAGGATGAGTGAAATGTCCGATCTTTTTGCGGCGGGTCCGGAGAATCATCTGGTCAACACCCTGGGAGTCTATCTGGATACGGGGAAGCTGTCGGCTTTTGACGAGGAAGCTGCAGGCGCGGAAGAGGAAGCACGCGCCTGCATGCGGAGAATGCTCGGATGAGTCCGCGCCTGATCAAACGCCGTGTCAAAAGGCGTACCAGAAAACCGGAATCCCCCGTGAAGGAGAAAATGCCCCGATCCGGGGAACGGCGTCCGTCCGGTCGGAAGACGCGGCGCAGGCCGGCACCGCAGGAAGCGGGCAACTGGAACGAGATTGTGTACAGCCGGGAATCCATGAATATGGATGATCCGGCAGAACGGCGGGAATTCGTCAATGCCTGTCTTGAGCAGATCGCTGAGGCGCAGGTCGAGATGGATAATCTCGAGTACGAATACCGCACCGTCACAGGCTATCTGCATGATCTTGAGGAGATTGACGCCCTGCCCGCAAAGCAGCGGGAGGAGATTGCGAAGCTTGCCCAGCGGATTCTCGATGCGGGCCGCGGGAGGGAGCAGTTTTACAACAGAGAGGTTCAGATGCCTCAGGCGGAGTATGACCGGATGAATGAGCTCGGGTCAAAGACGGCTGAGACCATCAACCGAATGCAGCAGGCGGAGGATTACCGGAAAAAGGTCACCAATGACCTGCGGCGTCTGGACAGCGAGCGGGAAGCCTACGACTACCGCCTGGATGAAATCGACCGCACCATTGCCACATCGCGGACACTGATTGTGGTTGCGGCTTTTCTCGCGGTGGCGCTGTTTGTGGTGCTGTTTGCCATGAGCAGAGTATTCAGGCTGAATGTCACATATGGATATCTGCTTACCATCCTTTTTGCGGCGCTGGCTGTGACGGCGCTGTACCTTAAGGCTCAGAATGCGGAAAAAGAACGAAAAGGGGCTGTCAGCGGGATCTCCCGTCTGATCATGCTGCAGAACACGGTTAAAATCCGCTATGTCAACAATCAGAACCTGCTGAACTATATGGTGCTGAAGTACAATGTGAAAAACGCGGAGGAGCTGCGCCGCCTCTCTGACCTGTACGAAAAGGAAAAGGAGGATCGGGCGAAGCTTCGCGGTTCGGAGAAGACCATGATGGAATCCCAGAGGGAGCTTCTTCAGCTGCTTCGCAATTTCCGGCTGCAGTATCCGGATGTCTGGCTGGATCATCTGGCCGGTCTGGCTGATCCCAGGGAGGAGGTTGAGATCAGGCATCATCTCAACAGGCAGCGTCAGTCGCTTAGAGAGCGCATGGACTACAATGAACGAAAGGTGAAGGGCCGCGCCGGGGAGGAGATTGAACGTCTGGCGAGAGATTATCCGGAATACGCGGATGAAATTCTGGACATGGTGGCACGAACCGTCACTGTATAATAACAACCGATATTTAACAAGGAGGGAACCGAAATGTCTTCTGACCGTTATCAGAGCCCGCTTTCCGAACGCTATGCGAGCAGGGAAATGCAGTATATTTTTTCACCGGACTTCAAGTTCCGCACCTGGCGGAGGCTGTGGATTGCGCTTGCCGAGGTGGAGCAGGAGCTGGGTCTGCCTGTCACGGATGAGCAGATTGCGGAGCTGAAGGAGCACGCGGAGGATATCAATTACGACGTGGCCCGCGCACGCGAGAAGGAAGTCCGGCACGATGTCATGAGTCATGTGTATGCATACGGGCAGCAGTGTCCGAAAGCAAAAGGGATCATTCATCTGGGGGCAACCTCCTGCTATGTCGGCGACAATACCGATGTCATCGTGATGCGTGAGGGGCTTTTGCTGTTGCGGAAAAAACTGATCAATGTCATTGACCGGCTCGCGAAATTCGCGGAGCGCCACAAGGCGCAGCCGACCCTCGGCTTCACCCATTTTCAGCCCGCCCAGCCCACGAGTGTCGGAAAAAGAGCCTGCCTCTGGCTGCAGGATTATCTGCTGGACCTGGAGGATCTGGATGTCTGTCTGAAGGGGCTGAAGCTGCTTGGCTCCAAGGGCACGACGGGGACGCAGGCTTCTTTTCTGGAGCTGTTTGGCGGAGATTACAACAAGGTGGACCGGCTGGATCCGATGATTGCGGAAAAGATGGGATTTGATCACTGCGTGGCCGTTTCCGGTCAGACCTACACAAGAAAGGAGGATCTGCGCGTGGTCAATGTCCTGACCGGTATCGCGGTCACAGCCTCCAAGATGGCGACGGATATCCGCCTCCTTCAGCATCTGAAGGAGGTTGAGGAGCCCTTTGAGAAGGATCAGATCGGATCATCGGCCATGGCTTACAAACGCAATCCCATGCGGAGTGAGCGGATCTGCGCGCTGGCGCGGTTTGTGATTGCGGACAGTCTGAATCCTGCGCTTACCGCGTCCTCCCAGTGGTTTGAGCGAACGCTGGATGATTCGGCCAACAAGCGGCTCTCGGTGGCGGAGGCTTTCCTTGCTGTGGACGGTATACTGGATCTGTGCATCAATGTGACGGGGGGACTGGTGGTTTATCCGAAGGTGATTGAAAAGCATCTGCTGGCAGAGCTTCCGTTCATGGCGACGGAAAACATCCTGATGGACGAGGTGGCGGCCGGCGGTGACAGGCAGGAGCTGCACGAGGAAATCCGCCGTCTGTCCATGGCGGCGGGAAGGGTCGTCAAAGAGGAGGGGGGCGACAACGACCTGCTTTCGCGGATTGCAGCGAGCGACCGTTTCCATCAGGATGAGGAAACTCTTCGGAAAAACCTGGATCCCACACGCTACATCGGGGCGAGTGTGCACCAGGTGGAACGCTTCCTTGAAGAACACGTAAAACCGGTGCTTGCGGATAACATGGATGCGCTGGGCATGGAAGCGGAGATATCCGTGTAAATCGTCTTTCTATTGTGCGGAAAAGATGATATAATGAACTGGTTTTTGTCGTTGTGCCGGAAGGATCCGGCCTGATGCGCCTGAAACCGTCAGGGTGCCGCGGCAACGGATGTGATGGGAGCCGGATATGGACAATGAAAAGAGCAGGGAGCATGAGGTGATCAGCTTGGAAAAAAGGATCAATCGCGATATTGTTCTCGGTTGGGGGGTCATTGTCGGCGTCCTGTTTGTCGGTTATCTTGCAGAGGTTTACAAGGGACAGCGCACGCTGGGCTATGCACTGCTTTTTATGCTGGTCAACTGTCTGATTCTGCTTCTGTGCGTCCTGCTGTACCGGAAGAATCCCGAAGCACGTACACTTCGATATTATCTGGTTTCCGGATTTTTCGTCATGTATATTTTCTGTATGGCCACGGCAAACACCCATCTGGTCTTCACCTACATTCTACCGCTTCTGTCCATGCTGATTCTTTACCACGATCCGCCGCTGATTGTCGGTACGGGGGTCGTCGCCATGGTGATCAATCTCATCTTTATCGGCAAGTGGTTTCTGATTGACGGAGTTTCCAGGGCAGACACAAGGGATATTGAGATCCAGACCGGGATTCTGCTCCTGTGCTTCGCCGGCTGCTGGATGGCCGCACGGATTTATAACGACGTACATAAGCTCAACGGTCAGTATATCGACCGGCTGGATGAAAAAACCAGACAGATTCAGCGCATGACCTTTCAGACGATCGAAACCATCGCCAATACCATTGATGCGAAGGATGAGTACACCAAGGGTCACAGCAGGCGCGTGTCGGACTACTCTGCAGAGATAGCCAGAGAAATGGGCATGAGCGAGGACGAGGTCGAACGCATCCGCTACATCGGCTTGCTGCATGACATCGGCAAGATCGGTGTTCCGGATGCGGTGCTTAACAAGCCCGGACGGCTTAACGAGGCGGAATATGAGCTCATGAAAAAGCACACCACCCTTGGCGGTGACATTCTGAAGGATGTGGCCATGATGCCCGACCTTGACGTCGGCGCGAAATACCATCATGAGCGGTATGACGGCAAGGGATATCCGAACGGCTTAAAGGGCGACGAGATCCCGATGATCGCCCGGATCATCTGTATGGCTGATTCCTATGATGCGATGACCTCCAACCGAATCTACCGGAAGCACCTTGGCCATCATGTTGTGATTGATGAAATCAGGCGCTGCCGCGGGACGCAGTTTGATCCCAAGGTCACGGATGCCTTTCTCAGGTTCCTTGATCGTCTGGACGGAAGCGGCATGGTGAATGAGATTCCGGAGGAGCTCGACGGCGCCAACCGCCTGCTGAACCGCGTGATCGAAGACCAGTCCAGGCAGCTGGTGGAGACGGCGCAGAAGGATCAGCTGACCAAGGTCTACAACCGCAGCGCAGGGGAGCGGTTTATCACCGTTGCGATGCGCGAGAATCCGGGGTACCTGTTCTACATCAACATTGATGAGATGCGTCGCATCAACCGCGAGCAGGGCGTTCGCATGGGAGATTTTTATCTTCTGCAGATCGTTGATCTTCTGCAGTGTATGAATCCGGACATCATTGTCTCCCGTTTCGGCGGTGATGAATTCCTGTGCTTTGTGCCGGGGGTTTCGGATAACAAAGCCATTTCGGAGCAGATGGAGCAGCTGCTGGAAGGGATCCGCTTTATCGCGATGGATACCGGCGGAAAGCTTACCGCCTCTGTCGGTATCTCGGTTCATGATCATCTCGGACAGTCCTTTACCGAGGCGCTGGCTGAAGCGGATAAGGCGCTGTATTTCATGAAGCAGTCCGGCAAGGATTCCTTCTATTTCTATCAGCAGGTCGCCGACATGGAGGAGGATCTCTCCAGGCAGGAGTTATCCAACCTGGTGGAGGCGATCCGGGCCAAGGACAACTTCTCCGATGCAATGGTGCTCGGGCAGCAGGATTTCTTACGCATGTACGAATTCATCTCCGATGTGGTCAAGGATCGAAGGAAGCATGTTGAACTTATTATGTTCACACTCCGCCTGGGAGAGGGTGCGGAGATTTCGGTGGAGCAGCGGGATCATGCGCTTGACCTTGTGGACAAGGCGATCATGGAGATCGTGCATGATCCGGAGGCGGTCTGTACCTATTCCTCCACGCAGCGAATCGTCATTTTTGTGGATGAGCAGGAAACTTATGTCAGGGAAGTTGCCGGTGAGATCGTCAAACGGTTTTACCAGATGTACGGTCAGCATGAACGCAGAGAAGTGATCTCGCTGGAGTATCATGTCGCAAGTGTCAATGAGGAGGCTTAAGAATTCATGAACACCAAGACGCTGATGTATATTGTCAAGCGGCTGATTCTGGCCGTTGTTACGGTATGGGTCGTGATCACTGTCACCTTTTTCGTGATGCACGCCGTGCCGGGCGGCCCCTTTGTCGGGGAAAAGGCGGTGACAGAGACTGTCCGCAAGGCGATGGAGGCCAAATACGGGCTTGATAAGCCCCTGATCGTGCAGTATCTGACCTATCTCAAGGATATTGTCACGAGATTCGATTTCGGACCCTCCCTCAAATCCCGTGGCCGGGATGTGATTGATATTATCATGGACGGCATGAAGACCTCCGTCAGGCTGGGACTCATCGCCGCGTTTATCGCGCTCATCACGGGCATTATCCTTGGCTCCATCGCCGCGCTTCGCAGGAACAGAGTCATCGATCGGGTGATTATGGTGATCACAACGGCATTTGTCTCCATGCCCTCCTTCATCATGGGGTCTCTCCTTCTGGCACTTTTCGCGGTCAAGCTTGCCGTGCTGCCGGCTAACGGCGCCGCAAAAGGGGGGTTGATTCTGCCGGTCATCACGCTCTCGCTCTACCCGATGGCCTACATCACCAGGCTGACACGATCATCGATGCTGGACGTGCTCGGACAGGATTATATCCGGACCGCAAAAGCCAAGGGCGTATCCAAATGGCGGATCATCTTCGGACATGCGCTCAAGAATTCCCTGATTCCGGTGATCACCTACTTCGGTCCCATGCTGGCTTACATTGTGACGGGTTCACTGGTGGTGGAGCAGATTTTTGCGGTGCCGGGAATCGGACGCGCCTTCGTCAATTCCATTACCGGACGCGATTATCCGCTGGTCATGGGGACGACGATCGTGCTGGCGATCCTCATCGTAGTGATGAATCTGGTCGGTGATATTCTGTACAAGGTGGTGGATCCCCGGATCACATTGGAATAAACGACCAATACAATAGCAGATGATATAATAACAGGCGATATAATAACAAACGATACAATAACGCACGTTACCAACAGGAGTTATGCAAAAATGAACGGCAAACCATTCAGTGTACAACAAAACCTGAGTCCGGAGGATTTTCTTCCGGCAACCGAGGCGGAAAAGGAATATATGGTGCAGATGCGTCCGTCCAGCACCTTCTTCAGGGACGGTGTGAAGCGTCTGTTGAAAAACAAGGTGGCGACGGTCAGTATGATCGTGATTCTGCTCATCGCTCTGGCGGCGATCTTCGTACCGCTGTTCTGGCCGTATTCCTACGAGCAGATGCTGGGCAATGTGCCCGGCAAGCCGATGGATGCTTCCTTTCAGAATCTGAGACCCTTTGAATATTCCCGGACGGAACAGCAGATGCTTGATGCGGGAGAATCCGTGATGCCGCATGTGTTCGGTACGGATTCGGCGGGACGTGATTACTTCATCCGTATCGTATACGGAACGCGTATTTCGCTGGCGGTCGGTTTCTTCGCGAGCATAATCGTTCTGATCATCGGCATGATGGTGGGCTCGATTGCAGGCTACTGCGGCGGCAAGGTGGATCTGGTCATCATGCGGATCGTGGATATCATCTATTCCCTGCCGGATATGCTGATGGTGATCCTTCTGTCCTCAGTGCTCAAGACCACGCTGGCGGACAAGCTGGAGGGAACGGTTCTGGCGAGGATCGGCTCCAATATCATCAGTCTCTTTATCGTGTTCGGCCTTCTGTACTGGGTGAGCATGTCAAGGCTTATCCGCGGTCAGATCCTGTCGCTCAGGGAACGGGAATATGTGCTGGCGGCTGAGGCAACTGGTGCAAAGGGACGTTGGATCATTCTGAAGCATCTGATTCCGAACTGTTTTTCTGTGATCATCATTTCGACGGCGCTGCAGATTCCTTCGGCGATCTTTACGGAGAGCTACCTGTCCTTTCTGGGGCTGGGCGTCAACGCGCCGATGCCTTCCCTCGGTTCGCTGGCTTCCGATGCGCTGAACGGTATTTCCAGTTACACGTACCGGCTGGTCATACCGGCGATCGTGATTTCCCTGATCGTGCTGTCTCTCAATCTATTCGGCGACGGTCTGCGCGACGCGTTTGACCCCAAGCTCAATCAGTAAGGAGGTGACACATGAGTCAGCTGTTGGAAGTTAGAGATCTTCACACCTCCTTCTTCACGGACGCAGGGGAGGTAAAGGCGGTAAACGGCATATCCTTCAACCTGGACCGCGGAAAGGTGCTCGGGATCGTCGGAGAGTCCGGTTCCGGCAAATCGGTCACGGCCTATTCGATCATGCAGATTCTTGCGGGAACCGGAAAAATCGTGTCCGGTTCCATCAAATACGACGGACAGGAGCTGGTGGGCTCCGGTGAGCGGATGATGAAAACCATCCGCGGAAACAAGATTTCGATCATCTTCCAGGATCCGATGACATCGCTCAATCCGACCTATACCATCGGCCATCAGCTGATGGAGGCGATTCTTCTGCACACGGACCGGAACAAGCAGCAGGCGAGGGAGCGCGCGGTGGAGATGATCCGGCTGGTGGGAATCAATGAGCCGGAAAAAAGAATGAAGCAGTATCCCTATGAATTTTCCGGCGGTATGCGGCAGCGGATCATGATCGCCATGGCGCTTGCCTGCGAGCCGGATATTCTGATCGCGGACGAGCCGACGACGGCGCTGGACGTGACGATTCAGGCTCAGATTCTGGATCTGATGAGCAGTCTGCAGAAGGAACTGGGCATGGCGATCATCATGATCACGCATGATCTCGGCGTCGTTGCGCAGATGTGTGACGAGGTCATCGTCATGTATGCCGGATCGATCTGCGAGCAGGGAACGGCGGATGAGATCTTTTACAATCCGAAGCACGAATACACCAAGGGGTTGCTGCGATCGATTCCGACGGCGGAAAACAACGGCCGAAAGCTGGAACCGATTGCCGGCACGCCGATCGATCTGTTAAACATGCCGAAGGGCTGCCCGTTTGCGCCCAGATGTGATCAGGCGATGAAGATCTGTCTGAGGGAACGCGCCGAACGGATCCAGATCAACGATATGCATCAGGCGGCCTGCTGGATGAATCTGCGGCAGGAAGCGCCGGAGGGAGGACAGGCGGATGAGTGAAGCAAAGAACCTGCTGGAAATCAGGCATCTGAAGGAATACTTTCCGGTAACGGTCGGTTTTTTTAGAACGAAGCCGTTGAAAGCGGTGGATGACGTGTCTTTTACCATCAGAAAGGGAGAGACACTGGGGCTTGTCGGAGAATCCGGCTGCGGCAAGACGACGGTGGGACGGACCATCCTGCAGCTGTATAAGCCGACAGCAGGAGAGATCATCTATGACGGCAGCGAGGTGAAAACCCGGGCCCAGCTGGCCCGGTTTCGGAAAAAAGCCACCATGGTGTTTCAGGATCCTTACTCCTCGTTAAATCCGCGCATGACTGTTTCCGATATCATCGCGGAACCGCTGGACGTACACGGACTGTATAAAACAAAAGAGGAACGCCGGGCGAGGGTGCTGGAGCTCATGGATTACGTCGGACTCAATTCCGAGCACGCTTCGCGCTATGCCCATGAGTTTTCCGGCGGTCAGCGGCAGCGCATCGGAATTGCCAGAGCGCTGGCCGTCAATCCGGAGTTTATTGTCTGCGATGAGCCGGTTTCGGCGCTGGATGTGTCCATTCAGGCACAGGTCATCAATATGTTTGATGAACTGCAGGACAAGCTGGGACTGACCTATCTGTTTATTGCGCATGATCTGCTGGTCGTGCGGCATATCAGTGACCGGATCGCCGTGATGTATCTCGGCAAGATGGTGGAGATGGCGGACGCCGATGAGATTTACGATCACCCGCTTCACCCCTACAGCAAATCCCTGCTCTCCTCTGTGCCGGTGCCGGATCCGAAGGTTGCCCGGGAGAATAAGCGGATCGTGCTGGAGGGCGATATTCCGAGTCCGTTGAACGCCCCGTCCGGCTGCCCGTTCCGGACACGCTGCCCCTATGCGAAGGAGGACTGCGGGGCATCCATGCCGGAGTTCAAGGAGGTTGAAAAAGGTCATTTTGTGGCCTGCCATCATCTCGAGTGCGCGGAAAAGATGGGTCATGGCGAGTAGTTAAGATGAAATGGTTTACAAATCGGCCGCGGTGTGATATAATTCGCGCCGTGAGTTCACGAAGGCGTGTCCACAGGGGCACGCTTTTGATTTGGAAGCTTTTGGGCTTCCGGAAGAAGGAGGAGGAAATCATTATGAAGAAGAAGTTACTCTCAATCCTGCTTGCCGGCAGCATGGTCGTGAGCCTTGCGGCGTGCGGAGGTGCATCCGGCGGCACCACATCACCGGCGGAATCCGGTCAGTCGACGGATGCTGCGAGCGATACGGGAGCAGGTGCTGCGACCGCCGACGGACTCAATGTCTGTCTCGCTTCCGAACCGGCCACGCTTGATCCCGCGCTCAACAGCTCGGTGGACGGTGCGACCATGATCCTGCACATGTTCTCCGGTCTTGCAAAGTGGGGACAGAAGAGCGACGGCACCCTGGAGATCGTTCCGGATCTCGCAACAGAGCTGCCCGATGGCGTGGAGAATACCGACGGGACGGTGACCTACACCTACACACTCAAGGATGGCCTGAAATGGAGCGATGGCAGCGATCTGACTGCCGGCGATTTTGAGTTTTCATGGAAGCGTGCAGCATCCGCGGATCTGGCGGCGGACTACGGCTACATGTTTGAGGTCGTCAAGGGCTATGAGGAAGCTTCCGAGGGAGACGGCAGCGCACTGGCGGTCGAGGCGACCGATGACAAGACGCTGGTCGTCACGCTGAACAATGCGGTGGCGTTCTGGAATGAGCTGCTTGCATTCCCGACCTATATGCCTGTCAAGTCGGATGCGGTTGCCAATGAGAGCTGGGCGACGGATCCTTCCACGCTGGTCTGCAACGGCCCCTACACCATGACGGCCTGGGATCACAACAGCGTGATCACCCTTGCAAAGAATGACAGCTTCTATGACGCGGCGAGCGTCACCATGCCGAAGATCAATTTCTACCTCTCGGATGATGCCAACAATCAGCTCACCAACTTTGAGAACGGCAGCTGGCAGATGATCGACGATGTGCCGACCAACGAGATCGCCAACCTCAAGACGAAGTATCCGGACGAGTTTGTCGTCGCGGGTCAGATCGGCACCTACTATGTCTGCTGGAATATTAATGAAGAAATTCTTCCTGCGGATCTGGGTCTGACCGGAAAAGAGGCGGAAGAAGCAAAGAATGAAATCCGCAACGCGATTTCCCTGCTGTTTGACCGCAACTACATCGTGGAAGAGATCGGCCAGGCAGGTCAGGTTCCCGCTTCCTCCTTCGTCGCCATGGGTATGACCGATGCGGACGGCAGTGAGTTCTACAAGAATGCGGGCGGCAACAGCTATCCCGGTTATTACGATGTCTCCCGTGAAGCCTTTGAGACCAACTGGGGCAGCGCGCTGGAGACCCTGAAGAAGTATTACACCTTTGACGAAGCGACCGCGCAGTTCACGAATTTCCCGACCCTGACCTATCTGTACAACACCAGCGAGAGCCACAAGGCCATCGGCGAGTACCTGCAGAATGCCATGAAGGCGGTCGGCATCACCATGAATCTGGAGAATCAGGAGTGGGCGACCTTCCTTGAGACCCGTAAGAGCGGCGACTACTCCATCGCGCGCAACGGCTGGCTGGCGGACTACAACGACCCGAGCTCCTTCCTCGACATGTGGACGAGCGGCTCCGGCAATAACGATGTCCAGTTCGGCAAGGGTGCGAATGCAGACGTCAAGGCATACAGCCTCGACCTCACGGATCTTGGCTACGACACCAAGGTTGTGGACGGCACCTGGGCGGAGACCTATGATGTGATCATCGGTCTGATCAAGACCTGCACGGACAAGGAGACCCGCTACAAGCTGATGCACCGCGCAGAGGATCTGCTGATGTCCACCGGCTGCATCTGCCCGCTTTACTTCTATACGGATATCTACATGATTGACGACAGCGTGAAGGGCTTCTTCTCCAATCCGCTGGGTTACAAGTACTTCATGTACACGACGATCGGCTGATAAGAAATAACCGATTGAATAAAAAGCGCCGCCGCGAAAAATTCTTCTTTTCGCGGCGGCTTTTTTATGCTATAATGTGCAGTGGATAACTATATGTCCTGTTTGGGACATCGATGCTATGTTGCAGACAAAACCCACTGATTAAAGGAGAGACGCCCTATGCTAGCGACATTGATCCCCCTGTTTGACGGTGACATGAAGGTGTGTGCGTATTCCATCTTTACGCAGCGCGAGAATTCCTTTCTCAGCCCTTCCGCTGAAGGAATCGGACGCCTGGACGGCGCAGCGCAGATTCCAGGACTGGAGATCGTAGACAGCGTCGGTGCGGGGACTCTTGCCGATGATCAGGAGATCTTTATCGAGCTCAACAACATCAACATCTTTACGGACATCTCGTCCCTCTGTGAGGCGCCGCACGAAAAGATCGTCCTGCTTTTTGACTCTTCCGTCACACCGGAGGAGAGTTATTTAAGCCGTCTGAATGAACTCAAGATAGAGGGCTACAAGCTGGCGATCCGCAAGCTGGAGATCCGGCAGTTCGAGGCCTATCGAGAGATCTTAAGGCTCCTTGACTATATCCTGCTTGACCATCGAAAGATCAACATCGCCCAGGCCAAGATCTATTTCGGCAAGCTTTTCCCGAAGATCAAGCTCTGCGCGGTCAACGTCAATTCCCAGGAGGACTATGATGTCCTGACTGCCGACGGCGGATACAATCTGTATGAAGGCGAGTTTTTCCGCATGCCGGTGGTGGAATCCGACAAGGAAGTGGCGCCGTTGAAGGCTACCTATATCGAGCTGCTCAATGTCGTTAACAGCCCCGATTTTGACCTGACGGACGCAGCGGATGTGATCGGCCACGATACGGCTCTGGTGCTTTCACTGCTGGAGATGGTCAATCACATGACACGCAATTCCGAGATCACCTCGGTCCGCCATGCGGCAGCCATGCTCGGTCAGAAGGAACTCAAGCGCTGGATCAACACGGCGGTCACCAGGGAGCTCTGCGCGGACAAGCCCAGCGAGATCACAAGACTTTCGCTTCTGCGTGCCAAATTCGCAGAAAACCTGGCGCCGCTTTACAATATCGGCGGTCTTTCCGCGGAGCTGTTCCTGATGGGACTGTTCTCCATTCTCGACATTATGCTGGACAAGCCCATGGATGAAGCATTGAAGAGCGTGCAGGTGTCAAAGAACATTGAAGATGCCCTGATCCGCAACACCGGCGATCTGGCTCCGATTCTGAATTTCATCAGGGAATATGAGGACGCTTCCTGGCATGAGGTGTCACGTCTGCTTGTGCTGGCGGACATTGATTTCGAGCCTGTCTATCAGGCCTATATTGAGGCGCTTCGCTGGTACAGGGATCTGCTGAGCGTATGATGCAAAACCGGTATCCGGTTGACGGATTATAAAAGCCAGCCGCCTGTCTCCTGCCGGGAGACGGGCGGCTGTTTAGATGCGCAGGGAGATTTCATCGCCCCTGCTCGGTTTCACGGAAAGGGGGACGGAAGGAATGGTTTGGAACAACGGCAAAATCAAGGATACGGTCATCACCTATATCGGAGGCGGCTCCCGCGGCTGGGCATGGACGTTTATGACGGATCTCGCGCTGGATGACGAGATCTCCGGAGAGGTTCGTCTCTATGACATCGATGAGGAGGCCGCCGCTGTCAACGCGACCATCGGGAATCATCTGATGGCGAGAGACGAAGCGAAGGGCAGCTGGCGATTTGAGGTGAAAAGCACGCTGCAGGAGGCGCTGACGGGGTGCGATTTTGTTGTGATCTCCATTCTGCCGGGCACTTTTGATGAGATGGAGAGCGATGTGCATCTGCCGGAGCGGCTGGGGATCTGGCAGTCGGTAGGTGATACGGCAGGACCCGGGGGAATGATTCGGGCGATCCGCACCATCCCCATGTTTGTGGAAATTGCAAAGGCGATAGAGACATACGCTCCCGAAGCATGGGTCATCAACTACACGAATCCGATGTCGCTGTGCGTGAAGGCACTTTATGAGACCTTTCCGGGGATCAAGGCATTCGGGTGCTGCCATGAGGTCTTCGGAACCCAGAAGGTTCTGCAGGAGATCTATGAAAAGGAGACAGGGGAACGGATTGCGGACTGGCATGACGTGATTGTCAATGTGATCGGCATCAATCATTTCACCTGGTTTACGGAGGCGAGCTACGGAGGAATCGATCTGTTCCCGGTCTATCAAAGCTTTATCGAAAAGCACTTCGATGAGGGCATCCGGCTGGATAGCGAAAACTGGCTGAACGCCAACTTTATCTGCGCCCACCGTGTCAAAATGGATCTCTTCAGGCGTTTCGGTCTGATCGCGGCGGCCGGCGACAGACATCTGGCGGAATTTATGCCGGGCAGTGAATATCTCAAAGATCCTGCAACGGCAGCGTCCTGGGATTTCACGCTGACCTCGGTTAAATGGCGCAAGGAGGATCTGAAGGAGCGCCTGGCAAGAGCCGGACGCCTTTCTTCCGGCGAGGAGGAAATGGCACTCACACCCACCGGCGAGGAGGGAATCCTTCTCATCAAGGCACTGTGCGGTCTTTCCCGCTTCGTCAGCAATGTGAATATCCCCAATCGTGCGCTGCAGATTCCCAATCTTCCCTCCGACGCCGTCGTCGAAACCAATGCGGTCTTTACCAGAGACCATATCCGTCCGATTGATGCAGGTCCTGTACCGGAGCAGATTCGTGCTCTGCTCATGCCCCATATTGAAAATCACGCTCTGACCTGGCGCGCGGCGGCGGCTTGTGACAGAAATCTGCTGGTGCGTGCATTCATGAATGATCCGCTGGTCAAAGGGCATGACTGTACCGAAACGGATGTGCGTCTGCTGATCGATGATATGATTGCGAACACAAAAGCCTTTTTGCCCTCCGGTTGGGAAAGACCATAATAACGCCTGTTTTCGTTGACAGGACGGCCCTGTGGTCTTAAAATGAGAGGGTCGGGGTTTCCGGCAAATATCGTTCACAGTCACTGCGAAGGAAAGGAAGGCAATACACATGAGTTATCTTCAGATCGAAAAAGTCATCGGCAGAGAAATCATTGATTCCCGCGGCAATCCGACCGTTGAGGCGGAGGTCACCTTAAATGACGGCACCGTGGGTCGCGGAGCGGCTCCCAGCGGCGCATCCACCGGCGAATTCGAGGCACTTGAGCTTCGTGACGGCGACAAGAAGCGTTTCGGCGGCAAGGGCGTTAGCAAGGCAGTTGAGCACATCAACAAGGAAATCGCCAAGGCCATTGTCGGTCTGGATCCGATGAATGTATATGAAGTGGATGCGGCCATGCTCAAGGCGGACGGTACCAAGGATAAGAGCAAGCTCGGTGCAAACGCCATTCTGGCGGTTTCCATTGCGAGCGCCCGTGCGGCAGCCAATGCGCTGGAGCTTCCTCTTTACAAATTCCTCGGCGGCGCAAATGCCAACTATCTGCCGGTTCCGATGATGAACATCTTAAACGGCGGCGCACATGCTGACAGCGCTGTGGACACACAGGAATTCATGATCATGCCGGTGGGTGCACCCTCCTTCAAGGAAGGTCTGCGCTGGTGTGCCGAGGTCTTCCAGACCCTCAAGAAGCTCATCAAGGCCGACAATGACGTGACGGCTGTCGGTGATGAGGGCGGCTTCGCACCGAACAAGCTTAAGAGCGATGAGGAAGCCATCGAGAAGATCCTCGCGGCCATCAAGGAAGCGGGCTATAAGCCGGGCGACGACTTTGTGCTGGCCATGGATGCCGCTGCTTCCGAGTGGAAGAGCGAAAAGGGCAAGGGCTTCTATCATCAGCCCAAATCCGGCAAGGACTTTACCAGCGATGAACTGATTGCTCACTGGGAGAGCCTGATTGACAAGTATCCGATCTGGTCCATCGAGGACGGTCTTGACGAGGAGGATTGGGAAGGCTGGAAGAAGATGACCGAGAAGCTTGGCGGCAAGTGCCAGCTTGTCGGCGATGATCTGTTTGTCACCAATACCGAGCGTCTGGCCAAGGGCATCGCAAATGGCGCAGGTAATTCGATCCTCATCAAGCTCAATCAGATCGGCTCCGTCTCCGAGACCCTGGAGGCGATCAAGATGGCCAACAAAGCCGGCTACACGGCTGTCACCTCTCATCGCTCCGGCGAGACCGAGGACACGACCATCGCTGACCTGGCGGTGGCACTGAACACTCGTCAGATCAAGACCGGTGCTCCGAGCCGCAGTGAGCGTGTTGCGAAGTACAACCAGCTGCTGCGCATCGAGGAGGAACTCGGAGAGGGCGCAAAGTATCCGGGCAAGGACGCGTTCAACCGCAAGTAAGAAACGGCGCATGCCTGGCTTAAGAAAGTCACAGAACACCTGTGGGATTTGTATTCCCGCAGGTGTTTTGCTATAATGGAGCGGTGTGGTTATCGATACGGTTCAGCGCCGCGGAGGCAGGGGGATTTGAGGCATGGACTTTATGGAGAGGCTGACAACAATCAATGATGCCGTGAACGGTTTTGTGTGGACCCAGGTGGGTGTCTGGCTCCTGATCGCAACCGGCATTCTGATGACGGTACTGACGGGCTTTTTCCAGGTGACACACATCAGGCACTGGATGAAAAAGACCATCGGCTCCCTGTTTGACAGCAAGGTGACCAGTCATACCGGGGAGCATGCCTCCATCTCCCAGTTTCAGGCGCTTTGCACGGCGCTTGCAGCCACGGTCGGCGTCGGCAATATTGCCGGGGTGTCCGCCGCTATTCTCACCGGCGGCCCGGGCGCGGTTTTCTGGATGTGGCTAGCCGCCTTCTTCGGGATGATGACCAACTACTCTGAAAATATCCTGGGGATCTATTACCGCAGAAAGAATCATCAGGGGGAGTGGTCTGGCGGTGCCATGTATTATTTGCAGGACGGTCTGGGCGGATATAAGAACATGAAAACCGTGGGACGCATACTTGCGGTGATCTTCGCCGTCTGTGCGGCGCTGGCCTCCTTCGGCATCGGCAATATGGGGCAGGTCAACAAGATCGTGATGAATTTTACCGCCGCTTTTGATATCCGGCCGCTCTCCGGCGTGGTGCTCTACTCCTCCGGCGGTACGGATGTGACCCTGTATATGCTTCTCGTCGGTCTGGTGCTGATGGCGCTGGTGGGCGTTGTCGTGATCGGCGGTCTGCAGCGGATTGCCATCGTTGCAGAAAAAATCATTCCCTTCATGGTGGTGGCGTATGTGATCGGTTCGCTTGTGCTGATCTTTTCCAATGCGGCTCATATCGGAACGGCCTTTGCGCACATTTTCGGCATGGCATTTACGAAGAATGCGGCATGGGGCGGTGCCACCGGGGTGGCCTTTAAGACGATCATCACGCAGGGCTGCAAACGGGGTGTCTTTTCCAATGAGGCGGGTCTGGGCTCGTCCGTCATGGTTCATTCCAACTCCAATGTAAGGGAACCGGTAAAGCAGGGACTGTGGGGCATCTTTGAGGTGTTTATGGACACGATCATCGTCTGCACCATGACGGCGCTGGTGATCCTCACCTCCGGCGTGGTGGATTTAAACACGGGGACAGCAGTGACCGGAAGTGATGCCACGCTGGTGGCGGAGGCGTTCAACACGATCTTCAGGATCGGCCGCTTGGAGTACGGCAGATATTTTGTGGCCATCGCCATTCTTCTGTTTGCCTTTACCACAATTCTCGGCTGGTCGCACTATGGTGCCAAAGCGGTGGAGTATCTGGCCGGGGCGAAGGCACCCGTGGTGACAAAGGTGTACAAATTCGTGTTTGTGATCATGATTCTGTCCGGCGCGCTGATGACCTCCTCCATCGCATGGGATATCTCTGACACCTTTAACGGTCTCATGATGATTCCGAACCTGATCGGTGTGCTGGCGATGAGTCCGTTGGTCATGCGGCTCACGAACAACTATGTGCGCCGGAGAATTCACGGTGAAAAGCTGGAACCGATGCTTTCCTATGATTCTGCGATTCAGGCGGAAAATGCGCGGGTGATCCTTGAAACAGGGGAGGACTGAGCGATGAATGGGAATCATTCGGGAACAGAGAGTAACGGTCGGGAGGAAAAGCGGGTGCCTCTGAAAAAAAGCATCCTGTTCCGCTGCATTCTGTTTATTGCGGTGCTGTGTGCCTTTTTGTCGGTGGTAAACTACTTCAGCTATCGCAATGCCCTGTATCAGCGCTACAGAGATTACATCACCGACCTGCTGAGATATGCCGCCGCGAATATTGACGTGGATGACATGAAGGAGTGCCTCGCGAAAGGGGAAAAATCACAGAAATATCTGGAAACGCAGGTGCTCTTTGATCAGATCAAGGACACGCACAACATCGATTTCATCTATGTGATTGATCCACTGAACACGAATCCGGAAGACAATATCATGAATATCATTGCCGGAATGAGCACCTATGAGAAGAACTATATTCCGGAAAACGAGGTCACACTGGGCGGGCTGACAGGAACGGATTACACGCCTGAGACGGCGGCCAAGTATTACAACGCAAAGGATCTGGGTGATGAGATCACGTTTTTCGAGGAATGGGCGGATCGATGGGGGAGCGATTATACCGGAATTCTGTCGTTGTATGATTCGGATGGGAATTATTTCGCCGAGCTTTGTGTGGATGTGTCTGTCACCGAGATCCGGAATGTGATCAGAAACCATCTGGTGGCCTGTGTTCTGATCATAGTGGTGGTCGGTATTCTGTTTATGGTTCTTTTCCTCACATGGACCAGACACGCGATCACGGATCCCATCCAGCTGATTGAGACGAAGGTTGTGGAGCTTGCGGATCGCAGTCACGGTCAGACCGATCCGAATGCACTGGTCATCGATATGCCGGATATCCGGACGAAAAACGAACTGAAATCTCTTTCCGGGGCGATCGTCCGTCTCTCTCACGATATGAGAAACTATCTGGTGAATGCGCTCTCCGCGAGGGATGATGCTGCCGTTGCCCACAAAAAAGCCATGGAGATGACCAGACAGGCGGAAAGGGATTCGCTGACCGGCATTCGAAACCGGCATGCCTATGACGAAGAGGTGAAAAGGATCGAATGGCGGATGAAGTCGGAGGACTTCAGGGATTTCGGCATCGGCGTGGTGGATCTGAATTTCCTGAAACGCATTAATGATACCTTCGGACATGAGAAGGGGAATCAGGCGATTGTCAAGATATGTGCCATTGTCTGCCGGGTCTTTTCCCATTCTCCGGTGTTTCGGATCGGAGGGGACGAGTTTGTGATCGTTCTTGCAAATGATGATTTCGGGGTGATCGATGAGAAGATTGCGGAATTTGAAAGAGTCCTTGAAAGCGGAAAGAATGACAAATCCCTGGAGCCGTGGGAACAGGTGTCGGCGGCAATCGGCTGGTCCGCGTTTGATCCCGACCAGGATCATCATGTGGAAGATGTGTTCAAGCGAGCCGACCACAATATGTATGAGAACAAAAAGAAAATGAAGGCGGTCAGAGAAGATTGAGCAAAGGAGGATCGCGGAAGTGGACGATCGGCGGAACGGAGAAGCTGCCTGTTCTTGCTGCCGCGGCTGCATTTTCTTCGGTTGTTGTCCTCTCCGGAGGCTTCTATGAATACGCTGCCATGACCTCCGGGCTGATCGCGGTCATAGCGGCGTTTCTCTTTCTGCGGAGCAGGGAACGGTGCCTATGCGCAACGCACTATGACAGCGCGGGATCCGGCGGCGGGAAAACGGGCGTGATCCGTCGCCTCAATGTCAAGCTGCTGATTCCGGTTCTGTTTCTCCTCTACACCTGGATGGTCACGGTGTGGAGCGTGGATGCACCGATGAATCTGGTCGGAAGTATGCGACTTGCCCCCTGTCTGGTGTGGCTGTATCTGTGCTTTCTGCTCACGGATCGGGAGAAAGCGGAGATTCTGTCTTTTGTCCCCTTTCTGGGGACGGCGGTCACACTGACCGCAGGACTTTCCTTTTTCTTTGAACCTGCGAAAGCATTGTTCTGGCGGGCGGACCGGCTGGGCGGCACCTTTCAGTATGCCAATACCTGCGCACTGTTTCTTCTTCTGGGACTGGTCATTTTATACCGAGACTGGGAAAAAGGCGGAAAGGGAGCCGCGAACCGCAGACGGTCTGCCGTGCTGTTTCGATTTGTTTTTCCCGCGGGGGTGCTGCTTGCGGGCCTTTTGATGACCGGGAGCCGGAGCATGCTGCTGCTGTTCCTGCTGTGGATTCCGGTTACCGGTTTCCGGCGGGGAAAGCGGGAAGGGATGCTTGCTGTCGCAGCTGTCATGGGCGCATTCCTGCTGATCCTTCTGTTTGTCGGCCTCGGCGGAAGCACGCAGAATATCGGCAGAATCACAACGTTTTTTACGGCAGACAGCACGATTCTCGGCCGTCTTCTTTACTGGAAGGATGCGGTCAGGCTGCTTGTCCGCAGACCCTTCGGCCTGGGCGCGTCCGGCTACTACTACCTGCAGCCTGTCTTTCAGCACGGGGTTTACACGACGCGTTATGTTCACAACGATTATCTCCAGACGGCGTTAGACTACGGGATTGTTCCGGCGCTTGCACTGGCAGGCTACCTGATCTGTCAGATTCTGCGCGGCAGACAGTCGGCCCTGCAGAAGGAACTGCTTGTTCTGATGCTTGTGTCGGCGTTTGCGGATTTTCATTTTCAGTATCTTTCCCTGCTTTTTCTGCTGATTCTCTGTCTGGATCCGGGCAGTGGGGATCAGGATCGGGCGAGGCTCAAAAGAGCGACAAAATCGCAGCTGTGGGAAATCCGTATCGAACTGGCGGGTGCCTTTCTGGTCTTTGGCTGTCTGCTGATTCCGTTCACGGCGCTGCGGCTTCATGATTGCGAGCGGTGTCTGTACTGGCTGCCCCATGAGACGCAGGCAGAGCTGGAACTGCTGAATACGGCCGAGACGCAGGAAAGGGCGCAGGTTCTTGCGGAGGCGCTGCTTTCGCACAATGTCTACATCGGTGCCGCCTATAAGAATCTGGGTTACGTCGCCTTCCTGAAGGGAGACGGCAGAACGGCCATGGAGGAGATGGACCGCATGATCGCGATCCGCCGCTATGATGTGCGGGAATATCGTGCGTATGACGAAATGCTTCTTCAGATTGCGGATCAGGCGGTTCTTTCTGGTGATCAGGATCTGCAGCGGGAGGCTTTGGAACGGCGGGAGTCGCTTCGTACGCAGCTTGCACAGCTTGAAGAAACGACAGATCCGCTGGCGTTTCGACTGCGGGATGTGCCGGTCTTTACGTGGGAGTAGAGGAAGCGCCCGGTTGCTTGGCCGGTGCTTCCGCACGGATACGTACCTGACGATACTTGACGATTTATGCATTATGTTATATCACAATGCAAAAGACATACAAATGAATGGACTCAGCATTGGAACGGGAGGGGCTGACCGCTATGGCTGAACAGACATTGGTCCAATTCCGGGTAGACAAAGAATTAAAGCAGAATACCACGTCGATATGCGATTCATTAGGAATAGACCTTACAACGGTGCTCCGCATGTGTATGAAGCAGATGGAAATTGTGAGGGGAATTCCTTTTCCGACAAGGCTTCCTGATATACAGCAGGAGAAAAAGCCGATGACAAGGGAGGAAGCGCTAAAAGCATTTTATGAACTTCGGGAGTGGGCAGCCGACCTGCCGGAGATGACGCTCGACGAGATCAATGCAGAGATCGCGGCGTCAAGGGTGGAGAAGAAGGCAAGAAAAGCCCCGAAGACGACGGCATGAAGTGCTATGCCGTAATAGACACGAATGTTTCGTGTCGGCTCTGCTCACCAGGAACCAGGATTCTGCCACTGTGAAGGTAAACTGGTTCACGTTCACATGTTTGTGCACAACGAATATGTATTTCCGTTTCCCTTAACAATATAGGGTGTTCTTAAGTACATATCTGCCACCTGCTCCGCATAGACTTCGAATTGACCGTTCATGTCATCAAGAATAATCCGACAATCCCGGAACATCGTGTAGCTCAGAAGGAACTGGAACTGGAAATCCGAATCAGGCAACCACGCCATCTTCATATTGGGGAAAGTCGTTTTATCTACAATGACAGAACAGGCAACTACACGATAAGATGCGGTTTTTCCATTGGCCCCTCTCAAGGTCACCTCTTCATCCAGCACGCGGCCATTCAGGACCTTTTCCAACACATTCTGATTGCCGAAATACATCGGCATCATGGTTCCACTGTCCATCATGGCAAAAAACGACGTGTCAGCAAACGACAGACGCACCACCGGACTATTTTTCCACATCATCTCTAACGGAAGTGATATGATTGATGCCATCATACCAGAACTCCCCCCATGGATATGACCGGTTCCGTATTAGTGCATATCAGCATTTTACTTCCATTTCGGGAATCAATAAGGCTATCGCTCGCCTCATCACGGCCACCGTGAAAGATCAAGTGCGCTGTCTGAAAAGGAACGTGGCGATCATCTCCGAGCACAACATCTATAAGAGCACACCACTCCTCCGGATATGCCTGCTGTAATTCACTCCATGTATACTCTTTTTCAGCCTGCATAACGCACCTCCTTTATCGCAATAGCATCGTAAATAGATTCGCGCGATCCACAATCCTATATCAAATATAGTATATCAAATAGTCATCCGCCAAACAACAACCGCCTATTTCGAAGAATCGCGTCTTATTATGACGAGATAGTTGACCGGGATATCTATGGAATCTTTGAAAACAAAAAGACTGAGAGTACACAGGGCACCGGGGACTATGAATTCGACGCGGGATTGTTTCATGTTGCATATTGCGGAAGAAGTGGTATGTAGCCTACTTTAGATAGTTATCAATCATTATCGTAAAGGAGGCTGACATGAAAAAATTCGGTTATATCAGAGTTTCTACAAAGGATC